>VGYQ01000033.1 GCA_016872915.1 Planctomycetota bacterium | reverse complement strand
CGGCGGCGGACCCGGCGGCGGCGGATCTGGTGGCGGGCGCGGGAATCGTCCGCCTCCTCCTCCACAAGGCACCAACTGAGGTCGAGTCGCGAGTCGCAAAAATCCTGCAGAGGACTGGCCCGCTGGAAGGTTTCAACGGCGCCGCAGCTTTGAGCGCTTGCCTGCTGAGCCAGTCACAGAGCGATGGCGCGCCACGATGATCTCGTTCTTGCCCGGACGCACGACCGAGTGTGGTGGCACACTCTCCTGAACAAGAACGCTTGCAGCAATCGTGGATCCGCTGCCGATGATGGTGTTGCCGCCGAGAATCGTCGCATTCGCGTAGACCGTCACGCCATCACGCAGTGTGGGATGACGCTTCGATCCGCGGCGGATCGAGCCGTCTTTCGTGCGATCAAAGCGGCGCGCACCAAGTGTGACGCCCTGATACAGCGTGCAGTTGTGACCCATCACGGTCGTCTCGCCGATCACAACACTGGTGCCATGATCGATGAAACAGCCTGCACCTATCTTTGCGCCGGGGTGGATATCGATTCCTGTCGACGCATGTGCAGACTCCGTGAGCATGCGTGGCACGAGCGGCACGTTCTGAAGATGGAAGTGGTGAGCGATGCGGTAAATGCACAGTGCCCGGATGCCCGGATAGGCCAGTGCAATTTCTGTTCGGCTCGTCGCGGCAGGGTCGCGCTCGTAAGCGGCGTGGAGATCAAGCATCAGCGTGCGTTGAATCTTCGGCAGCGCGGCCATCAGAGAACGGATACTGCGGCGCGCCTGAGCCACTGAGGATCGTTTGCCTACGCCGGTGGTCTCGAAGGCCGCGCACAGTTCGGGCTCCAGAATGTCCACACAGTCGTCGATCACCTCGGCGCGCGATTCACCCGCCAAACCCTGCAGCCCGAGCAATGCGCCACACAGACGGCTTCCCGCCCATGCGACAGCCACATCGCTCGGCAGACTGCGATGGCGGCGAAGTTCTGGAGCGAGTTGCGCGGACAGCGCACGCGCTGCGCGGGCACTTGCGTTTCGGACGCGAGTCGATTGTGCGGAAACCGCCACGGGGCGATGGTAGTTATGACGCGCGTTCACGTACCGTTGGTCGGATCGCCGTCTCGCGCGCGAAGACCGCGCGCCCGCACCGAGTCGTAAATACTTGCCAGCAGTCCGACAAGCGGGAACTTGCCGCCGATTGGACTTGCGCCAAGCCGCCGCAGAAGCGCATGCGGCACATGCGCATGGGCAGGCCGCGCCGCATAGTCGTGCAGTCTGCGACCGGGCCGCCAGAAGTCCTCCATCTGCGATGTCAGTGGAGGCGTGAGTGAATGGTCGGATGCCGCCGTCGGCAGGGGGTGCGCGTGGCTCTCTCCACGCGCCGAAAGCGTTCGGCGTTCCTGAATGCGCTCGATCACCTGCTTGGGCGGCATGCCGCGGAGCGTGAACAGCAGCAGGGGTTCGGTCTCCAGTCGCTCGACAAGAATGTGCATCGCTGCAACGGCGTGCTTGCACGGCTGCTGTCCTCCACAGGTACAGGTGATACGAGGATCGCTCGCGGTCTTTCCGCCGGGCTTCGAGGGCACGAGTGGTGCGCCGAGGGAGAGCGACTGCACGAGCGTTGCAACGCCCGGCGGCATCTCATCCACAAGAAAGCGAGCGGAGTAGAGCGCTTCCGCACTGAGCGCCGTAATCAGGCTTTCCCACTCCTCCGGTGTCCAAGGACGGAAGTGGAACTCGAGTTGATAGGGGCGCGAGGCACGACCTTGAACGCCCGCCACGACCTTGCCCGCCGACACGATCATCGTGGCTGTCTGACCTGCGGCGGCGTATCTGTTTCCCTCTTCGGCCGCTTCCGGGGTCGCTGCCGTCAGGATGGAACGGAGCAGAGGATCCGCGTACCAAGGGAAGTTTTCGATCCCTCCCTTGCGCTTGAAGCGGAAGCCACCGATGACGCGGCGCGGATTCTCCGGCTGCCGTTGACGGCTCTGGTCGGGAAGTTGGGTCATTCGCCGCCCTCCATGCCCGTGCGCCGCAACGAGAGCAGATCCTTGAGCTGGCCCGTCGACAGTTCCGTCAGCCACGCGTCGCCGGCACCGATGATGTTCGCCGCAAGTTCCGTCTTCTGCTCGATCATCTGATCGATGCGTTCCTCGAGCGTTCCCGTGCAGACATACTTGTGCACATTCACCGTGCGCGTCTGTCCGATGCGGAATGCACGATCCGTCGCCTGATTTTCGACCGCGGGATTCCACCAGCGATCGAAGTGGATGACATGATTGGCGGCCGTGAGATTCAGGCCGACGCCGCCCGCCTTCAGACTGAGCACGAAGATGGGCGTGCTGCCATCGCCACGCTGGAAGCGCTCGACCAGTTCGTCGCGGCGTCCCTGCGGTGTGCCTCCGTGCAGGAAGAGCGCGTCGACGTCGAGGACTTGGCGGATCATGGCCACGAGCAAATGCCCCATCGCTCGGTACTGTGTGAACACGAGCGCCGAGTCACCCGCGGCGACGACCTCTTCGAGCATCTCCATGAGTCGCTGCGTCTTCCCGCTGCGCGCAGGGAGCAGTGCATCGGGCGGCAGCACGATCGGCCCGGCGCGATCGTCCTGCGCCTCGATCGCATCCAGGGTCTCATCTGTTGTTGATTCGGGTGTCGTGGCAACATCCTGCTTGCCGGACTTTTTCTTTCCTGGCTTTGCCGCCGTGCCCGTACCTGTTCCGGCCTTGGGAGCGATGGGGGCGGCCTCGCCAAGAAAGTGCGCGGGATGGTTGCAGATTTGCTTCAGCTTGACGAGCGCACTCAGGATGAGGCCGCGACGCCGAATGCCCTCGGCTTGATCGACCTGCTGCAGCATGGTCTTCACAACCTGTTCATACAGTCTGGTCTGCTCTTCGGACAGCGTGATGTGCTGGCGCGCTTCCACGAGCGGCGGCAGATCTGAGATGACCGTGCGATCCGTCTTGAGCCGACGCAGCACAAACGGGCGAACGAGATGGCGCAGGCGTTCACCAGACTTCGGGTCGCGATTGCGCTCGATCGGCACGGCGAATCGCCTGCGGAAGTCCGGTTGGCTGCCGAGATACCCAGGGCAACAGAACTCGAGAATCGACCAGAGTTCCGCAAGGCGGTTCTCGACGGGCGTTCCCGTGAGCGCAATGCGTGACTGCGACTGGATCGCGCGGATCGCCGCGGTCTGTTTCGTCGGCGGGTTCTTGATGTACTGCGCCTCATCGAGCACAACGCGGCGCCAGGGGATCTCCTGCAGATCATCCTTGTCGCGCACCGTGATCGCATAGGTGGTGAGCACCACATCAGCGGACTCGGCCGCGCTCCGGAGTCGCTCTCCTGCGGGACGATCGAGCCCATGCTGGATATGCACCCGTAGTTCTGGTGAAAAGCGTTGCAATTCTCGACGCCAATTGCCCATCACGGACATCGGCGTCACCAGCAGTGTGGGGCCGACTGACTGCCCGCCGCTCACCGCTCGCTCATGTTGCAGCAACGCGATCAGCTGAATCGTCTTGCCCAAGCCCATGTCGTCGGCGAGGCAGCCACCGAGTCCGAGCCGATCCAGAAATGCAAGCCAGCTGAGTCCGGAAAGTTGGTAGGGGCGGAGTGTGCCCTTGAATGCTGCCGGCGCCTCCGTGAGTCGAAAGGACTCCGATCCATCGGTGCCTGAGATGAGTTGACGCACCCAGCCTGTCGCCTGAATGCCCGCAACGGGCAGAGCTTCGGGTGGTCCGTCGATGCCATTGGCCATGCGCAGCGCTTCGATCAGTGTCATGGTGCCGCCGGGGTGTCCGCGAAGGAAACGCAGCGCTGAATCGATGTCCTCAGGACGCAGGTCAATCCACTGTCCACCGATTCGCACAAGCGGCGCCTTGTTTGCCGCGAGGCGCTCGAGCATGTCCACGGAAACGATCTGCGAACCCAGCGTGACTTGCCAGCGGTAACCGACGAGAGACTGCAGACCGCTGCCAAGCGCAGCGCCGCGTCCCCCCTGGGACATCATCGGCGGAAGTTCATCCGGCGAGTCAATGAGCAGATGCGCGTTGATGCGACTCGTCGACTCGCCCCACCAAGTCGGAATCTCGACCACGAATCCTGCTTCGAGCAGCACCGGGCGAATTTCGCGCATGAACTGGTAGGCGCGGCGCGTGTCGAGGTCGATCCCTGTTGGACTTTCCTCTTCGAGCGCCTCGTCAAGCTCCGTCCAGATGCGGCTCGCGCGCGCAAGTTCCTGCAACAGCGTTCCCGACAGTTCCTCGTCGCGAGCCTGCGCTGCGCCGCGCCGCCGTCCGTTGCCGCGACTGAAGAGCGCGGACGCATCAATGACCGTTTCGTTCGTCTCCGAATCGACGAGCGAGAAGTGAACGCGCCACGTTGCATCGATGCCGGCGTCTGCCGCATCCAGAGTGGGCTCCTCCAGACGCAGCCCGAGCGAGAGCGCACGGGATTCGCGTGCATCGTCCAGCAGCCCGAGCCAGCCTCGCGCACTGCGCAGAAGGTCGAAGGCGCCACCACGACCTGCGCGGATCGCATCGGTTGAGCGCACCAAACCGGAAAGCCACGCCACGTGCGGATCTGCTGTGGGGTCGCACTCCTCGATCGATTCTTCATAGGTTTCCGCCACAAGCGATTCACGCACCAGCGAGTCCGTGGCAGCGGCAAGAAATCCGTCGACAATGGGCCACGGCTGACCATCCGCACCATCGATCGCACGCACGACGGCAGGCATACTGGCGATGAGGTCCGACACAGACTCGTTCGTATCGCTGTCGTTCAGCCACGGGCGCCACTGCCCGCGAAACGAACCGCTTTGTTCCTGAATCACGGTCGGTACGACCCGTTGATCAGCGACGGCGTTCACGCTGAAGTCTGCGAGCGCGTACCACCACTCGAGGTCATGGCCCGAGATGATCATGCCACTGGAGGCGGCAATCGCATCGCGAAGTTTCAGGAGGCGATCAAGCGCGTGCGGCGCGGCAACGCGGATGCTTGGCACTGCGCATGGCTCGAGTGTCAGCGATTGCACATCGTCATGGACACGGCCGAGCAGCGCAGCCAGCTTGCTGGATGGCAGTACCTGCGTTTGGGCACCCGCAAGATGGGGAAGGAGCAGTCGGATCGTGTCGGGCGTGCCCGAACCGAGATCCGCCTTCACCGCATCGAGCGCCTTTGCCAATTCAGTTGGCGTCGCACCCCACGGATGCGTGGTCGCACGTGTGGCGCTCTTCCCACTGCGGGCGGCATCCACGGATTCGCCCCAGAGGTGCAAAGCGGAACCGGCCCAGTTGGCGTGCAGAACAAACATGGGGCGCTGCGGATCGGGAAGGGGAGTGATTGCGCTGGGGATCGAACCCAGGACCTAGAGGTTAAAAGCCACTTGCTCTACCAGCTGAGCTACGCAATCGAGAGGCCGTGTGGCGGGTGGGCAAGTGTACCGAGCCACCGCCGCACCCTGCCGCCGCCGATCTGGGGTGGGCTCCCTTGCCCACATGACCCATCCGCTCAGCGCCCGCCGACAAAAATCTGTGATTCCCGCTGATTTATGCTGCTTTGCTTTTTATCGGACGAACATTATTGTCGAGCGCACGGAACGCCGATAAATGCAACCGTTGGGGGCGGGCAGAGCGTTCTGTTCGCGCCAACGCAGTCGCAGCGGTTCCGCACCAAACGGAGCCAATGCAGGTAATGCAAAGTAAAGGGCAACAGCATGAGCGCGACGGTTCCACTGATCGAAAGGTTCCTCTCCTACCTGATCGACGAGCGACGTTTCAGCCCCTACACATCGCGCTGTTATGGGCTCGACCTCCGACAGTTCGCCGACTTTCTCGTTGCCGAGCATGATCTGAAGGTCGATGACGCGCGCGAGAAGCAGGCGACCGACCGGCGTGACGGTGCCGCGCTCGACACCGTGTGTGGTCACATTCTGAGCACCAACATCGATTCGATCCGCGGATTTCTCGCACACCTCGCCGAGCAGAAGTACTCGGCTGCGACCACCGCACGAAAGATCGCAACGCTCCGTTCGTTCCATAAGTGGATGGAGAAAGCTGGGTTCACTTCCAACAATCCGATGACGCTGGTCAAGACGCCCAAGCAGGCGCGCCGCTTGCCGAAGGCGATCACGGTCGACCAGGTCGAGAAGCTGCTTGCGGCACCGAGCGACAGTGACATGCTGGGCGCACGTGATCGCGCGATTCTCGAAATGCTGTATTCGACGGGAATCCGCGTCAGCGAAGTGGTTGCGATCAACCGCGGCGATCTGGATCTTGAGGCAGGGCTTCTGAAAGTGAAGGGCAAAGGGCGCCGTGAACGCGCCGTGCCCGTTGGTTCGCACGCGCTCGGATCCGTGGCGCGCTACATCCTGCGCGCGGAGTCGGAAAAGGTACCGATGGGTGCAGAAAACGCGCTCTTTGTGAACAAGCTTGGCTCGCGCCTGTCGAGCCGCTCGGTGCGGCGAAAGGTGTCGAAGTATCTCAAGATCGCAGGCCTTGATCCGGATATCTCGCCGCACACCATCCGCCATTCGTTCGCAACGCATCTGCTCGACAACGGCGCGGATCTCCGTGCGGTGCAGGAGCTGCTCGGACACCAGTCGCTTTCGAGCACGCAGGTCTACACGCACCTGACAACGGCTCGGATGCGGCAGGCGTATGACCGAGCGCATCCGCGCGCCGAAGCGTCCTGAGCATCCCATGACGGACCCAGCGCCCGCGTGGCGGCTCGAGCAGGCTGATTGCCTCGCTGCGCTCACAGCGATTCCAGCGGGAGAGGTGTCGCTGATCTACCTGGATCCACCCTTCAACACCGGGGTCCGCCGACAAGGCCGAGGCGGACTCGCATTTGCCGACCGATTCGATGACATCGGCGCGTGGCGTGCTTTCATGGAACCTCGCTTGCGAGCCGCGCATCGCGCACTGGCGCCGGATGGTTCGCTCCTGCTTCATGTCGATTGGCGAACGAGTCATCATGCGCGTTTCCTGCTCGATGAGATCTTCGGCGCCGAGTGCTTCGTGAACCACCTTGTTTGGTCGTATGGGCTCGGGGGTTCTGGTCCACGGTCCTTTGCCCGCAAGCACGATGACATCCTGCTGTACGGACGGAGTACGGACTACTGGTTTGAAGCGCCGCGCGTTCCTGCACGCAGCGCGCGCCTGCGCGGTCGGACGAAGAAGGCCACGGATGTGCTCGATATCGCAGCGCTCAACAACATGGCGATTGAACGAACAGGTTGGCCCACGCAAAAGCCGCTCGCACTTCTCGAGCTGCTGGTGCGTGCATGTTGCCGACCCGGCGGACTCGTCGTGGATGCGACATGCGGCAGTGGGACAACGCTTGTGGCTGCAGTCCGCAGCGGGCGGCGTGCGCTGGGAATCGACATCAGTGCCGATGCGCTGTCGATCGCTCGTGAGCGTCTCGAGCGCGAGGCGATGCGTCCTCTGCTTCCCACGGCAGCGCCGCCGCGAGTTCGGCGGCAGACTGCCGGAGCGCAGCCGCGTCTTGCCCAGTCAGCGTGACATGACCGACCTTGCGCCCTGGCCGCGCACCCTTGCCGTACAGGTGCAGATGAGCGCCTTGCTGCGCAAGCACGCGTGATGAGAGTGGCAACTTTCCGACGAGGTTGAACATGATGCTCGCCCCACGTGCTGCGGTCGATCCGAGCGGTAGTCCCGTCACCGCGCGAAGATGATTCTCGAACTGGCTGGTCTCCGCACCATCGATCGTCCAGTGGCCCGAGTTATGCACGCGTGGGGCGATCTCATTCGCCAGGAGTGTCCCGCCCACCACAAAGAACTCCACAGCGATCACGCCGACATAATCAAGTTCATCCATCAGCCGCGCCACATGCGCGCGCGCGGCCGTCGCGAGCGATCCATCGTGGTCGCATGGCGCGGGCGCTTCGCTCTTCCAGAGGATGCCATTTCGGTGCTCATTCTGCGTGAGCGGCCAGAACGCATGATGCGCGCCGCCACCTGCACGGCGAGCGCGCACGGCCACTTGTGAGACCTCCGCCTCGAAGGGCACGAACGCCTCAAGAATGCATGGCACCCGTCCGAGCGCATCCCATGCCGCCTGCACACTCGCCGCAGCATCGCCGTCTTTGCGCAGCACGCGCTGCCCCTTCCCGTCGTAGCCCATCCGGCGCGTCTTCAGAACAGCAGGCAACCCGACGCGCTCGACCGCGGCGGCGATCTCGTTCGCACTGGCGATCGATGCGAACGCCTGGACGGGGACGCCGAGATCGCGCAGCGTGGTCTTCTCACGAACACGGTCTTGCGCCACTTCGAGTGCGCGCGAGCCTGGTGCGAGTGAGACGCGTTCCTCCAGCCACAGCGCCGTCTGGACGGGGACATTCTCGAACTCGTACGTCGCGAACCCCAGATCCTGTGCGAAGCGTTCAAGTCCATCGGGATCGTCGTAGGGAGTTCGGATGATCTCGCCCAGCCGCGATGCAGGGCAATCCGCAGCTGGTTCCAGATACCGAAACTGCATGCCCAGTGGAACGCCCGCGAGCCCGAGCATTCGCCCGAGTTGTCCGCCTCCCACGATTCCGACTTTCACCGTGACGCCTTTCGCCGTGACGCCTTTCGCCGCGAAGCGCGCGGCGACTTCTTCTTTCCGCGCCCCTTCCGCGCAGGAACTTCCACGGCCGGATCGGTGTGGGCGAGCACCGCATCGGTCTGTGCAGTACGGAATGCATCGAGCGCCGCGCGGATGCGGCCGTCACTCAGCGCAAGAATCGCCGCAGCAAAGAGCGCCGCGTTCACGGCGCCCGCCTTGCCGATGGCCAATGTCCCCACGGGAATGCCTGCGGGCATCTGGGCGATCGACAGCAGCGAGTCGAGTCCGCGGAGCGCCTTGCTTTCGACGGGCACGCCGAGCACGGGCAGCGGGCAACGGCTCGCCGTCATTCCAGGCAGGTGCGCCGCGCCCCCAGCACCAGCGATGATCACGCGGATGCCGCGCGCACGCGCCGCGTCCGCGTAGCGGAAGAGCCGTGCGGGCGTTCGGTGCGCACTGACGACGGACTGTTCATGTGGAATGCGCAGCAGCGCAAGCGTCTCGCATGCGTGACGCATCGTCTCCCAGTCGCTGCGAGAACCCATGATGACGCCAACGAGAGCGCGCTGCCGTGCCATGCTGCCATAGTAAGAACTGCCGCGTGGTAGCGTCTCACGCATGAAGCATGGGTCTGGTTGTCGATTTCCCCTCTCGCTCCTCAGGACCAGTGCGCTTCTGGCAGCGGCTTGTCTGTTGATCGTCGGCTGTGCCACAGGCGGGACAGGCAGCATGCCAGCGCCTGGCGGCATGTCGCGCGAAGAGGCGGTGGGGACATGGAGTCTCACCGACAGAGACAATGAACTTTTCAATGTCATTGTCGCGCCGGATGGCTCCGCCGTCGATACCTACTGGAAGGGGCCCGGGGGTGCGAAGGGTGAACGCGGTCGATGGGAGTTGGTGAACGGCTGCTTGGACATTCGTTACGGCAGCGGGTGGCGCGATCTGATTTCGCGAAGCGCGCTCGGTCATCGCAAGGTCAGCTACCCGCCGAGGCTTGCGCCAGGATCAGGTTCGCAGGATCAGCCTTTGGATGAGGGCAATGCGGTGAAGGTGACGGGTGATCGATTGCCGTTCGTCGGAATATGGACCGTTCCCGGCGGCGGTGAGACAACGCAGTACGAAGTCACGATGGCGCTGCGCTCCGACGGCATGGCGATGAAGACATGCGAGGCGTACGACTTTGGGCTTTGGCGTGTCGACAATGGTGTGGCGACAATCGTGTGGGTGGATGGTTGGCGCAGTTCGCTCGAGCGCGCCGACGGGGAAGAGTGGTTCTACCGCGTCTGGCGTCCCGGCATGGCGCCCACGGATCTGCCGGCAGCATCAGGCAAGGTTCGAAAAGTGACTCGTTGATGCAGCGCGCCCGCGGGTTCGGGACCCGCGCATCAAGAACCGTACTGGGTGAGAGCCGATGATCCAAAACCCGGCTGCAACCCAGCGTAGGGGTAGTCCGGTTCCATGACGGTTGGATCTTCGCTCCAGCGTTCATCCATGTTCGTCGTCTGTAGATCCCAAGCGCCGGTGTACTGCGATGAGTTGTTCGCAGCCTGCGAGAGCCGCGAGGATCCGCCGGTCGTGTTCATGGGATCGTCCGACACACAGCCAGTCGCCGAGGCAAGCGCGATCAGTGCAACACAGGGAACGACACGCGGCATGCGAGCGCGCGGGATGAGTGTGAACCAATGGATCATGATCGGCAGATGCTAGCGGCGCTCGACGAGTCCGCTGCGGGGCGCACGCATCGGTTGTGCGCGCGCAGCGATTCTTGCGAGCGCTGGCTGCGCGACCTGCGCAAGCCCGCCGATGATTTCGTCGAGCAATACAGGCCCGTAGTCCCAGCAGTCGACACCTGCGTCGCAGCTGCGACCCTGCTGCGGCATCGCACCATGCGCGTGACCGTACAGATGGAACGCTCCATGAAAGATGCCCTGCCATGTCCTCAGGGGATAGTGGCAACACACGATGCGCTCCGTCCCGCCACTCCAACCCTTGATCGAGAGCATCTGATGCACGTCCTCGAAGAGTCCGCGCAGACGCTTTGGTCCAGGGTCGTGATTGCCGCGAACCAGTTCGATGTGCTTGCAGCAGATGCGTTCACGAAGCGCGTGTGCGTCAGCCTCGGTCTGCTTGCGTCCCTCGCCCTTCCAATCGCGAGGTCCCAGGAAGTCACCCAAGTGGATCAGGCGGTCGCGCGCAGCGACGCGATCATTGATGCGCTCGATGAGCAGATCATCCATGCCTTTCACGTCGCCGGCCGCAACGGGACGCGCAAAGAGACCGATCGCCTCGGTGTGCGTGAAGTGCGTGTCCGCGGTGATCCAGATGCGTGCGCTCATCGCTCTCCACGGACTGCGCGCGCAGGCTGTGTGCTCGCCATGGCGCTCGGCGCCGCATCGGATGCGAGTGGCGTCCACGCTGCATTCGCGCATGAACTGGCGACAACCGCTTCGATGAACGCCATTCCACGCACGCCATCGTCGATGGTGGGGAAGTCAAGCGCATGGGTCGGAGGTGACACGCCATCCAAGTGCGCTGCGACCTGCACAGCGAATGCGCGGTAGATATTCGCGAACGCCTCGAGGTACCCCTCGGGATGACCCGCCGGCAGTCGAGTTGCCGCAGCTGCGGCGGGGGACAGCCCAGCCGTGCCCGTGCGAAGCAGCTGCGCAGGCTGATCGGCGGACTTCAGCCACAGCGAATTGGGTTCACGCTGATGCCACTCGATGCCGCCGCCGCTGCCCCAAACGCGCAGGCTCAAGTTGTTTTCCTCGCCAACGGCGATCTGCGACGCGATCAGCGCTCCCTTGGCGCCGCCCTCGAATCGCAGCAGCACGTTCGCGTCGTCATCGAGCTGTCGGCCGTCGACGAAGGAGGTCAGATCCGCCGCGAGTTCGCGGATGCGAAGACCTGTCACGTACTCCGCCAGATTTTCTGCGTGCGTTCCAATATCGCCGATGCATCCGGCGAGACCAGCGCGCGCCGGATCGGTGCGCCACGACGCCTGACGATGTCCGGTTGCCTCGATTCGCGTGGCGAGCCAGCCCTGCGGATACTCGACCACCACCTTTCGCACCGTGCCGATACGGCCGCTGCGCACCAGAGCGCGCGCCTCCTTCACAAGCGGATATCCCGTGTAGTTGTGCGTGAGCGCGAAGGGCACTGCCGCCGCGCGCACTGCGGCGCGGAGGTCGAGCGCCTCGCGCAGCGAAATCGCAAGCGGCTTGTCGCAGATCACGGGGAAGCCCGCCTTGACTGCGGCGGTCGCCATGGGTGCATGCAGATGGTTCGGTGTGACGATCGAAAGAAAATCCATGCGCTGTCCGATCGGCAGCGCAGACTCCTTGCGCAGCATTTCGGCGAGCGACTCGTAGCAGCGCGCAGGGGGGAGGAAGAGGTCCGCACCAGAGGCAAGCGCGCACGCGGGATCGGAACTGAACGCGCCGCAGACGAGTTCGATTCGTCCGTCAAGCGCTGCCGCACTGCGGTGGATAGCGCCGATGAACGCGCCGCGCCCGCCACCGACCATACCCATGCGCAGTTTGCGCGCGGAGGCGGCGGTGCTCATGGGCGTGATCTCGGGCCAGCGGATGGGTCAGCCGCGTGCCGCGCCCGGCTGAAGGTGCTGTCGAGATTCGCGCCGTTGGGGCGGAAGTCGAGTCGCCGCACGAATGCAGCTGCTTCGGTCGCGCCGTGTTCGCGGTCCATGCGCGCGTCTTCCCACTCGACCGAGAGTGGTCCGCGATAGCCGACATCGTTCAGCGCAACGATGATGTCCTCGAAGCGGATATCCCCGCGCCCTGGCGAACGGAAGTCCCACGAGCGCCGCGGGTCTCCAAACGAGGTGTTGCCGCCGAAGATGCCGACCGTGCCATCGCCGCGGTTCCACCAGACATCCTTGATATGGGTGTGGAAGATGCGCGTGCCAAGCCGACGGATAAATCCGATCGGATCCACGCCCTGGTAGGCGAAGTGCGACGGATCAAAGTTGAACCCAAACCGCTTGTGGCCCTGCACCGCTTCGATCGCGCGCTGCGCGGTCGCGGTGTCGAAGGCGATCTCCGTCGGATGAACTTCCAGCGCGAAGTCGACGTCGGCGGCGTCGAATGCGTCCAGAATCGGCGTCCAGCGGCGCGCGAAGTCTTCGAAGCCGCGCTGCCACATTTCTTGCGTCGTGGATGGGAAGGGGTACGCCATGTGCCAGATGGATGAACCCGTGAACCCATTGACAACCACGCGGTGCCCCGTGCCGAGCGACTGCGGCTTGACGGCAAAGAACGCCCGCGCGGCTGCAGCCGTGCGCCGCATGCGCTCCGCTGCGCGGCCACGCACCCCTTCGGGCTCGCCATCGCCCCAGATCTCGGGCGGCAAAATGCTCTTGTGGCGTTCATCGATCAGATCGCACACGCCCTGTCCGACGAGGTGGTTCGAGATGGCCTCGCAGGTGAGCCCGTGGTCGCCGAGCATCTGCCAGAGTTTCTCGCAGTACGCCGGTGAGTCCGTCGCCTTCATCACATCGAAGTGGTCGCCCCAGCACGCGAGTTCAAGACCGTCGTAGCCCATCGACTGCGCCATGGGCGCGAGCCGCTCCAGCGGCAGGTCAGCCCATTGACCGGTGAAAAGTGTGAGCGTGCGGGACATCGTGCCGCAGGATAGCCGCATTCGATTCAGTGCTGCGCGGCGTGCGCCATCGGATGCGCCTGACACACGCGCTCGAGATGTTCGCGGATGGCGCGCGCAATGTGCGCCTTGCCGGTGATACGAATGGGATCATGCCCTGCGGCAGTGAACCACGCCGTCTGAACGCCGCCGTCGGGAGTGTCCTCGCCGCGGTTCGCGACACATGCGCCGTGCATTGAGGCGCGTGCGCGCGCAATCTTCAGCAGTGCATCCACTTCGCAGTGCTCCTCATACTTGAAGCCGATGATGGGGAGCGACGGGTGCAAGCGATGCACCGCATCGATGACCTTCTCGGTGGGTTGGAGTTCCACGCTCCACGTTCCTGTACCGCTTGGCACCTTTCCCTCGCGTACTTCCTGCGGCGCAAAGTCCGCGACGGCGGCCGACAGCACTGCCGCATGCGCGGGGCGTTCGAGTGCATCCAAGACCAGCGAGCGGTAGTGCGTCACATCGCGTGCAATGTGATGGCGGATCCATGCTGGCGCAGCGATGCTGCCGCTGCCGAGCACGAGATCAACGTCGCAGCCGCAGAGGTCGAGTTCCCGCGCGATGGCGATGCCAAGCGCACCCGTGAAGCGGCTGCTGATACGCCGTACTGCGTCGAGCGGTGCAGGTACCGGGCCTCCCGTCACCAGCACCCGCCGCGACCGAAGGGAGGACCGCGAGAGGGCGCGACAGACCGCCCGCACGATCGGTTCTTCATCCGGCAGATTGTGCTTGCCGTAGTCGTCGCGTGGGGCGATCACTTGGACGCCGAACGATTGCAGCCGAACGAGACTGTCCGACAGGATCTGCGTGTGCATCGAGCCATGCATCGTGGGGCAGAGAAGCACTGCACATTCGCCGCGCTCGAGACGCCCAAGCGCCGAAGCGAGCGTCGCGGTGACTGTTCCGTCAGCGATCCCGCACGCCATCTTGTTGATCGTGTTGTAGGTCGCGGGCGCGACGAGGTACGCGTCGAATGGCTCATTGCCCGACAGATGTTCCGCACGCGGGCTGAGCTGCGTCACGACAGGGCGGTTGGTGCTCCATGCGAGCGTGTCTTCCGTCACGTAGCGAAGTCCCTCGCTGGAGACGATGGCAGTCACCTGCGCACCGTGGCGGCGCAGCGCGCGTGCCACCATTGGGCTCTTCATCGCGGCGATGCCTCCCGTCACAAGCAGCGCCACATGTTTCCCAGTCAGGTGTTCAGAGTCGAGCGGAACATCATGATCGCCGATGGCTGGCGAAACAGGCGGTCGTGGATTCCAGTGTGCGTCAGGAGACATCGGCGGTTGGACCTCCATCGTGCCATCGAAGATTCAGGTTGCGCTCCCCCCGAAGGAATGATTCAAGCCATGCACCGATGGACTCCTGTCTCCACGAACCCGCAGGAAACAGGTGGGGGCGCTCCGTGCGATCGGAGAGGAACCACCCCGCGAGTTCTGCGCGCGAGGTGACCAGCGGCGCCGCAATGCCCAGCGCGATCGCGCGCATCGACACGATCGACCAGAGTGCGTCCAGTTGTGTGCGCTGTTCGGCCGTTTCGGGGCGCGGAGCCCACTGCGCATCCTGTTCGGGTGGCAGTCCGCGCGCGCGCGTCATGGTGTCCTCGATGTTTCGAGCGAAATGCTGCAGGGTTGTGCGCGGGATGCCACGAACCTGTGCGATGCGATCTGCGGTGGGTGTCGCCATTCGGGCAAGATCGAGGAGGCAACTGTCCGGGAGCGCTGTGCGCGGCGGTAGGTTGAGGGCCTGTGCCATCTCTTGGCGGATCAGCACGAGTTCGCGAAGCACGGTCAGCTCGCGTGGGCGCAAGGTCAATCCACGCGATGCGCGTCGAACCTGCGACTGCGGATCGAAGTCCGCGCTTTGACGCGTTGCCTCGCGAGTCTCTTCGATTACCCAGGCGGTCCGTCCAAGCGCATCGAGCCGTTCGCGTTGCTTCGCCCAGACCAGCGGCAAGAAACGAACATCGTCCGCCGCGTATCCGATTTGTGCCTTGCTCAGCGGGCGCTTGTCCCACTCGGTGAAGGTGTGTCCCTTGGGCAGTCGAACGCCCGCGAGCGACTCCACCAGATTGGCGAGACTGAGCGGCCAGGGCATTCCAGTCATGCCGGCGGCGATCTGCGTGTCGATCACGGATGCCGCATGGTCGCCCGCTCCGCGCTGCGCGATCAGTACATCCTGGCCGCCCGCATGAACAAGCGTCTGGAGCGTCGGATCGCAGACGGCCTTCCAGACGCAGCGCATGGCGTCCTGAGAAAGTTCCATGGGATCAACAAGTCCGATCCGCTCGCTCGTCGCAAGTTGCACCAGACAGATGCGTGGCAGGAAGGTCTCTTCGCCGATGAATTCCGTGTCATAGGCGAACGAGCCAACGGCGCGAATGTGATCAAGAAATGACGCCACCTCCGCATGTGTCGACAGCATCTCTGGCTCGCCTTGTGGCACCAGCGGATCTTCGAGCTGGGGACGCCGAACGGCCCCGCCCGTGGCATGCGCCTCGGCATGGTGCATGGACCTTCTTCGGCGGCGGAGACTCATCGGAATGTTGAGGCTACAGCACTGGGTCGGAGCGGGTCAGGGCTCCTATCATTCACCGCTTCGGCAGAAAACGCCGCGGCGCACTCCTATGACACTGACCTCCACTGCGCCAAACACCAACACGCCGGACGATGATGTGCTTCCACTCGCGGACGCACGCACGAGACTGATCGATCTGATTTCGTCCGCCACGGTGGGAGGCAGCTCCGACCGCGTTCGACGATTTGAGGTCGGCATCGAACCGATTGATCCACTTCGGTGGCTCGCCTCGCAGCACGCAGGGCAGCGATTCTCGTTCCGTTCGCGTGATGGCCGTTGGTCGCTGGCGGGGATTGGATGCGCGTTGCGCCGAGCCGAGTGGAACGATCCAGCCGTGCAGCAACTGTTGGCTCTGCACGCGAATGCGGGCGCATGCGGTTTGTGTGGTCCTGCCCTGTACTACCGAGCATTCTTTGATCCTGGAGCAGTGGGCAAGCATGCACCGGAATGGTCTGGCTTCGACCGAACAGAGTTGCTGCTTCCTCTCGTGGAACTGCGGCGCGTGGGGACGGGTGTCACCCTGTCGGCACATGTGGTGGGTGATCCACGAAAGACGATCACGGCACTGGAGGAGCTGGAACTGTCTACGCCGATGCCGCTGCTCCCACCGGGACTTCGCGTCGCGGGTGATGCGGATCTTTCGCGGTGGGTTGATGCCGTCGATGCCGCCCTTGGATCGATCGCCGCGGGAAACATGGAAAAAGTCGTTCTTGCGCGCACGCGCACCTACAGCGCTTTGCAGCAGATCGACCCGTGTGCAGTGCTCGCGGCGCTGCAGAGTGAGGAGCCGAGCGCGTTTCACTGCATGATTGAGCCGCGGGAGGGAAGTGCATTCGTTGTGGCAAGCCCCGAGCGACTCTTCCACCGGGAGGGTGTGCAAGTGCGGACCGAAGCCGTGGCAGGAACCTGTGCGCGCGGACCGGATGGTGGCGGTGATGACCGTCTCGCGGGACGCCTCCTTGGGAGCGACAAGAACAGGCGTGAGCATGAGATCGTGGTTCGTCGCATCAAATCTGCGCTCGCCCCGCTGGTGGTTGGCGTGACGCGGGAAGATTCACCGACCATCATGCGGCTACGCCATGTGCAGCACCTTGTGACGACAGTGTCCGCCGAACTGCGTGACGGCATCGGGGATGAGCAGCTGCTGCGTGAGTTGCATCCCACGCCGGCGGTATGTGGGCTGCCGATCGATGCCTCGCGTGCGTTCATTCGTGAACATGAGCGCATGCACCGCGGCCTTTACTCGGGTGTGGTCGGCGTGGTGGCAGGTGGGCTGAGCGAGTTCTCCGTGTCCATTCGCGGTGCGCTCGTGCAAGGCACGGACATCACTGCTTATGCGGGAGCGGGCATCGTGCGGGGATCAGATCCGGATGCGGAGTGGCTCGAGACGGAGCGCAAGTTGGCGCCATTCGATTCGCTTGTGGCGCGCGCGGCGGTGCAGCGTCAGAATGCGCGAGGCGATGACGCACAGCAAATGCGCGAGACCGGTGGTGCATGGAGCGGCCGCAGGATGGCCGCAGGTCAGTGAGCGCAGCGCGCAAGTCAGCGGGTGCCACGGATGCACCGAATTGGAATGCGCTGTGGGCGCACTTGGCATGCGAAGAGTGGAGACGGCGAGGACTTTCACTGGCAGTGGTCTGCCCGGGATCGCGGTCGGCGCCGCTCGCCGCTGCAGTCGCTGCACTCCGCGGCGTGCCAACACTCATTGCGCATGACGAACGAGGTGGCGCATTTGCCGCGCTCGGCGCCGCACGCGCGACAGGTCGTGCAGCGCTCGTCGTGACCACATCGGGCACAGCGGTCGCCAATCTGCTCCCGGCGGCGGTTGAGGCGTCCAAGACGGGAACACCACTTCTGCTTGTCACCGCGGATCGACCTCCGGAGCTGCATGGCTGCGGCGCGAATCAGTGCATCCGTCAGCAGGGCATCTTCGGCTCCTTCACGGCCTGGACCATCGACATGCCCTGCGCGGGACCTGATGTGCAACTCAGTTGGGTTCTCGCCACGGCGGGCGAAGCGTGGGATCGCGCGCATGCGCCATCGCACACCGCCGGCCCCGTGCACATCAACTGGGCGTTCCGCGAGCCGCTTGCTCCTGTGGTGGAAAAGTGGGACCGCGCGTCGCTCGGCGAGATCGAACGTTGGACGGGCGGCAGCGCGCCGTGGCGCGAGCCGATCGCGCAGGAGAGTGTGGAGATCGTCGCTGCGAAGGTGATGGAAGGCGCGCGCGCATTCGTGGGGCATGCGCAGTATCCGGTCCTTTGCGTGGGACCGCTGTACTCCCCTGGAATGCGCGCGGTGGCGCAGCGCGTCGCAGCGGCGCTTGGCTGGCCCGTCCTTGCGGACATCGGGAGCGGTCTGCGCGGCAGTCGACACGGAATGCAAGACAGCAAGCACCACCAGGTGAACACGCTGCGTCATGCAGATCTGATCCTGCTCGAACCCGCGGCCGCGCCGCAGGTTCCGGATGTCGTGGTGCGCCTCGGTTCACTGCACTCGAGTCGCCGCGTGAACGAGTGGATCTCCACCTCGCTCGCGCGCGGTGCGCGGCTGATGCTCGTTCGAAGCACCACGGAACCATCGGACCCAGACCGCGCGGCAAGTGCCGAACTGGTGATCGATGTGCGGGCGGATGGTCCCGCCGCCAAGAGCGACCCCGCCGCAGTATCCGCACCTGCCCCGTCGAGGGAGATCAGCACGGCCGCATGGACCGCCGCCGACGATGCGGTGGAGGCAGTCCTGCACGCGGAACTCGACGCGGACGATGGTGCGCCTCTGGATGAGCCATCCGTCGCGCGCATCGTGACCGAGATTGTGCCGCGCGGCTGCACGCTGCTGCTCGGCAACAGCATGCCGGTGCGCGATGCAGATATGCACGCGCCGTGGATGGTGGAGGGTGCTCACATCGCTGTCAGCCGCGGTGCAAGCGGTATCGACGGCATGCTCGCCACTGCGGTGGGTCATGCGAAGGCGACGGGGGAGCCTGCCGTTGCGCTGCTTGGTGATCTCACACTGCTCCATGATCTGTCGTCGCTCGCGCTTGCTTCCTCGTGCGGTGTGGGCGTCGTGATCGTGGTCGTGAACAACGATGGCGGCGGCATTTTTCACTTCTTGCCCCTGCAGAATCATCCGGCGCTCTTGGAGCCATGGAGTACGGCGCCGCAGGGGGCAGATTTCGCGGCCGCCGCGCGCATTTTCGGCATGTCGTATGCGCAGCCGCAGCAGCGCGGTGATCTTCGAAGCGCACTCACCGCGGCGCTCTCGCAGGCGCGCGATGGCTGCTGCTCGCTGATCGAAGTTCGCACGGACCGTGCGGACAACCTCGCGTTCCACAGAATGCTGCAGTCCAAGGTGATTGCACGCCTGCAAGCCTGCTCCGAGCGTGCAAAGGGCGGTACGCCGTGAACGCCGCTCATGCCGAACGGGAATGTCGCAGTGCAGGCAACGATGCTCCGCCGCACAGGCCACTCGTGCTCATTCATGGCTTTCTCGGATCGCCCGACGATTGGAGCGCGTTTGAGACCGCGCTGCAGAAGATTCCGCATGCTCCGCGGACAGTTCGCGCGGATCTTGTCGAAGTCGCGCGCGGACTCATCGCCGCGGGTACTGCGCGCCCAACGCTGCCGATGCTCGCATGTGCACTGCTTGGGATGCTTCGGCGCGATTCGCGACTGCAAGGCGGTTTTGATGTCGTCGGCTACTCGATGGGCGGTCGTTTGGCGCTCGAGTGGATGGTGCAGGGGAGCGATGGTGCGAGAGCCTCCGCCGACATTCGTGTCCTGCTCGCATCCGCGCACCCCGGACTTGAGGATGCATCCGAACGCGTGAGGCGCGCGCAGGTGGACGCACACCTGTCGGAGCGACTCGCGGGCATCGATGAGGCTCCGACCAAGAGTGATCGCAGCTCTCGCATTTCGACGCTCCTCGCTGATTGGTACGCGACGCCCATGTTCACTCCGCTGACCGCGACGCGTGCGTTCGATGGGGTGCTCAAGCGGCGCCGAGAGGACCTCGAGTCGGGGGATGCCGCCAAGTGCTGGTCTGCGATCGTGGCGGGGTGTTCGCCAGGCACGAATGAACCCCGCTGGGGCACCCTGCAAGCCGCGGGGGACGCATGCTTGGTGGTCACAGGGGAACTCGATGCGCGATACTTTGCTGTCGTGCAGCGCAGCGCACAATTGGGTGTTGCCACACGCATGATGAAGGATGCGGGGCATGCGCTCCCCATCGAGCAGCCCGATGCGCTGGCGTGTCTGACGGCAGCATGGGCTGCTCAGGACGGCACCCAGCTCGCGGCGCAAGAAATGAACATCTCATGAGTACCTCAACCACACCACTTGAACCCCGCACGCCACACTGGAAGTCCGCTGGCACGTTCACCGACATCCGCTTCGAAGTGTGGGAGGGCATCGCCAAGATCACCATCTGCAGACCAGAGGTTCGCAATGCGTTCCGCCCGCAGACGGTCGAGTCGATTCGCAGAGCCCTTCAGCAAGCGCGACACGATCCATCGATTGGCGTCGTGATCCTGACGGGGGAGGGACCGCTGGCGTTCTGTTCGGGTGGTGACATGCGCGTGCGCCGCGAGGCTGGCTACGCGGATGATGCTGGAACGCAATCGCTGAACGTGCTTGACTTGCAGCGCGAGATCCGCACCTGCCCAAAGCCCGTGATCGCGATGGTCGCCGGCTTCGCCATCGGCGGCGGGCATGTGCTGCACATGGTGTGCGATCTGACGATTGCAGCGGACAATGCGGTGTTCGGGCAGACGGGGCCGAAGGTCGGCTCGTTCGACGGCGGGTTCGGTGCGTCATACATGGCGCGGCTCATCGGGCAGAAGCGTGCGCGCGAGATGTGGTTTCTGTGCAGGCAGTACAGCGCACAAGAGGCACTGCAGATGGGACTCGTCAACTGCGTGGTGCCGCTTGATCGGCTGGAGACCGAGACCGTGCAGTGGGCGCGCGAGATTCTGGCCAAGTCGCCGCTGGCGATCCGCTGCCTGAAGGCGGCATTGAACGCGGACTGTGATGGGCAGGCTGGTCTGCAGGAGCTGGCGGGCAACGCCACACTGCTCTACTACATGACCGAGGAAGGGCAGGAAGGCCACCACGCGTATATGGAACGGCGTCCACCCGACTTCGAGAAGTTCACGCGCCGACCGTGACGGCGCTGCATGAGTTCAACCCTCTCCAACTGGATTGCCGCAACGCGCCCGAAGACGCTCTCGGCTGCGATCACGCCCGTGGCCATGGGCTGCGCGGTCGCGCACAGCGAGGGCGCGCTTCGCTGGAAGCCCGCGCTCGCCGCGCTGCTCGGTGCGCTCGCCGTGCAGATCGCGTGCAACTTTGCAAATGACTACTTCGACGGCGTGCAAGGCACTGATACGGTCGATCGTCTCGGGCCGCGGCGCGCCGTCGCGAGCGGGCTCATCTCGCCGCAAGCGATGTGGCGAGCGACATGGCTCGTCCTCGCACTCGTCGCGCTGCCCGCTTGCGTCGTGCTGATATCCAGCGGTGGCTGGATCTTCGCGCCGCTCGGTGCAGTGTCCGTAGCGCTTGCCTTCGCCTACTCGGGCGGCACCTACGCCCTCTCGCGAACGGGGCTTGGCGAACCGTTTGCGTTCCTCTTCTTTGGACCCATCGCGGTCGCGGCGACGGTCGCTGGGCAGACAGGCGAGTGGTCCTCGATTGCCGCGCTCGCAGGCTGCGCCCCGGGACTGCTCGCGACAGCGCTCATCTGCGTCAACAACCTCCGCGATGAACCGACCGACCGAATCGCGGGGCGGCGCACGCTCGCGGTGCGGTTCGGGCAAGCCCCCATGCGCGCGCTGTACATCGCGACACTGGGGGGCGTCGTAGCGATCAACATGGCAGGGGCGCTGATGCATGATCACCGCTGGTCGCTCCTTGCGCTTGCCGCACCTGCACTGCTGCTGCCAAGTGCATGGCGGATTGCGCGCGGATCGGCAGGGCGTGCGCTCAACCGCGAACTCGTACTCACTGGCTTCGCACTGCTCTTGTATGGTGCGCTCTTCACGGCGGGATGGGTTGCATGAACCTCGACCTCGCCTACTTCGAACTGCCCTTTCACAAGCCCTATCGAGTTGGCAGTGAGCTTCTTGCATCACGCCGCGGTGTCATGCTCCGCGTCAAGCGCGGACGCGCTTTCGGCTACGGCGAAGTCGCGCCGCTGCCTGGCTTTCATCAGGAGACGCTCGAGAACGCCGTCGAATCTCTCCGCGAAGCGATCGCGAACGATGCGACACCCATGTGGCCGAGCGCCGCGTTTGGACTCTCCTGCGCGGTCGAAACCGCCTCACGAAATCCCCGCTTCGGATTCGCAGACCCGCCCGCCGCCACCGACATCGGCGTCAACGCATTCTTCTCGGGCGGTGTCCGCGATGCGAAGGCCGCGCACGCGCAAGGACTCTTCAACGGCTTCCACACGATCAAGATCAAGATCGGACGCGGCAAGCCGGTCGATGACCTCCGCACCATCCACGCCATCCTCGATCTCGTCGGCTCCGAAGTCCGCCTCCGTCTGGATGGCAATCGACTCCTCACGCTGCAAGCAGCCGAACGCCTCCTCAGCCGCCTCGATCCTGCGCGGATCGAATACGTGGAGGAAGCGCTCCGCGACGACAAGGACCTCAGCGAACTCTCGCGCCGCGTCGGCATGACCATGGCGATCGACGAATCCATTCATCTCGGTCTGAAGACCGAAGAAATGGGTGGCGCGCCCGGCGTCGATGTGCAAGTCGTGAAGCCATCGCTCATCGGCGCACTCGAGGAAGTCGAGGCCGTCGTCACACAAGGCAAGATCAACGGCATGGAAACGGTCCTCTCAACCGCCGTCGACAGCTCCTACACCATCGCACTCGTCGCCCGGATGGCGCACGCACTCGGTGCATCGGAGCGCGATCACGGACTTGGCACCGCAACACTGCTCGCTGCCGACACGATCACGCCCACGCCGATCGTGAATGGGCGCATGGC
>VGYQ01000032.1 GCA_016872915.1 Planctomycetota bacterium | reverse complement strand
CCGCGATTGACCCGCAAGCTCAAGTGACCAAGAATTACGAGAAGAGTCTTTCCGGCTGGGCGACCAACCAGCTCTTTGATGTGCACACGGCTGTGGTGCGCTGTGTCGTGGAAACCTCGCAGATTCCATCCTTTTTGAACGCATTAGCGAAGCGCAACTTTGTTGTGGTCACGGATGTCCGCGTGACGCCAGTGGATCCGTTCGCAGCCGTTGCGGAGGGCTATTACTACGGCGCAAAGGAACCCGTATCACTCGTCACTTTGACGATCGACAGCGCCTGGCTGAGGCAGTGGACGGGTCCGTTCATGCCGGATCCTGTTCGGAAGAAGTTGGGCACCTCGGGTACGGTGCAGGGCGGCGAGACTGGACTGGATGGTGGCGCCGGCTGATCAGCCCCCGTCACATACGCGCAACAACGACCTTTTCGTTGACAGGAGTTTTTCACGATGGCAGCCAAGAAGATCAGCTTCATCGAGTTGCACTGGGAGAAGATGCTCGCGGCTGGCGCTGGCGTCGCACTTGTCGGCGTGCTCGTCTGGGAACTTGTCCTGAGCGGTACATCGGTCAAGGTTGGGAGCGAGTCGCTTTCGATCGGTGACTTCGAGGAGAAGTTGACAAAGCAGGGACAGTCCATCGAACGGAAGCTCAATGGTGATTTGCCAGAGGATCTCAAGATTCCACAGCGGAAAAGCGTGTCTTCGGCGGATGAGTTCGCTGTCAGGCGAGATGCGGAACTTGTGGCGGGGCCACTCCCGCGCAATCGCCCTTGGTTCGGTGGCATGCTGACAGGGCTCGCGGGTGACCGCAACGTCTGGTTCTACGAGCCAAAGTTCGTGGCGCCCAAGGCAGGGCGAGTGTTGGTCACCCGAGATGCGTTCGATGCTTCAGCGATCGCGGCGGAGGATTTGCAGGAGTTTGAGAAGTCATCTCCCAAGTTCGTGGAACGTTTCCTCAAGTCGGAGTCTGCGGATGTCACATGGGCAACGCCGACTGCCACGATTCCGCTCAAGGCGCTTTGGGCGGAGTTGCAAAACGCGTCGTCATCCGATCGCCCTCCCCGCGAGCGGATCAAGGCACCGTGGACCAACGGTTCGGATGCCGGTGGCCTGGTGATCGTCGATGTGGTCTTCGAGCGTCGTCAAAAGAAGCCGGATGGATCATGGGGAGACCCCGTCGAGGTGGCGCCTGTGGTCGGCGCGCTCTCGTATCGCAGCGAGATTTCATCGGCGACTGTGGGAGCCGCTTCCCTTCGTGATTCGCTCACGCAGGGATTGTCGGATATTGATGCACAGATGGACATCCTGCACCCTCCGCTGCTTCCGATGAAGGGCGGGTACTTCATCGAACCGGCCCCAACAAGTGGTGCGGCGGGAGCTCCAGTGGTTGATCCAGTCGTTGCAGCTCGTCAACGCGATGAACGAAAGATTGCAGCCGCGCGCGCTCAGGTTGAGCGCACCGCGAAACAGCTTGAAGAAAAGGGCGGGCGTCTTGATCCTCCGCCGCCTGGGTCGAACAACGGCGCTGGCGACAGTGCCGCGCCACCGAAGGACAAGGGGGGAGGCGGGGCACCGCCTGGCATGGGTGGCGGGGGCTCCATGAAGAAGGAGAAGCGTGATGCGGAAGGGCAGGAGGCCAACAAAGCGGCTCGGATTGCGCTCACGAAAAAACTCGATAGAGAAAAGGCGAGCTTGAAAAAGTTGGAAGAAGCATTTGCCAAGGCATACCCCGAGGAGAAGTTTGCAGTTCGGACGGAGGCCGCACCGGAGCCGGCTCTGCGTGATCGTGATGAGCTTGTGGTTTGGACGCACGATTTTGATGTTCAGGATGGTGCGACTTACCAGTACAGGGCAAAGGTCGTTGTGTTCAATCCCTTCTTTACTCGACGGGATGTACTGGTCAAAGAGCAGCAGCCACTGGATGGTGGGCCAGGAATCGCGTCGGCGTTTTCCGCGTGGGGATCGGATATCACGATCGAAGACGCCACTCAGTTTTTTCTTGTCCGCGGATCTGCGAGGGATGGAGTGGGCGGTCGTCGCGTGACGGTGGAGCTCTTTCGGTATATCGACGGCGTTGTCCGTACCACGACCGAGGATGTTCTTGTTGGCGATCCTGTTGGGAAAAATACTGCTGGGAAGAGTGGCGGCGGTGACTTCCGAACTCCCTATTATCTCACTGATATATTCGATGACGGGGCAGATGGACTCATTGCAGTGTTCGAAGCGATCTCTGCGACGGGGCAATCTGCAATCGAGACCCGCACCCTGAGTGACAAGGAGTCGGAGGCCTACCGAGAATTTCGAGATCGCTCAGCTGCTGCATCACCGAAGAAGGTTGCTGCGCGTGAAGGCAAGTGATCGGGCCGTCTTGATCGCTGTCTGAGGGCGGGATTGTGGACTGCCAGAGTGCCGGAGAGCTCGACGCCTCTATGCGGCCCAGCTCGATTTCACTCGTAAAGTTATGTCCGACAAGCACTTCGGCGTCAGGCTCGCATTGCGTTTGCGGAAACAGCGAGACGGCGCGATCGTGGCGCGAAGCGGTTGACAGCCCTCGGGGCTTTGGGTACGCTTTTCCTTCTGCGCTGTTCCACAACACGCAGCGAGCGCAAGCTCGGTTTGCAAGTTTGGTTTGTTCGAAATCATCTTTGACAATTGAGGATCTGATGTCGCATGCTGAGTGCGGTGTGTTGTTCAACCACATTCAGCAAGCATGTGAATCGAGTCAAGAATCCGGATGTGCGGGTCGTTCCAACGGCCCGCAGATCTGCGTGTTTTTTCGAGTTTTTTTTAGTTTGAAATGAGCAGCTTGAAGGCTGGTCGCGCTCATTGAGCTCCGGTGCAAACCGGGATTCGGTAGGCGTGGCCAAGCTAGAAAGGGCACACGGTGGATGCCTTGGCGTCGAGAGGCGATGAAGGACGTAGGAACCTGCGATAAGCCCAGGGGAGTTGGTAACCAAACGCCGATCCTGGGATCTCCGAATGGGGCAACCCGGCCCGCAAGGGTCACCTGCACCTGAATGTATAGGGTGCAGGAGCGAACGCAGCGAACTGAAACATCTCAGTAGCTGCAGGAAAGGAAAGCAACAGCGACTCCGCAAGTAGCGCCGAGCGAACGCGGATCAAAGCGGCAACATGATGAACTGCCTGGAAAGGCGGACCAAAGAAGGTGATAGTCCTGTATTCATGAAACCGCCCAATGGCCTTGAGTAAGGTGAGACTCGTGAAATCTCGCCTGAACATGGGGGGACCACCCTCCAAGCCTGAGTACTCCTCGACGACCGATAGTGAACCAGTAAGGCGACTGAACGGTGAAAAGTACCCCGATAAGGGGCGTGAAAAGTACCTGAAACCGTGTGCTTACACAGCGGTCACGGCCCGCAAGGGTTGTGGCGTGCCTTTTGCATAATGAGCTGGCGAGTTACTCTATGCGGCAAGGCGAAGCGGCAACACCGCGAAGCCGAAGGGAAACCGAGTCTGACAAGGGCGTCAAGTCGCATGGGGTAGGCGCGAAACCGGTTGATCTACCCATGGGCAGGTTGAAGGAGGGGTAATACCCTCTGGAGGACCGAAGCCGTGAACGTTGAAAAGTTCTGGCATGACCTGTGGGGAGGGCTTAAAGTGCAATCATAACCGGAGATATCTCGTTCTCCTCGAAATAGTTTTGGGACTAGCCTCGGTGAGCAACACATGGAGGTAGAGCGACTGAATGGATTTTGAGGGCCTACCCGGCTACTCGGTCCAATCAAACTCCGAATGCCATGTGCCAAGTCCCGGGAGTAAGTCTGCGGGCGATAATGTCCGCGGTCAAAAGGGAAACAACCCAGACCATCGGTTAAGGTCCCCAAACAAGCCTCAGTTCATAAGGTAGTCGAATTGCAATGACAGCCAGGATGTTGGCTTAGAAGCAGCCACCATTTAAAAAATGCGTAACAGCTTACTGGTCGAGGAATTTGGCGCCGATAATTATTGGGAATAAGGCTTGTACCGAAACCGTGGACCGTCTTTGACGGTGGTAGAGGAGCGTCGCTATCAGCATTGAAGCTTTCCCGCGAGGGTTGGTGGAGCGATAGCAAGTGAATATGCCAGCTTGAGTAACGATAAAGGGAGTGAGAATCTCCCTCGCCGAAAACCTAAGGTTTCCTGGGCAAGGTAAATCCGCCCAGGGTTAGGCGGATCCTAAGGCAAGGCCGAAAGGCGTAGTCGATGGACAGACGGTTAATATTCCGTCCCCGTTGTATGAGGTCCGATGCGTGCGTGACGAATTCCAAAGTTCCACGGGACTGTAAAGAGTCCAGGCCGTATGGCCGGTGTGGGGTGGCGGAGTTTCAAGAAAAACCGCAACGCTACGAATACAACGTCCGTACCAAAACTGACACAGGTGGGTGTGGCGAATAGCCTCAGGCGCTCGAGAAAACGGTCGTGAAGGAACTAGGCAATTTAACCCCGTAAGTTCGCGATAAGGGGGCCCTACTCGCAAGAGAGGGCGCAGAGAAAAGGCTCTGGGAACTGTTTATCAAAAACACAGCACTGTGCGAACTCGCAAGAGGACGTATACAGTGTGACGCCTGCCCGGTGCTGGAATGTCAAGGAAGCCGGTTAGCGAAAGCGAAGCTGGCGACCGAAGCACCAGTAAACGGCGGCCGTAACTATGACGGTCCTAAGGTAGCGAAATTCCTTGTCGGGTAAGTTCCGACGCGCATCAATGGCGTAATCACTGGAGCCCTGTCTCCACGACCGACTCGGTGAAATAGTAGTGGCGGTGAAGATGCCGCCTACCCGTGGCAAGACGGAAAGACCCCGTGGACCTTTACTGTACGCTTGCAGCGATCATGGATTTGAACTGCGTAGGATAGGTGGGAGACTTTGAAGTTCCGCTCTCGGGCGGGACGGAGTCATTGGTGAAATACCACCCTGTTTGAATTCGTGGTCTAACCCTGAATCCCATGAAACTGGGCAGGGGACACTGCATGCCGGGCAGTTTGACTGGGGCGGTCTCCTCCAAAATAGTAACGGAGGAGTGCAAAGGTTGGCTCAGTGCGGTTGGCAACCGCACCAAGAGTGCAAAGGCATAAGCCAGCTTTAGTGCAAGCCATACAGGGCAAGCACTCACGAAAGTGGGCCTTAGTGATCCGGCGTTCCCGTGTGGAAGGGGCGTCGCTCAACGGATAAAAGGTACCCCGGGGATAACAGGCTGATCGCTCCCGAGCGTCCATAGCGGCGGAGCGGTTTGGCACCTCGATGTCGGCTCTTCGCATCCTGGGGCTGAAGGCGGTCCCAAGGGTTGGGCTGTTCGCCCATTAAAGCGGAACGCGAGCTGGGTTCAGACCGGCGTGAGCCAGGTCGGTCCCTATCTGCCATGGGCGCAGGAACATTGACAGGCGACAACCTTAGTACGAGAGGATTGGGTTGGACGTACCCCTGGTGTGCCAATTGGACCGCTCGGTCCATAGTTGGGTAGCTAAGTACGGCAGGGATAACCGCTGAAAGCATCTAAGCGGGAAGCCCCCCTGAAGATAAGTGTTCCATGTCGCAAGACGAGAGACCCCCGGTAGACCACCGGGTTGATAGGCCGCACGTGCAAGTGGAGTAATCCATTCAGCGAAGCGGTACTAACGGTCGATTGCTTGGCCTTGTCTACCAAGTCCCGTTTTACGGGCTCGGTGCAAGGCGACCAGCAACTCATGTTGCTCGTCTCAAACGCGCTCAGACACGCTCGAACCACGCGCAACAATGCGCGTGTGATTTTGCAAGATTGATTGTTTCGTTATGACTGCTTGGGGTGGCTTTAGCCGCCTCATGCGACATCAGACCTCGACTTCAGCCGCGGCGGCCCGACAGGGCTTCCACGGTTTTGTCGGTGACAACAAGCGAAAGGAAACACCTGTTCCCATCCCGAACACAGAAGTGAAATTTTCGCTGCCGATGATACTGCTCAGCGGGAAAGTAGGTCATTGCCGACTTCTTGAGCCTCGTCCAGGAAACTGGGCGAGGCTCTTTTGCTTTTTGTCGGGCTGGGGCACTGCTTTGACATCCTCTGTGGCCCTTTTGGAAGATCGTCCCCTCCATCCTGCTGATCCCCGGGCGGGCAAGGTGGACAGCAATCGACACGCCTTGGCGTTTATGGGTACTCTGAGGTCTGCTATAGTTCGGACTCCGGGGCTCGGACGAGTCCTTCGTGTTCAAGATCTACATCGGCAACCTAGACAACGAGGCAACGCTTGATCATCTCAAGCAGTTGCTGTCTGCTTTCACCGACATGGAGGATCTGGTGCTTGTCACGGATCCCGAAACTGGTCGGAGCCGCTGTTTTGCCATCGCCATGTTTCGCGATCAGCTGCGCGGTCAACTGGTGATCGAAACGCTCAATGGCAAGGCTCTCCTCGGTCGACCACTTGTTGTGAATGAAGCGGTGAAAAAGCGCAAGGGGCTCCCGCCGAAGAAGGAGCCCGGGCGAGGTCGCGGTGGACAGGGCGGTGGCGGTGGACGCTTTCCTCAGCGTGGCGGAACTGGTCGCTCCTCGAGTCGCCCATTCGGCCGCGGAAACTCCAACCGTGATTACGGTGGAGGTGGCGGTGGTGGACGTGGCCCACTCGGTCCTGGATCACTTGGTGCCGGCGGATCCTCTGGTTTCTCCCGCAATCAACCCCTTCGTCCGCAACAACCGTGGCGTGAAGGGAATTCTGTACCGCGCAGAGATGTGCCGTCCGCTGGCGGCCCGAGTGGTGCTCCACGTCCTGGGTTTCAGCGCCCGTTCGGCGCGCCCAGTTCTCGTCCACCGATGGGAACTCCTCGGGGCACTCCGGCGTCGGGGCGCCCCGCATCACCGTCTCCCGCTACTGGGATGGGGCGCGCACCATCGGTACCTCCTTCGCCGCCCCGCGCTCCAACTGCTCCGCCCTC
This sequence comes from Planctomycetota bacterium, assembly GCA_016872915.1. GTDB lineage: Bacteria > Planctomycetota > Phycisphaerae > Phycisphaerales > SM1A02 > F1-60-MAGs104. The sequence continues at coordinate 18,058 of VGYQ01000032.1, read as the reverse complement.
TCCTCCCCGTGCGCCGTCAATGCCTCCGTCTCCGCCCAGCCCCCCTGCGGAAGCGGATTCAGCTGCTGAGAACGATGCCAAGCCGCCAAGAACAACCGCACCCTCCGCACGGCGACCTTCGTCTCGTCCGCCCTCCATTCGGCGCGCTGATTCGGGCGGAGGCGCGAAGCCGTCGCAGGACTAATCGTTCATGCAGGACGGCAAGGGGGTGCACAGGTATGCCTGATCGGACGGATGATCCATTTTCCTTGCTCGGTGTGGAGCGCTCGTGGTCCGTGGATGTGATGCAGATTCGAGCATTGCAGGCACGACTGCTTGCGGCACATCATCCGGATCGCCACAGAAATGGAGTCGCCCACGACGCTGCGGTGGCGCACTGTGCTCGAATCAACCGGGCAGTCGCCATCCTGTGCGATCCTCTTCAGCGCGCAGAGGCACTGATTGGACTGGGGGATGCTGCTGGCGCTTCCGTGGCACTGCCGCAGGAGGTATTGCTCGAAATGTTGTCGAGGCGTGATGCCCTCTCCGAAGCGACAACATCGGACGACATCGCGAAGTGCCGCGACTGGATCGCCTTGGAAAAGGCGGCACAGGAGCACGCGTTTGGCCTTGTGCTTTCATCTGCATCGGTCGACTGGTCCGCCGCGCGTCGAGTCCTCGCACATCTTCGTGCTCTTGCGAGGCTGGATGAAGACGCACAGCGACAACCCGTCGGTCAAGGGAGAATGAAAGCGTGAGTATGCACCCATTGCTGCTCGCCGTGCCTCCGATCATTGCAGCGAGCGCACTCTGCTCGGGATCAGAGACGATCTTGTTTGGTCTGAGTTCTGACCAACGTTGGCGTTTGCGGCAGCGGCGTCCAAAGGCCGCTCGCATCATCGATCGGCTGCTCGCCGAACCCAGACGGCTGCTCTTGACGGTGATTCTGGCGAACATGTGCGTCAATTCGCTGTACTTCGCGATCTCATCGGTTGTTCTTCAGGATGCAGAGGTATCGACGGCGGCAAAGGTGGTCATCGGTCTCTTTGAGGTGATCGCGCTGATTGTGCTCGGAGAGGTTCTGCCGAAGCTGGTCGGCAACTCCATGCGAGAGCGAGTCGCGCCGCTCGTCGTCTATCCGGTCCTTGCGCTGCATTGGCTTCTGTTTCCCATCCGTATGGTCATTGACCTGCTGATCTTCCTGCCTATCCATCGCATCACGGCACCGTCACTGCCTTCCAGCGGCCCTTCGGCAGAGGAACTGCGCGAATTTGTCGCAGTCGCACGCGTTCAGGGCGACATCACCGGTGAGGAAGAGGCGCTGCTTTCACGACTGTTGGTGATGCGCCGTACTCGAGTCCGTGATGTCATGACGCACCGTACGGAAATGGTGTCCATTCCTCGCACGAGCACGCGTGCGGAGATCATTTCGCGTGCTCAGGCTGCCAAGCTGAAGCGGTTGCCCGTTGTCGATGGATCGAGCGACCGTATCGTTGGGGTGCTTGATGTTCGTCGATACCTGCTCGACGCCAAAGGCGCCGAGGCTTCCATGGAAGTGCACATGCAGCAGCCGACGTTCGTCCCCGATATTGCTCAGTTGGAGCAGCTCTTTGATCTCTTCCGTGCACAGCGCACGAGCCTCGCGGTCGTGGTGGATGAGTTTGGCGGCACCGCAGGGATCGTGGCACTCGAAGATGCCGTAGAGGAGGTAGTCGGGGACATCGTGGCGGTGGACGAAGTCGCCATCAGCACGCCTGAAACGACGGCGTCCGGAATCCGCGTGCATGGTCGCATGTCCGCTTCCGCGTTCTGCAGCCATTTCAAGGTTCCACGATCGATGACTCGGGCATCGACCGTTGGCGGCATTGTGATCGAAACACTCGGCAACTTGCCGAGTGATGGACAGCAAGTGATGTTTGCGGGACTCCACCTCCGCGTCGATGGGGTGGAACGAAACCGAGTATGTCATGTCATCGTGCAGAACCAGCATCAGCCAAGGGAGGCAATGCCATGAGCTGGATTCCCTTTGTCGTTGGCATCCTGTCGCTGCTGGTCTGCGGGCTGCTTGCGGGCATGGAAACTGGGATCTACACGCTCAATCGCGTTCGACTTGCGGCGAGGGCTGCGCGAAATGAGTCGACGGCACGCCGACTACTCGCCGAACTCCAGCACCCCAACCGACTCCTCGCCACGGTGCTGGTGGGAATGAATCTTGCGCACGCAGCACTCAGCGCATCCACAACATGGTCGCTCGGGAGGATCACCGATGACCCGGTGCGACTCACGCTTTTGAACACGGTGATCGTCCTTCCGCTTGTGTTCCTCTTCGGTGATGCGCTGCCGAAAGAACTGTTCCGTGTTTTCACGAACTCATGGAGTTATGCATGCTCAGGCATCCTGCTTGTACTGCGTGTTTTCTTGACATGGACAGGCATCGTTCCAGTTGTTCGCCTGCTTGGCGATGGCGCGTCGTACCTGCTTGGATTCCGCCCGGATCAGGAGGCGCCTCGACGGCAACGTGTCCTGCAGTCTCTGCGCGATGGCATCGAAGCGGATTTGATCAAGGATGTACACCTGGATATGGCGGACCGACTGTTCGGTCTCTCGGAGCGACCTGTCAGCCAATGCACGGTGCCATGGGCGCGGGTGGTCAGGCTGCCTGAAGATGCACCCGCGCAGTTACGCAGCCGAATTTTCGGCGAGCAGTCGTTCAGTCGAGTGCCGATCTTCCGCACCGTCGGGCCACAGACAACGGTGGTTGGAGTCGTGTCGTCGCTGGAGGCGTTGCTGCAGCCGCAAACTCCGCTCGCGGGCATTGCTCAGGAGCCGCTTGTGATCGCCCCCGACATGTTGGTGCTCGATGCTGCGCGCACCATGCGATCGGCCCGGCGAACAATGGCTGTTGTCTGGGATGGAACGTCATCCGCACCCTTGGGCATCATCACGTTGAAGGATGTTGTGGAGCCGATCTTCGGTCCGACACCTGAATGGTGATGCGTACCCGCGCAAGCGTGCAGCAACCGATTGTGTGTCCGCTATACTGCAATGTCCGCGCGCCAGTAGCTCAGCTGGCTAGAGCACACCCCTGATAAGGGTGAGGTCGAAGGTTCGAGTCCTTTCTGGCGCATTCACTGACGGCGGGCCCCACGAGGTCCGCCGTCGTGCGTTTTTGTGCTTCGGACGCGAACGAGGAGCAGCGATATGATCCTCGATCCGTGACTGACTAGGTTGTGTCATCCCATCAACACTTGAAGAGGAATTCATGCGCCGCGCGAAGATTTCGATCATTGGAGCTGGAAATGTCGGAGCCACATGCGCCCACTGGGCCGCCGCGAAGGAACTCGGCGATATTGTGCTTTTGGATATTCCGGACCGCGTTGGCGTGGCGAAGGCGAAGGCGCTCGATCTGCTCTGCTGTGCACCCATCGAGGAGTTCGACTCGCGCGTGGTCGGCACTGCGGACTATGCGGACACGGCAAACAGCGATGTGGTGGTCGTCACGGCAGGTATTCCGCGCAAGCCTGGCATGAGCCGCGACGATCTGATCGCCACCAACGTCGGCATTGTTCGAGATGTGGCACAAAAAGTGGCGCACCACTCCCCATCAGCGGTCATGATCGTTGTCAGCAATCCGCTGGATGCAATGGTGTACACGGCATGGAAGGCGTCGCGCTTCCCAACGAATCGAATCCTTGGGCAGGCAGGTTGCCTCGATGTGGCCCGCTTCCGCGCGTTCCTTGCGATGGACCTTGGGTGCTCAGTGGAGGACATTCAGGCGCTGCTCCTCGGCGGTCACGGTGATGACATGGTGCCGCTCGCCCGCTTCACCAGCGTGCACGGCATTCCGATCAGCATGCTTCTGCCGAAGGAGCGCATCGACGCCTGCATGCAGCGGGCAAAGGTGGGCGGCGGCGAGATCGTTCAACTCATGGGGACAAGCGCGTATTACGCACCCGCATCGGGAACGATCCAGATGGTGGAGGCAATCGTGAAGGACAAGAAGCGCATCCTGCCTTGTGCGGCGTACTGCGAGGATGCATTTGGTGTTGCGCCAGGCCAAAAAGGCGGTGGCTACTTTGTCGGCGTGCCGTGCGTGCTTGGCGCGGGCGGCATGGAGAAGGTCGTGGAAATCCATTTCGATGCCGACGAGCGAAAACTCTTCGACGAGTCCGTATCGCATGTGAAGGATTTGGTCGGTGTCGTTCGGAAGGCGTTCCCAGACCTCGGCTGATCCTGAAGAGGTCCGAGATCGAAGCAAAAGTGTCGGAAGGAAACAGCAGGAGCACTCACGATGGAGCAGCGTTCAATCAGTCGGGATTCAGGCGGACCGTGGAGTCTCGGATCGGGTGGAAAGGCGGGGGGTGCGCCGCAGCAGCCCGCGCAGCCACAGGCGGCACAGGCCGCCCAGCCCGCACCGATTCAACTGACTCGCCATGAGAAGCGAAACTTCGTCGGGCAGACCGTGCATCTGGCCGGGAGCGCGTTCATCGACTGCACCTTTGATTCCTGCACGCTTGTACTGACGGGCTCGCCATTCGTATTCCAAGGACAATGCCGCGTGCAGCGTTGCAATTGGCGGATTGAGTACGACATTCTCTGGGGCGCTCCCGCAACGCGCATGCAACTGCGGGCGATCATCGATCAGATGGAGGCCGTGGCGGAGCAGCCTCCCGCGGTCTGATTCTCAGGATTTCCCCGCATCTTGCCGATGAAGATCGGATGCGGGTCACGCTTCCGTTCTTCAATCCCGACCCTGGTTGGCTCTTCCTCGCCGCAGGTCTCGCGTTGGTGGTGGCCGCAGCGGTGCTGCCCGAGTCTGAGCGCGTGCATGTGATGCGGAATCAGTTGCAGACGATCAAGTATGCGGAACAGCACAACTTTGCCCGCATGGCTGCGTGTTCCAAGTTCCTGGACGATCTGAAGGCTGGCGATCCTGCCTTGGTGCGGCGCTTGGCGGCGAGTCAATTGAACCTGATGCCGCGCGGGGAGACGGCGTTGCTCGTTGCGTCGTCGATCGAGTCGACGCCGAGCGACTGGATCGAGGCAAGTGTGACGCCTGCCCCGTATGAGATGGATGCGTACCCAGACACCCTTCTGTCGCGGTGGACGCTCGGTCCGCAGCGGCTTTGGGTGATCGCTGCAGGCGCATTCTGCGTCTTCCTCGGGCTCGTGCTTGGGCCGGCGCAGAGGCTGCAGGAAAAACTTGCTTGAACGGTTGAGCAGGTCGGCGGGGGAGTAGTGTTCGCGTCATGCCAAGGGGTGCGGGGGAGATTCCACTTGAAGTGCTGCAGATTGCACAGGCGCTCGACCGCGCTCCACGATCGTGGCGGCAGGCGGTACGCAGCTGTGGTGGTGTGACGGCCTTTGCGCGCATAGTGCACTCGAAGGATGCGGAACTCGATGGACTCTTGGCAACGTTTGATGAATGCGATTTCGTTCGGGCAGCTGTGCTTCGACAGCGCGTGCAGCGGTGCGACCCGCTTCGGCAGCGTGATCAGATGGATGCGCTTGGTGCAGGGCTGGTTCTCATCGAAGACGACGACTACCCAGCAATGCTGGCAGCCTCTTCTGATCCACCGCTCGCACTCTGGATTCGGGGGCAACTGCAGCGGGAGGATGCGTGGTCCGTTGCGGTTGTCGGTTCGCGTCGCGCAACGGCGTACGGCATCGAACAGGCGGGGCGGTTTGCTGCAGCCTTTGCTGCAGCGGAGATTGCCGTTGTTTCGGGGGCGGCGCGGGGCATTGATGGAGAGGCACACCGTGGGGCGCTGCGTGCAGAGGGTCGGACTGTCGCGGTGGTCGGCGGTGGTCTTGCAGAGCCCTATCCACCCGAGCACAGGGAACTGCTGGATGAGATTGTTGCGAGTGGCGGTGCGGTGATCAGTGAGTGCCCTGTCGATGCTCCCGCAACCCCCGACCGATTCCCAAGCCGCAACCGTGTGCTTGCTGGGCTCAGTGCCGCAACACTTGTGGTGGAGGCTGCAACAAGATCAGGAGCGATGATCACGGCGGGACTCGCGATTGAGGCGGGACGCGCGTGCATGGCAGTCCCGGGGCCCGTGCACTCAGGGCGATCTGCTGGCTGCCACCGTCTGATCCAGTCGATGCAGGCCGTTCTCGTCGAAAGCCCTGATGATGCGATGCACTGTCTCATCGAACACGCATCGAGCATTGCAGGCGCAGAACAGCTGCGGGCGGCGGGCTTCGATCCGCCGCGTCGTGCCATCGACCGTCAGTTGAGCCCGAGGCTGTAAAAGAGCGATGAGAAGAGCAAGTCGCAAATGACGATAGCGACAGTGGTCTGGACTACGGTATTGGTCGTTGCTCTTCCCACACCTGCGGCGCCCCCTGTGACTCGCAGACCATTGGAGCAAGCGATCAGACCGAGCAATACGCCGAAAACGAGCGCCTTGAGGAGTCCCGTGTTGAGGTCCACTGGTCGCAGCTGAGTGATCGTGTTGATTTTGTAGGTCTCGTAAGGGATATCGAGCACCATGACGCCGATGACACCACCCATAAAGATCGAGCAGATGTCTGCAAAGACGGAGAGCACCACGAGGCTGACGGCGGTGGCAATGACACGAGGCACGACGAGAAACCGGATGGGGTTCAACGCCATTGCCTCGAGGGCTTCGATCTCCTCGCCCACTTTCATGGTTCCGAGTTCTGCCGCGATCGAGGCGCCTGCAAAACCTGTGAGGACGATGGCGGCAATGAGTGGACCGAGTTCGCGTGTGACCGCCACACCAACCAGATTCGCAACTTTGTCCGTTTGCCCAAACTGGCTGAGGCTCGGGGCGGTCTGCAGTGCCAGAATGATGCCGATACAGCCTGAGACGAGAAGCACGATGCCGATGGAGCGTGTTCCTACTCGGACGATCTGCTCGGCGAGCGCCTGCGCGCCAAAGCGGGTGCGCCGCTGAACAAGCGAGCGGATGACCCACACGGAAACCTGGTGCAAGAGCGCCGCCCATGCACCGACGAGCCCAAAGACTTCCGCCCACACCGTCCAGTACCAGTCGATGAATCGGAGCGGGAAAGCAAGCTTGGCTTGGGTTGTTTCTGCTGCCATGGTGTTAAGCCTTGCAGGCCTCCTCAACGGTGGCGCGTGTTGTGAACATGGCGGACAGCTTCGTGATATCCATCAGTGTCTTGACACGCGGGCTGAGACCTGCAAGCGTCAGGCCGACGTTTGCTTCTCGTGTCCACTTGAGTGCCTCGACGAGCGTGGCGATGCCAGACGAGTCGACATAATTGACCACGGAGAGGTCGATCACCAGCTTTGATGGCTTTGCCGCCAACGCGCTCTTGATGGCATCCCGCATCGTCGGCGCCCTTGACATATCGATGTAACTTTGCGGCGCGACCACCGTGCTGCCATTGACCGTGGTGATCTTGATGATGAGTGGGGAATTCATGAGTTGGTTTGCTCCGGATTTGGAGGAGCAGGATACGAAGCAGCGACCTCCTCTGCGTTGAGCCACTTGGCAAGCGTCAATCGCATCCCACCCGAGGGACGCGGTTCCCACGCGGCTTCGTCCATCGTTTCCTTGATGATGTGGACGCCCAGACCGCCCGGACGGACATCGTCCAGTTCACGCCCCCGAATCTTCGAAGGATCCGTGGCCTTTCCAAGATCCTCGATAATGATGCGGAGTCCACGCGGATGAGCCGAGCGCCACATGTGCACCCAGATCATGCCGTGTGCCTGTTCGCCGTAGCCGTGGCGGATGACATTGGTCAGCGCCTCATCGATGGCGAGGGTGAGCATCGCACGAGACTTGTCTTGGAAGCCAACGCACTTCGCCAACCCCTCAATGGCGCCCCGCACGGTCGCGAGCAGATGTGGGTCGCTGAAGATTCGGATGCTGATCTCGGGCTCGCGTTCCATGTTCACCAAGAGGGACGCGGGCGTGCCGGCGGATAGATCGTTGATGCGTACGACTGCTCGGGTGGGGCGAGATGTTGATCGATGGTCCATTGCCGCCACCGTTGGTACGCCGCGAATCGGAGCGGCTCGACGTCATCGAACTGGTATCCGAGGTCTTGTCCCGTCATCCGCTGCAGTGCACCGATGGCCATGTACCGAAGCAGATCGTCGTCAGAGCAGAGACACTCAACGATCTGCGGGATTTGATCACGGCGATTGAACTTGACCGCGTCCTCGATCGCGTAGATGCGAGCGCCTGGGGCTGGGTTTGCGAAGCCGCCTTCGGTGGCACTCGGTGCGCAGCTGCTGAGTGCGATGGTTCCGAGTGTCAGGCAGACACCCACGACGCACCGCCCTAGGAACGAGGCAAAAAGGACATGCCGAACAGACTGAGACACCATGGCGGCAAGGATAGCGGAGCCGCCGCTACGATCCCGCCCTTCCTTTTGGGCTGAACCGATGGACACAGCAGATCCCAACACCCCACAGACTGAAACGGTCTTGATCCTCGATTTCGGGAGCCAGTACGCGCAGTTGATTGCACGCCGCGTGCGCGAGGCTGGCGTGTTCAGTCTCTTGATTCGTCCGGACGCGCCCATCGATGAGATTCGATCGCACAATCCCCGAGGCATCATTCTTTCGGGTGGGCCGTCGAGCGTGTCGGAACAAGGCGCACCGCGCTGTGACGCGCGCCTCTTCGATCTTGGCATTCCCATCCTTGGCATCTGCTACGGCATGCAGTTGACTGCGCAGCTTCTTGGCGGGCGAGTGGAGGGTGCGCCGCACCGCGAGTACGGCCGGGCACAGTTGCATCTGAACACACCCGCAAAGCTGTTGCAGGGTGTCCCGGATCGGTCGACGGTCTGGATGAGCCACGGCGATCAGGTGCTGGCATTGCCGAGCGGGTTTTGCACCATTGCCTCGACGCCGACATGTCCATTCGCTGCAGTCGAGGATCGTGCGCGACGAATCTTCGGAGTGCAGTTCCATCCAGAGGTGACGCATACGCCCCACGGCATGGACATCATTCGCAACTTCCTGTTTCAGGAGTGCGGATGTGCCGGTTCTTGGCGTATGTCGGACTTTGTGGAGACAGAGTGCCGTCGGATCCGCGGGCGTGTCGGATCATCACGAGTTTTGTGCGGCCTCTCCGGCGGGGTCGATAGTTCCGTGGTCGCCGCGCTTCTTGCCCGTGCTATTGGCAAGCAACTGTGTTGCATCTTTGTCGATAACGGGCTTCTTCGAAAGGGTGAGCGAGAGTTGGTGGAATCCACATTCCGCGGTCACTTCGACATCGACTTGCGGGTCGTGGACGCAAGCAGGGAGTTCCTTGGTGATCTTGAGGGAGTTGCTGATCCGCAGCAAAAGCGCCGACTGATCGGTCACCGTTTTATCAATGTCTTTCAGCATGCGGCAAAGTCCATCGAAGGAGATGTTCGTTTCCTTGCGCAAGGCACGCTCTATCCCGATGTCATCGAGAGCGGACATGGGCATGCGGGCACCGCCGCGAACATCAAGCTTCACCACAACGTGGGTGGGCTACCCGAAGATCTCGGCTTTGAACTCGTGGAGCCGCTACGCAGTTTGTTCAAGGATGAGGTTCGCAAGCTCGGTGAGGTGCTCGGGTTGCCTGAGGCGATCGTGTGGCGCCACCCGTTCCCCGGTCCTGGGTTGGCGGTGCGTTGCCTTGGGCCGGTCAGCGAAGAAAAGCTGCGTGTGCTGCGCGACTGCGATGAGATATTGCTGGCGGAGATCGTTTCTGCCGGGCTGTATCGCCAGACAGATCAAGTCTTTGCTGTGCTGCTGCCTGTCAAGAGCGTTGGCGTGATGGGGGACGGGCGTACTTATGACTCCGTTGTTGCCGTACGAGCTGTCACGACCCAAGACTTCATGACGGCGGACTGGGCGCGGCTCCCGACGGAGGTGCTTGCCACGATCTCAAGCCGACTCATCAATGAGGTGAAAGGCGTGAACCGCGTGGTGTACGACATCAGCAGCAAGCCACCCGCCACGATCGAGTGGGAGTGACGCTGCGTCAGGCGCTGGCTCTCAATACCCGCAGGGCCGCCGCCGCGTGATTAGGGGGTGCCACCGGCACCGAGTGGGTTGCCCGCACCGACGGGGGTGCTGCCGCTGCTTGGCATGACACCATTTGGCATGATGGGTAAAACCCGTGGTCCGCTGCGATTCCAAGCGTTGTTGATCCCGTTTGGGGCGAATCCACCTGCGGAGAGATCAGTACCTGCGGGATATCCATACAGATCTGGATACGTGTCGGAGTACGAGTTGTAGTTCGATCCGCCGTAGTAGCCGCTCCTCCCAAAGTTGATGTTGTAGTTGTTGCCGGGGGGCGTGTTGCCGTAGTACGCACCCTGGCTGTAGGCACCCGGATACCAGCCACCCTTTGCCCCGGCGTAACTCCACGGAGTGTTGGCTCCCACAACATTGGGCGCGTTGACACCGACACCACCAGCAGCACCAGCCGAAGCACTCTTCCCTGTTCCGCCTTCGTTCGGGCCCAATCCTTGACTGAATCCGTAATTGAAATCGAGGCCCGTGCCGTGCGGCTGTTGATCCCAGATTTGATGAAGTGCATCGAGATGCTGCAGGTACGCCTGCTGTTGCTGATCCGCAGCCTTGTTCGCCGCCGCATAGCGTTCCTTCTGTGCCTCGCGCTGCTTTGCGGCATAGTCGGGCGCCCACTGTTGATAGCCGACAAGCGCGTCCTTGCTCTGCAGGTATGCGGAGAGGAGCGACACGGTTTGGAAATTCTTGTTCTGGGCGTTCCAAGACTCTTGTGCAAGGGTGGTTGTGGCAGCCACCTGACGCGTCAGGGCATCGATGTCGGTTGTTGATGGTGTTGGGACGCCGGCCATCTTCTCGTTCTGCAGAGCACCCTGATAGGCCTGCATGAACGACATGCCTGCTGGCACCGCCGTGGTGCTTGACGAGTACGCGTACCAGCCATCCATGAGGTTCTTCTCCTTCATGTAGGCATTCATTGCGCCGATGCGGTCTTCCGAGTTCTTTCTCGAACTGCCGATGCTGTGAAGCATGTTGCGCAGCGCATTCAACTCTTGCTGAAGGCTGACGAGTGCGCTTTGCACTTGGGGGTGGACAGCGCTGTCTGGCTGTGCATCATCCTGTGCAAGCACGGGGGCGGTTGTCAGGAAGGGAACTGCTGCGAGGGCTGCCACAACAAACGATTGCTTCATCATGCAGGTGAGTGTAGCGACCAGGGAGAGGATGTAACGTGGTGGGGTGGAGAGACCGCCCCAGACCATCAGCCGACGCGAGGCACTCCAGAGCGCATTCCTGTGGGGAACCGCGGCATGGCTGTGCGGATGCACTGTGCCCAAGAGTGATGTGAAAGACGTGACTGCGGATTCGGCATGGTCGCTGCCGCGGATCAGTCTCGCGCAGTGGACGTTCCACCGAGCCATCAAGTCGGGGGCGCTTCATCCGATGGACTTTGCGCCGTATGCCGCAGAGCAGATTGGTGTGCGCGGCGTGGAGTACGTGAGTACTTTTTACCGATCCATGCCTTCGGATGGGGCGTGGGCACACCAACTTCGGCAGCGCGCGCAGGGGGCTGGAGTCGAGAGCCTGCTCATCATGGTGGATATAAAGCAAATGCTCGGTGCACCGAGCGCGCAAGCTCGCCGCGAAGCAGTCGATGCGCACCGAAGGTGGTTGGATGTGGCGTCCGTGCTGGGCTGCCACTCGATCCGCGTGAACGCGCTCGGTGAGGGCGATGCCGCTGCACAAGTGGCATCCTGTGCGGATGGAATGTCGCTGCTGTGTGAATATGCGGCGAAGCAAGGGTTGTGGGTGTTGATTGAGAATCACGGTGGTTGTTCCTGCGATGGTGCGTGGGTCGCGGAGGTCGTTCGCACCAGCGGCGCGAAGAATCTTGGAACGCTTCCCGACTTTGGCAACTTCAAGTGCAGCGATGGATCGGAGCGAGACCGTTACGCAGGTGTTGAGGCGATGCTGCCGTTTGCCCGGGCACTCAGCGCGAAGAGCCAGGATTTCGCGGCGGACGGGTCGGAAATGCACACGGACTACGCACGCATGCTGCGGCTGGCGCAAAGCGCGAACTACGCAGGTTGGATCGGCATCGAGTACGAGGGCAAGGTGCTCGGCGAAGTCGATGGCGCGCGCCGTACTCGTGACCTGCTGCTGCGCCTTGGCTGCCGAATCTGAAGTTTGGTGTTCGCTGAAGACGTTGGAGGCGCTACCCTCAACGCATGGCAAATGATCGAAACTGGGCTGAGTCGGCGGCTGCGTTGGGGCATCAGCGGGCGTCCGCTGTCTTGGTGACAGGTGCCAGCGGTGAGATGGGGCATGGGCTTCTTGGAAGCCTGGCCGCCGAGCGCGCGGTCGGCGGCCCAGCCGTCATTGCAGTCGACATCCGCGAACTCGATGCTGCGATCCGCGCCAAGTGCGATCACGCGTTCGTGGGCGATATCTGTGATCACGCGCTCCTCGAGCGGCTGCTGGCGATGTACGAGATCACAGAGATCTATCACCTCGCCGCACTGCTGTCGACGCGGAGCGAGTTCGCGCCTGAAACGGCACACCAAGTGAATGTGGGTGGCACGCTGAATCTGCTTCACCTTGCTGCGGAACAGGCGCGATCACACGGAAGCACCGTGCGCTTCTTCTTTCCCAGCAGCATCGCCGTGTATGGCATGCCCGATCTGAAGACGAAGTCGGCTGCCGCTGCCGTCGATGAGTCTTCGTACTGTGAGCCGCACACGATGTACGGGTGCAACAAGCTTGCAGGGGAGCACCTTGGGCGGTACTACAGCGATCACTACCGCAAGCTCGCCAAGGATCGCATCGCGCATGCCGTCGACTTCCGTTCCATTCGTTTCCCCGGGATCATTTCCGCCGACACGGTGCCGAGTGGCGGCACGAGCGACTATGGGCCGGAGATGATCCACGCCGCCGCCGCGGGTACCCCGTATCGCTGCTTTGTGCGACCAGATTCGACCATCCCGTTCATGACGATGCCCGAGGCCATCGAAGCGACCACCCGGCTGATGCGTGCGCCGGCAAAATGCCTCACGCGCTGCGTCTACAACGTGGCAAGTTTCTCGCCGAGCGCCGAGGACTTTGCCGCGCTGGTGCGAGCCGCGTTCCCCGCCGCAAAGATCGACTTCGAGCCTGATCTCGGGCGGCAGTCCATTGTGGATTCGTGGCCAGCGGCGTGCGACGATTCGGCTGCCCGCCACGACTGGGGCTGGAAGCCCACCTCGACCCTCGAGAGCGCCTTTGCTGAATATCTACTGCCAACAATCGCGCGGCGCTACGGTGTTCGCCCCGCCACGGTGGGGCGGCAGGCGGGAGCGCCTAGACTGTAAGGGTGAGCATCACGACAGCGCCTGTGTTCCCTTCCCGAACGGATCAGATTCTCGATTCACTCCGCAGCAGCGGGCAGTTGAAGCTGCTGCAGGTCATCGAAGGACCGATGGACGCCACCGTGCGGCTGCGAGGCTTTGGCGAGGTCGTTTGCCTCTGCTCAAACAATTATCTCGGTCTTGCAAACCATCCCGAAGTCGTTGAGGCGGCACACGAAGGACTTCGACGGTACGGCGCGGGGACTGCGAGTGTGCGATTTATCTGCGGCACATTTGATTGCCATGAGCGTCTCGAGGCTCGCATTGCGTCGTTCTACGGCGTGGAGGCTGCGTACACCTTCACGAGTTGCTGGAATGCCAACGAGGCGATCTTTCCGACACTGTGCGAGCCGGGCGACATGATTGTGTCGGATGAGTTGAACCATGCATCGATCATCGACGGCATTCGTCTCGCCGTTTCCATCAAGAAGGGACTTCACCGTGCGGTCTATCGCCACAACGATCTGAATGTCCTGAATGAGCGACTGCGCGAAGCGCGCGCCAATTCGGCCGTGACGGGAACGCTGTGGGTGGTCACCGATGGCGTGTTCTCGATGGAAGGAGATATCGCTGACCTGCCAGGACTGCGTGAGGTCTGCGACCGACACGGCGCACTGCTCGTCGTGGATGACTCGCATGGCACGGGTGTCATGGGGGCGACGGGACGCGGGACGCACGAGCACTGGGGGCTGCCTGCCTCGCGCGTTGATTTCTTCACGGGCACGCTTGGAAAAGCACTCGGTGGCGCAGCGGGTGGTTACATCGCTGGTTCGCGCGCAGGGATAGAGCTCCTGATTCAGCGAGGTCGGCCAACGCTGTTTTCCAACGCGCTTCCATGCACGGTCGCGTGCAGCGCCGACAAGGCAATCGAGGTGCTGATGCGAGAACCGCAGCGCGTTCAGCGGCTGCGTGACAATGTCGCGCAGGCGCGAGAAGGAATCATCCGCGCCGGGTTCGAGGTACTGAAAAGTCCGACGGCAATCTGCCCGATCATCGTGCACGACACGGCGAAGGCGATCGCTATGAGCCGTCGCTTGCTCGATCTTGGCGTCTTTGTGATCGGCTTTGGCTATCCCGTGGTCCCTGAGGGGCACGCACGTCTTCGCGTCCAGATCTCCGCTGCGCATGCATCCGCGCACCTTCGCACGCTCGAAACGGCGTTGGTTCAGTTGCGTGCAGATTTTGGAGCGTCCACGGGCGCGGACGCGCGCTACGCGGAGACGGGCGGGAGCCGCCCGAGATGATCATCCGTCGGGTGACGGAACCGCTGCTGAACCAGAATTGTTGGATCATCGCCTGTCCTCGTACACGGCAGGCACTCTTGGTTGACCCTGTGCGCGATCCGTCGGCGTGCATGGCGGCGGCAGCCGCTCTGCAGGTGAAGGTGGTGCGCGTGTTGGAAACGCATACGCCTGCGGACTACGTGTCGGGTGTAAGCGAAGTTTTGGTGCGGACCGCGGCGACCGCACTGCTCTCCGCCACGGAGCCAAAGCCCAACTGGTACACCGAACGGGCGGACCGCTGGCGCGAGCGTGTTCAGTTCCTGAGCGATGGCGATACCTTCCGAATCGGGGATGTGGAGTGCGGGGTGATGGGTTCGCCCGGTCACACGGTCGGTTCGATCAGCGTTCTGCTGACACACGCCCCAACCGGCACTCGCGCGCTGCTTGCCGGTGATGCGCTCCTGGCCGGTGGACTCGGTGCGCTGCACCCGGATCACGGTGCACACATGTGCGAGACGCTGCGCCGGCTCTGCCTCCTGCCCGATGATGTGCTCGTGCTTTCTGCGCATGAGGCCGGCAGTGCATGCGGCACGGCGATTGACATGCCAGGTACCACCAACATCGGGGTGGAACGGCGTTTCAATCGCCTGCTTTCAGCGGTTCAGAAGGGCGATGATCATGCGGTTCTCCAGCGGTTGGCCCAGCTCGATCGACCCTCGTACTTTGCGCGGATCGAGTCGATCAACCAGCGGACCCGTGTGGATCTGCTGCCGCAGGGCGTCACGGCTGATCGCCTCCATGTGGACACATTCCTGCAGCTGCTGACGCTGCCAAACACGGTGGTGGTCGATACGCGCAGTTGGTCGAGCTTTCACGTCGATGGTGTGGTGGGCGCTGTGCATGCGCCGCTCGATCGCTACTTCATGTCGACTGTTGGGGGTGCCGTTGACGCGGAGGAGGACATCGTATTCGTCGCCGATGTCGGTGAGGCAGAAGGGGTGGTACATGCGCTTCGGCTGCTTGGACTCGACCGCATTCGCGGATGGATTTCGACGGATGACTACAACCAACTTGAGCGTGGACTCGTCGACTACACCGATGTCGAGGAGATTGGTATCCGCTCCGCTGCAGATCTGCATGCGCGCGGCGATTGTCTGATGGTTGATGTCCGCACATCAGCGGAGTGGGGGCGCGGGCACGTTCGTGGTGCAGAACTTGTCACGCTCTCTCGGCTGTCGGAGTTTCTGCAGCGACTGCCACGCGACCGAATGCTCATTCTGTACTGTCGCTCGGGTGGACGCAGCGCGAGAGCCTGCTCGTTCTTGGCGCGCCGCGGTTTCAAATGCGCGACATTGCAGGGGGGCTACTGGCCCTGGCTTGGTCGCGGACTTCCTGTCGAGGATGAGCAGTCGGCGCCCGCAGGCAGTACCGCTCTCTGAACCACACCTCGTTGTTCCACTTCGAAGTCAGTCCTTGACGGACAGGGTCGGCTGCACGAGGCTGTGCCGATGCGACTCGATCGAAACCTGGCTGGCGACACGCTGGCAGATGCCATCGAGCGCAGCAGCGAGAGCGGCGTTGTCGCTCCAGTTTTTCAGAGGCGTTCCCACATCGCAGTTGCGGCGAAGTTCCACATGCACGGGCAGCGCACCAAGGAACGGCAACCCCATCGTGGATGCCATCACTTCGGCGCCGCCCCGGCCAAAGAGATCGTGCACCGTGCCGTGTTCATCGATGAACGCGCTCATGTTCTCGACGACACCGAGCACCGGAACCTGCAACTGCTGGAACATGCGGATTGCGCGCCGCGCATCATCCTGCGCGACGCGCTGCGGAGTGCAAACGACCACCGCACCCGTGAGCGGCAGCAACTGTGCAAGCGTCAGCGGGACATCACCCGTACCGGGTGGCAGGTCGACGATCAGATAGTCGAGATCGCCCCAGTCCGTCTGCACGGCAAGTTGCTTGAACGCCCCATGCGCCATCGGTCCTCGCCAGATCAGGGCTTTGTCGGGGTCAACCAGTTTGCCGATAGTGATTGCTTCAATGCCGTGCACAGAAAATGGCACCAACAGTTCGCCGCGAACCGCGCCTTGCAAGTCGTCGAGCCCAAGCATGGTCGGTGCACTCGGTCCGTAGATGTCGCCGTCGAGTAACCCCACTCGTGCGCCCATGCGCGCGAGACCGACTGCCAGATTCACGCTGATGGTGCTCTTGCCGACGCCACCCTTGCCCGCACCGACGGCGATCACGTGCTTGACGCGCGGCAATGGATTGCCGCCGCCCTGACCCTGCCGCGCCGCAGCGCGCACGCGCGCGGTAAAGCGCACTTCGACCGGTGGGGGCGTCACGCTTCGAATGCGCGATTGTTCGTTCACGGCCCGCTCGATGTCGGCACGGATGGCATCCTTCATCGGGCACGCGGGCGTCGTCAATTCAATGTCGATGACGGCACGGTCCCCCTGCATGCTCGCGCCGCGCACCATGTCGAGAGTGACGAGATCCTTGCCGAGATCGGGATCCTTCACGGTACGGAGGGCGGATTGCAAATCGGCATCGGTCAGTGGCATGGGGGAAAGATGGTAGGGGGCTGTCCCGATCTGTACTTTGTGGGACAATTCAAGGCGAGAGGACCCCCACAATGACCATGACCAACACAACCCGATCGACTGCTCTGACTCTGGCCGCTTTCGCAGTTTCCGCGACATTTCTGTTTATTGCACACACCGCATCGGCTTTACCCATGGACGATGACGATGCGATGCAGGGTGGCAGCAAGCAGCGGCAAGTCCCGCCGGCTCCTCCGAAGGGTCCTCCAACGGCTCCTCCCGCCGGGCAGGGTGCACCCACTGGCGGCGGCGATGGTGGCATCTTGAAGGGGCCGCCCGTGCCGCCCGATGCCGCGCAGGGCAAAGGCGGATTTGGCGAGAAGGGCGGCAAGGGTGGTCGTGGTGGGATGCAGGCTGCACCCGGGCGTGAGGCTCGGCTCTTCATGGCGGCGCTGAAGAGTGTGGACTCATCGATGACGGATGAGCAGCGCACGAAGATCGATGCGATCAAGGCGAGCTTTGAGAAGGAGATGCAGGCGTGGCGCGAGAAGAACGGCGAGCGCATGCAGGAACTTGAACGCGCGGCGAGAGGCAACCGTCCTCAGCGTGGCGAGGGTAGACCGGGCGGACCTGACGGACCTGGCGGCGCGCCTGGCGGCGCGCCCGGCGGCGCGCCCGGCGGCGCACCTGGTGGCGCACCCGACGGCGCAGGCGGTCCTGGCGGCGCATCTGGTGGACCTGACGGCGTGCCCAGCGGCGACCGCAAGAAGATGATGGAAGAGATCCAGAGTTTGCGAGCGTCGATGCCGAAGTTCGATGTGGCGCGCGATCAGGTGATGGCAGTCCTCACACCGCAGCAGCAGGAGACCGTGAAGGAAACTCTGGAAGAAATGCGCGAGGCGATGCGAGAGATGGGCGGCGAGGGTCGCCCGGGTGGACCTCCTGGTGGAGGTGAGGGTCGCAGGCGTCCGG
>VGYQ01000031.1 GCA_016872915.1 Planctomycetota bacterium | reverse complement strand
GGGCGCGAGGCAAGGATCGATCCGTTGGAGATGAAGTTGTTCGGGTTGTACTTGAGCAGCAGCGACAGGGAATTGTTCCCGTCTTGCCAGTTCAAGTAGCCCATCGTCTCGTACTCCCGCCGATTGAGGTAGTCGTTCTGCTTGAAAATCGACGCGTAGGTGGAGTCGCTGAAAACAGCAAACTCGAACGCAAGCGTGACATCGCGCGCAAGGTTGCCACGCCAACTGCCCTCAGCGTCGCCGCGGTACTGGATCGGACTCGTGACAAGTCCACCTGCAGCGGTCTGTTCCTGATTGCCAAAGTCGTACAGACCCATGGCCCGAATGTTCGCTGCACTCCCGAAGATGTTCGCCTGAGCCGAGACGCCAAGACCCGCCGCGTTCTTCGAATACGCCTCCTGCAGCAGTCGGACTTCCGTCAGCGGTTCAGCATTCTCGATGCCCATCAGATCGAGCAGATCCCAGTCGCTCTTGACGATCACTCCGAGGAAGTCGTTGAAGCCCACATTGATGTACTTCAGCGGGATCTGATTGGGTGATCCGGCGATGTATGGCCAGTAGAGAAAGGGAACGCCGCTCGCACGCAGCGTGGCATGCTGCCCGGTGAAATAGCTGCCCGAGCCGCCGGGAGAGGAGTCTTCGGTGACGGTCAGTTTGGAGACCCCCACGGAGAGGTGTGGCGTGAAGAACTCGCTGGTCGAGACGCGTGCGGTGTCCGCCTCGAACTCGCCCGCTGCGATCTGACGCATCTCCGCTGCCCGTGCATAGGCAAGGAGTCCGTTGCGCATCGTGGTGCGCATGACCGCATCGAGGACGATTGCCTTGTTGCGTTCGAGGTCGTAGTAGACGCGCTTGCCTCGCAGCACATAGTTGGAGTCGGTCGCGATGACATCTCCCTCGAGATAGATGCCTGCGATGTCGCGTGCATCGAGGAGAGCACCCGCCTCAGCCGCACCTTTCGTGGATTCGGGCTTGAGGAACACCACGCCCCGGTCGGCGGAGAGTTGCAGTTCGCGCAGCGGACCCTCACCGGGTGGGCTGGTGTAATCCACGCGCACGGTGCCCGCCAGCATGACACAGTTCTGTGCGTTGTCGATGGAGACATCGCCTGCGGAGAAGGAGACCGATCCACGCGGGCTGAAGATCTCCGCGCTGTCCTTCGCTGCACGAACGAGCGGTGTCGGAAGCGTCGGCTCGGGTGGCGGTGGAACCGGTGAAGCGCCGATCAGCAGCGGCGGGTCCCGCGGTGGGGGCGGCGGCGAATCCACTTGCGGCCTGCGCTGCAAGAGTGCGCCGCGCGCGACCGACTCGAGGTAACGCTTCACGCGTGCAGTCGCGGCGGTGAGCACGCTGCCGCTCGGTGGCGGCTTCTGCTCAACCATCACCGCCGAGAGTTTTACTTCGCCGCGGCTGCTACCGGTGACGAGCAAGTCGCTTCCGCTCGCTCCCAGGCCAGCACGGCGCGTGGGTTCTTCCGCCTCTGGGAAATAGATGGCGATTTGATTGATCAGTCCTGCGGCGCTTGGGATGCGGTTGATCCAGACGACGGCATCGGTGCTGGTGAAGAAGTAGCCACCGAAGCGAACCTGCACGTCACCTGCAAGTTGGATCCGCTGCGTATCGTCGACTGTCCACGTCCACACGCGAACGCCTTCGATCTGGATGTCGCCGATGACTGGTTCGACCGGGATGACGAATCCGCCGAGGGACTCACCCGTGATCGGCACGGCGCGAAGTTCCTGTGCCTCTGCATGCGATGCGCAGAGCAGCACACAGAGCATGAGGGAGAATCGTGCGAACCTGCGCCAGACGATCGCGTCCAGGATGTCCTTTGCGGGGCGGCGCACGGTCTCTGTTTCTCGCCGATCGCTCAGAACCATCGTGGGGGCGGATGGTATGACGAGAATGGTTTAGCCGCGAAAGCCCAGCGGGTCATGCAGTGTGGTCGACACTTCCTTCAGCGCGATGGTCAGGCCAAACGCGAACGCCGCCATGACGAGTGCGATGAATCCCCACCCAATTTGCCCCCATGCGAAGAGCCATGAGGCTGCATAGACCGATTGCCAGAGCGCGCCGTACCGCGCGACCTTCTCAGCTGCGATCCGCGGCGTCAGTGCTCGCGGGATCTTGCGCAGCAGCACGGCGCCGAACCCAGCCGCGGCGAGCACCGGCAGGAGCGCACCCCAGAGGGGAGCATCATTCGGCCAAAACGAACCGGAAGATCGCATGACTCCCAAACCAATCAGCACGCTACTCCAGGCGATCCAACCTGCGACCACCGATGCGATCGCGCGCCGAGAGAGCGGCGGTCGCTTGCCATGCAAAATGTGCACAGCGACGGCAACGACCAGTGCATGCGTCATCGCAAGCCATGCGGGCAGCGTGAAGGTGAACTGGTCGTTGGGGATCAACATCTGTGCCGCGTGCAGCAAGCCGATCGTCATGATGCCGACACCCGGGATGTATTTGCCCGCACCGTTGTAGAAAACAAGACCGCCTGCGACGGTCAGGCTGATCAGGAGTGCGCCGCTGCCAAAGAGCACGGCGCCAGCGATGGCCATCAGCAGCGATCCAAGCGCAACTGTCAGCGCTTGCGTGCCGCCAAGATCACCTGCTGCGAGCGGACGATGAGGGCTGAAGACGCGGTCACGCCGCGCGTCGAGGAGATCGTTCAGTGTTGCTCCGAAGGCAAACAGTCCAATCGCGATGATGGCCGACGCCACCAACGCCTGTGCGAGCGGCATGGTCGCCACAGGCATGTAGTGGTACTCCGGTCTCGTGCGTGACAGAATGACGATGAGCCATAAATCGGTGATGGCACCGAATGCCATCGACGCACGCGTCAGTTCGACTGCGGAGAGCACTTTGCGTGCGACGCCCGCCATGTTGCGAGGCTACCATCGCGTTCCCCCTATGAAGTCCTCCGATCATGCCGCGGATCATTCGCTCCCCCGTGCCAACGACATGACAGTCATCCTTGTGGTGAGCGCCTATCACTCGGACATCAGTGGAACGCTGGCCACTGGGGCGCGGCGCATCTTCGAGAGTGCCGGTGGTCGCTCGGATCGCCTGGAGCAGGTCATGGCGCCGGGCGCATTTGAGCTGCCGGTGATCGCAGCAGCGGCTGCGCAGCGTTCGGATGTGGACGCGGTCGTTGCGATCGGCTGCGTGCTGACTGGAGAGACCAGTCATGACCGTTACATCTCCGATGCCGTTGCGCATGGTTTGATGCGCGTTGGACTCGACAGCGGCAAGCCAGTGTGTTTCGGTGTGCTGACATGCGCGACGATCGAGCAGGCGCGGGCACGTGCGGGTGGCACGAAGGGCAACAAGGGCGAGGAAGCCATGGGTGCTGCGCTTCATGCGGTCGCCGCGATTCGGTCGCTCTCCGCCAGTTCGGTGGGCAGCGCCTCCCGCGGCGCAGGATCGGTGCGGTGAGTGCCTCGCACCATGAGCGCTGCTGTGCGCTGCAGGCGCTGTTTCAGTTCGATCTGGGCGGCGGTCCTGGCGAGGGCGATCTGCTTGCGCGTTCGTTCCGCGCGCGCGCGAGCGAGACGCGACCGAGTGATCCCAATCACTGGGAATGCGACTTTCCTCCCGAAGCTGTCGATGGTGGCATGACGCTTGCACGCGCAGCGTGGGATTCGCGAGTGGATGCCGACCGTGATGTGACCGCGCTCGCACCCGAGTGGCCGACGAACCGTCAGGCGAGCGTGGACCGAAACATTCTTCGCATCGGCTACTGGGAAGTCGTGCATGGCGGCGTTCCTGCGCCGCTGGCGATCAATGGTGCCGTGGAATTGGCGAAGGTCTACAGCACAGAGCGCAGCTACGCGTTCATCAATGCGATCCTCGATCGCATCGCGATCAGCCGCACCGAGCAGCAGCCCGGTGATCGGGTGGCGTGAGGCTGCGCCCATGCTCTTTGCCTCCACCTTTGATGCGATTCGCCGCGGGCTCTCCAAGACCGCTTCCGCTGTTGGCGCAGGACTGCGCAGCGTGCTGCATGGACGTCGCCTCAGCGATGAACTGCTGACGGAGATCGAGGCGCAACTCGTTGCGGCAGATGTCGGAGTCAATGCTGCTCGTGAAATCGTGGCATTACTGCGGGCGGAGTTTCGCGCGGGAAGGATGGAGCGCGGGGAGGATGCGCTGGAGTACCTCAAGCGAGTACTCGCGGATCGTCTCTTGGGTGGCAGTGGTGGGTCGCGCGAGATCGCAGTCGGTGTGGCCAAGCCGGCGGTGGTGCTGGTCGTTGGTGTCAATGGTGTGGGGAAGACCACGAGCGTCGCGAAGATCGCACATTCGATCCGCAAGTCGGGTCGCTCGGTGCTGCTTGCGGCTGCGGACACGTATCGGGCTGGTGCGGTGCAGCAGCTTGGTATTTGGGCGCAGCGGCTCGGTGTGGAGGTTGTGAAGGGTTCCACCGGTGGCGATCCCGCCGCGGTCGCATTTGATGCGGCAAAGGCGGCGGTGACGCGAGGTGTCGATGTGCTGCTTGTGGATACGGCTGGTCGTTTGCACAACGAAGCGAGCCTGATGCGTCAACTCACCAAGATTCGCGATGTGATCGCGCGGCAGATTCCTGGCGCGCCGCATGAGGTACTGCTGGTGCTGGATGCCACAAGTGGACAGAACGCGATCGTGCAGGCAACGGCTTTTCGGCAAGCGGTGGCAGTGACGGGGCTGTTCTTGGCGAAGATGGATGGCACCGCGCGCGGTGGTGTCGCAGTGGCGATCCATGATGCGCTCGGGATTCCTGTGAAACTGATCGGCGTTGGTGAACAGCCAGAGGACGTCGAGCCATTCGATCCAAAGCGCTTTGTCGATGCGGTTTTTGCGGCTCCTGTGACTACCATTGGGGCGTGAAGCCTTCGGACCGAAAAGCCCGTGCGAGAGCATTCACGCTGGTGGAAGCGTTGGTGGTGATTGGCATCATCGTGTTGCTCTTTGGCATCACCGTGCCCGCCTACAAGATGATTCAACGTGAGAGTCAGAACGCCGGCTGCCTCAGCAACCTTCGACAGAATTACACGGCGATACAGTCGTATCAGACCGCGAACAAGGGTCTGCTGCCCATGTGCGACTTCTTGCCGGTGGTGACTCCCGATGGAACCGAGGGTGGTTTGCCGAACCTGCTTTCGAAGTTCCTGGCAGTCGACAGCCCGACATGGCTCTGTCCCTCCGATGTCGACAGTGAGTCGCTCGAAACGGGGACGAGCTACACGTATTTCCCAGGGCTGATTCGCTTCACGCCCGAGATACAGTTCCAAGTGCTGCAGGTGCTGCTCGCGATGCCGCAGAATTCATCGCCCGTGCAGCGCGAGCAACTCCGTCTGCAGACTGAGTCGAAGTTGGTGCTGGCGCTGCTGGACGAGGACAGCAATGGGCTCTTCCCGCTGCTGCTCGACAGTGCGGATCGCCACACGGGGGGCACGCGGATTCCAAGAAACGGGGTGTATCTCGATGGATCCGCTCGTGCGATCAAGGCGGAGTTTGAAGCGGAGGATCCCTGACCGTGCGCGGGTACCCTGCGTCATGCAGCGAGATGCAGTATGGACCTTCGTGATCTCATCGACTGGCTGAGTGAGCGGCGTAGCGCGATTGTGCGCGGAACAGCTGTCGTGCTGCTGCTCGCACTCGTGGGTGGCGGCGCCTACTGGTGGGCGGTTGTGCGTTGGAAGCCGCCGCCATCGATCTTCGACACTCCCGTCGATGATGTCCTTGGCTATCTCGCGATGGACGACTTCAATGAGCTGCCGCTCGAGGAACGGATGCGCTTCCTGCGGGAACTGACGGATCGGTTCCGTGGCATGGAGGCGGCGGAGAGCGCCGCGATGGCCGGATTCATGGCGGGGGTCACGGGTCCTGTGCGACAGCAGATGACACAGAATGTCCGCGTGCTTGCGCGCGACATTCTTTGGCAGGGGGCCGATGGCTACTTCAATACGGCGCCTGGCGAGCGGGAGGCCTACATCGACCGCTGGGTCATCGAGTGGAGCAAGATGGGCGAACGCCTGGCGACGGGTCGGGAGCGCGATGTGAGCGACAAGGAGCGTGTGGACCGCATTCGCCGCGACTCATCGCGTGGCGAGGAACGCATGAAGGACCGCGAGGTGCCAAAGCTCAGCGAGGATGGCGCGCTTGGGTTCATGAGCATCTGGACGCGCGAAGTCGAAGTCACGGCGTCGCCGAAACAGCAGGGGCAGATTTCGCGCTTCCTGCAGGACGTGCGCAAGCGCTACTCGGATGCCTTCTGATCCGCTCGTGCCGGCGCTGCCGGTACTGCAGCATGCTGAACAGATCGTGCGCCAGTTGCGTGATGCGCAGCGGCTTGTGCTTGTGGCAGAGACCGGATCTGGCAAGACGACCCAAGTGCCGCAAGTACTCGCACGTGCGGGGTTCACCGATGCGGGGCGGATCGTGGTGTTGCAGCCGAGGCGGTTGGCGGCGCGTGCGGTGGCGCGGCGCGTGGCACAGGAGATGGGTTCGCGCGAGGGCGATCTCGTCGGCTGGCGCACGCGCTTCGACAGGAATGAAAGCGATCGCACGCGGATCCTGTTCATGACCGATGGTCTGTTCGTGCGGATGGCGACTGCACGCGGTGGGCTCGATGGCATCGGCACAGTGATCGTCGATGAGTTCCACGAGCGTGGGCTCTCGTCAGATCTTTCGGTGGGACTTGTGCTGCGCGCACAGGCGCTCGCTCGACAACGGGCGCGGGGGGAACGAGTCTCGAGCGGCGGCAGCGGCGGCGCGCCCGCGCTGGTCGTCATGAGCGCGACGCTCGATGCGGCGCGACTGTCGCGTTCCTTGGAAGTGGAGCCGCTGCAGATCGAGGGGCGACTGCATCCCGTGGCGATCGAGCATCGTGCGGATACAAGGAGCGGCGAGGATCCGTGTGCGCGCGCAGCGCAGGAAGCGATCGAGGCGGTTGAACGCTTTGGTGGGGATGGGCTCGTCTTCTTGCCCGGTCGCGGCGAGATCGCGCGCACACTGGAGATGATTCGCGCAGCACGTTCCTCGGCACAGATCGAAGTGCTTCCGCTGCACGGCGGACAGCAGCCCGAAGAGCAGGACTGCGTCTTCGAGCCGTGCGCGAAGCGCCGTGTGATTCTTGCCACGAACATCGCGGAGACGAGCCTGACGATTCCCGGTATTCGTTGGGTTGTCGACGGCGGCGTCGCGCGCATTCACCGCTTCGATCTCCAGCGCGATTTGAATGCGCTTCGCATCGAGCCGATCAGTCAGGCGAGCGCTGCACAACGGTCTGGTCGCGCGGGGCGGACGGGGCCCGGTGCATGCGTGCGGCTGTGGAGCACCGCGTCGCATGCGCGCCGAGCCGCGTTCGAGACACCAGAGGTACACCGCATCGATCTTTCGGAGGCGGTGCTCTCGCTCCGTGCTGCCGGGCTTGATGATGTCACTGCATTTCCATGGATCGATGCCCCAACGCCTGCGTCACTCGCGCGATCGGAGGATGTGTTGCGGCAGTGCGGTGCAGTCGGGGCGGATGGCACTTTGACCGCAGACGGACTCGCGATGTCCCGCATTCCTGCACATCCGCGGCTTGCACGGGCGCTGCTCGAGGGTGCGCGACGCGGCGTGGCGGCGCGCGTGTCCTGGTGGGCTGCGCTGCTTGCAGAGCGAGATCCCTTTGAGCGGGAGGATGCAGCGGCACTCCGTGGGGCGCTCGAGCGCGGCGATCTGCCGGGAGATCTCACGGCGCGTGAACGCGCGTGGCAAGCGTGGAAGCGCGGGGGCCGTGGGCGTGTGGATGTCGTGTTGGCGCGGGAGATCGAGCGTGCCTCGGCCCACTTGCAGCGCGCTGCGCAGTCCTGCGCACAGGGGGCGGTGCCGGACGAGGGGGCACATCCAGATGATGATGCGGAAGTCGCAGCGGCGTTCATGCTTGGCTTTCCCGACCGCGTCGGATGGCGCATTGATGCACAGCGTCCACACGCCGCAATGCGCGGCAGGCGTAAGGTGGCGATCGACCGTTCCAGCCTGCATCAAGGTGCTGGCCCACTGCTGGCCTTCGATGTTCGCCAGATCGGCGAAGGTGACGCCGCGCAAACCATGCTGGCCATGGTGAACGGCCTTCATCTGTCTTGGGTGGAGGCGACGCTGCCGCAGCGCTTCACGAGGAAGCATGAAGAACGCTGGGATGCGGAACGTGAGGCTGTTGTCTCGGTGGAGGAGCGGCTCTTCGACGAGGTCGTGATTGATGCGACCGTCCGTCCTCCGCGCGAGGTGGGTGCAGCGGCTGATGTGATCGCTGCACAGATGATCGCCGATGGTCGACGTCCGGATGATTGGGAGGAGCGGAGCGTCCCCTGGATTGCGCGAGTTCGTTGGGTGTCTGCATTGGCGCCTGATCGGAGACTCGATGTGTATGGCGATGATGACCTGCGAATCCTCTTTGCAGAATGGGCGACAGGGGCCACGCGGTGGAGCGAAGTGCGTGGGCGATCATCGCTCGAGGTCCTTCAAGGCGCACTGTCCCACGAGGATCTTCGTTTCATTCAAACGATGGCACCGACAGAAATCGCGCTTCCACGCGGCTTCCGCATGCGGCTGCAGTACGAGATCGGTCAGCCGGTACGGGGTGCCGCGAAGATTCAGGATCTGTACGGGCTCGAAACGACGCCATGTGTGGGCGGGGGGCGCGTTCCCGTACTGCTGGAGATCCTTGGGCCGCACCGCCGGCCGCTGCAGATCACCAGCGATCTGCCCGCATTTTGGCGCGTGCTCTATCCGCAGTTGCGCCCAGAACTGCGCCGTCGTTACCCACGCCACGAGTGGCGCTGATGGCGAGCGCCGGCGATGGCCGTCGCTCAGTGCCGCACGGCGCCGTCACTCCAGATTGTCGACACCGAGATACGCATCGCCCTTGAAGTGGCGGCGCGGGTGGATGCCTTCTTCTTCGGTCGGCGCCGGATCGGATGCGAATCTCGGCAACTTGGGTGCCCAGAGGCGGCGCCCTGCGTGAACCTCATGGACGATGTTCACGGCTTCACCGACATCATCGGTGACATGAAAGAGTTCGAAGTCCTCGCGTGAAATGGTGCCGAACTCCTCGGCCAGCGTTGTACGCATCCAGTCGAGCAGGGGCTTCCAGAACGCCATGCCGACGAGCACGACAGGGAAGGGGACAATCTTCAATGTCTGGATCAGCGTGAGCGATTCAAATAGTTCATCCATGGTTCCGAAGCCGCCGGGAAAGATGATGAACCCGCGCGCGTGCTTGACGAACATCACCTTGCGGATGAAGAAGTATCGGAAGGTCAGTTCGACGCTTTGAAATGGATTGGGCTTCTGCTCAAAGGGGAGCGAGATGTTCAGGCCGACGCTGACGCCGCCGCCATCGAGCGCGCCTTTGTTGGCAGCTTCCATGATGCCGGGGCCGCCACCCGTGATGACCGCGAAGCCGCGTTGGGCCAGTTGCTTCCCGCACTCGACGGCTTGTGCGTACTCGGGGCGCTCAGGTCGCGTGCGCGCCGACCCGAACACCGCAACGGCTGGGCCCACTCGGACCATGGTGTCGGTGGCATCGACGAATTCACTCATGATTCGCAGTGTTCGCCAGGCCTCGTGTTGCAGCGCCGCCTTGATGTGTTTGGACTTCATGCACGAGAGGACTACACTCACCCCCCCATGTCAAGCAAGCCAGTGTCGAAGAGTCCCGCCCGCAAGGTGAACGCCCCAGCCAGCAAGACGCGTGGGGGCGGCGCGGGGACGCTGACGCCGCCGCGGGCTTCCGAGACCGCCAAACCGCGGAAGACGGTCATCGATGGTTACCAAGCTGCGCTGCGCTGGCTGGCGGATCGGCCTGACATTGAGCGAATGCGATCGGTGCGCTACGACGACGGTGCGTTCAAGTTGGACCGGATGCGGGCCCTCTTGACGGCACTGGGTGATCCTCAGGACGAGGTGAAGACGATTCATGTGGCGGGCACAGTCGGCAAGGGATCGACCTGTGCGATGATCGCGCACATGCTGCAGGAGTGCGGCTATACCGTCGGCGTGTACACAAGCCCGCACTTTATCGACGTGCGTGAGCGGGTCACAGTCGATCACAAGATGATCTCGAAGCCCGCATTCGTCGAGATGGCGAAGAAGGTCCAGTCCGCTGCCAGGCGCGCGAAGGTGGAGCCAACGTTCTTCGAGGCGATCACGGCGATGGCGTTCAAGCACTTTGCGAGTGAAGCGGTGGACATCGCTGTCATCGAGGTTGGGCTCGGTGGACGTCTCGATTCCACCAATGTGATCACGCCTCTCGCGAGCGTCGTGACGACGATCGACCTCGACCACACGCGAATCCTCGGCGACACGGTCGGCAAGATTGCCCGTGAGAAGGCCGGGATTTTCAAGCGTGGCGTTCCCGCGATTGTCTTTGATGCGCAGCCTGAGGTGAACCGTGTCTTTGCCGAAGTGGCGGAGCGCGCGGGCGCCGAACTTCGCATCGTGAACCGTGATATCGAGTTCTCCAGTCGCTTCTGCACGTCGCCCGAACTCGGGCCGCACACGCGCGTGTGCTTTTACACCAAGCAGACGCGCATCGAGCATCTGCCGGTGCCGCTGCCCGGCGAGCATCAAGCGACGAACTGCGGTCTTGCACTGGCGGCAATCGATGCAGCGCGTGCAGCAGGTTTCGAGTGCCCAGAGCACCTCGTGACGGCCGGATTGGCGAAGACGCGAATCGTGGGTCGCATGGATCTGGTGAGTGACCGTCCGCGTGTGCTCGTGGACGGCGCACACAATCCTTCAAGCCTGAATGCGCTGATGCGTTGCGTTGGCGCACATGTCCCCTATGACAGCATGGTCGCGGTGTTCGGTTGCTGCCAAGACAAGGACGTCGGCGAGATGCTTGACCGATTGAATCTTGGCGCAGACAAGGTCATCTTCACACGCGCCACAGGCAATCCGCGCGCGGCAGATCCACATGAGCTTCAGAAGCTCTTCCAAGAACGGAGCGGGAAGATGAGCCAAGTGGCGCGCACAGCGGGCGAAGCGATCATGTTGGCGCTTCGCGCGGCAACGCCCGAGGATCTGGTGTGCGTGACGGGGAGTTTCTATGTGGTGGGCGACGCGCTCAAGTACATGCAGGAGCACCCGAACCACTTCCAGCTGCGGCGCCAGCAGGCGCAGTGACAGCGCGTAGACCGCGGGGGCATATTCGTCGTGCAGGGCAGGTCTGCACCCGCGGTGCAGCTATTCTTTAGTGCATGTCGACACCTTTGCGCTCAGGCTCGCGGCGATCCGCGGGCGTCTCCTCTTCGCTCGCTGTTGGATGGTCTGCCTTGCTGTCTGGCGGTGCTCTTTCGCTGATCGCCGCGTGGGCAATCTTGTCCGGCCCGGCGAGTGCGTCGGTGCAGGATGCCGCTGCATCAGGCAAGCCTCGTATCGCCGTGCGCGATGTTTCCGTGACAGGCGCCGTGCTCACGCAGGCGACGGCGGATGGGCAGCTCAATGTTCTTGAGCAGATCGTGCAGAGCACGGATCCGCAACTCGTCAACGCACTCAGCGCAGGTGGGCGCTTCGATGTCGTCGCGCGCGCGGATCTTCCTGCTGTGCTTCGTGAGCAGAGCCTTGCCGCCAGCGGCAATGTTGACACGCTCGATCCACAGACTGCAAAGCAGCTGCAACTTGCAGGTGCACGCTATCTGGCAACGGTATCGATCGAGAACTTTCAGGATGTGGTGGAGCGCACGGTGCTGAAGGGGCAGTTTGGTGATTCAAACGCGGAGCGCCGCACCATTCAGTTGCAGGGTTCCGTGCGCATCTTCGATACCTCATCGGGCGTTCTCCTGCGCGCGACATCGGTTGCGCTGAACGAGGCGGCTCTGGACGAGATTCTCGGAGGCGTCGAGCAGACTGGGCGCAAGACCAACGCGCTGATTGGCAAGGTGACGGCGCTGTTCGCCACAACGGCCTCCCGTGCGATTTCCGAGGGTTTGATGCCGGCACGTGTCGTCGGCTACACGATGGGGCAAATCACTTTCAATCGAACCAAGGACTCTGGAGTCGAGACGGGACAGATCTGGGAAGTGCTCGCTCCGGGGGCAGACATGGTCGATCCCGAGACGGGAAAGTCCCTCGGTTCCGAGGAAGTCCACATCGGATGGGCGCGCGTGACCGATGCCGGAAGCCGTTTTTCGACGGCACAAGCGATCGAGGATCTCGGCATCGACCGCGGTTCGATCATGCGCGCGCGTCCGCAGGGCTTGCCGGCGGGCATTGATCCGAATGGTCGCGCCACAGGCAGTGCAAGTGGAGGAGGTGGAGCCACATCGCCCGCAGCACCAACCGGTCGAACGCCTCAGCCCGTGGGTACCGATTCGCAGCCAGTGCGTGTGACGCCCACAGGCCCCGGAGTTGGCGCAGCAGGTGGTGGCACTGCGACCGCCGCGCCTCGAAAGATCGCCATCTTCGTCAAGCAACGGCCTCTCTGTGTTCCGGAGGACAAGGTCAGCGTCTTTGAGGACGATATTGCGGCGGCGCTTCCAACGAGCCAGTTTGAACTGATCCGCCGCGAAGATGTCATGAACGCGGTCAACCGATTCGCGGCATCGGGGCCGAACGCCGGTACTGCTCCGCCCGAGTCGCAGCTCTTTGATCGTCTGCAGTCGGACCGCGCATCCGCCACGGCTCTCGCAGCACTCATGGGTGCGGACTATCTCCTGACGGCAGCGATCACCACCTACGACAAGACGGAGCGAGCGTTCGATGATCCAACGATCAAAACCAAGACTCTCATCCGCGAGTGGAATCTGCGCGCCACCTATCAGATTCTGGACGGTTCGAACGGTGGGAGTATCGCTGCGGGCACTGTGCCGGCACGCCTCGCCGTCCGTGATACGCCGGAGGTCGCCACCACGCTCGACACGATCAACCCGCTTCTCATGGACGCCGCGAGTCAGATTGGTGCCGCACTGTCAGCGGCTGTGGCATCAAACAGCGTGCGTCAGGCGAATGAGGGGGCTGCAGAGGTCGACGTGCAGGTCAACGCTGTTCTCGCCGACTTGAGTGTGCCTGATGCGGTACGTGGCGCCGATGGCGACTACACCATTGTGCCCAACCTCTACAAGCTTGAGCCGATGAATGTGTCGGTGATGGTGGATGGCATCGTGGTCGGGCAGACCCCCGGCACCATCCGCGTTCGTCCAGGACTTCACAGGCTTCGGCTCGAGCGCCCCGGTTTGGAGCCCGTTGAGCGCATGGTGAATGTGAAGGCAGGGCTTGCACTTTCCATTCCCATGCAGTTCACGCCAGAGGGTCGTGCCAACTGGGAACGCTATGCGGTCTTTTTCAATGACTTGAAGAACGGCGCTGTGCTGCGCGAGGCGGAGATCATCAAGGTGAAGGCCGTCGCAGAGTTTCTGAAGAACAGCAACATTCGGCTTGACACGGGAAATGTGCAGAATCTCAACCTTGGAGGGCAGTCGATTTGGTGGCAACTCCTCGGTCCGTGATGGAAGGGGCAGCGTCCTGCAGCGAGGGTTCGGTTCAGCGTGCGCTTCGTGCTGCGTTCCTGTGCGCAGCCTTCGTAGGTGCCTCGTCGCCATTTGGCTGCCAACAAGACCTGCGGCGCACCACCAAGCAGATTGATGCGGCGCTCATCGCCGGGGAGTATCCAAAGGCGGAGGCCATGGCCTGCGAAGCGGCGGCCAAAGCGGAAAAGGATGAGCAAGACCGACTTATCTATTTCTTGGCGGCAGCGCGCACGGCACAGATTGCGAAGTCATGGGAGCGCAGTGACCTCTGGTACCGCCGAGCATTCGAGGAGATCAAGCCGTACCTGGACGAGAAGGCTGAAGCAAAGGTGACCGAGGCGGTTGCAACGACGGTCGTCAACCAGACCATCCGGATCTACCGCGGCACGCCGCCCGAGCGCATCATGGTGTGCACATTCGACAGCATCAATGATCTTGAACGGGGCAACTTCGATTCCGCGCGACTGAAGCTGAACCGTGCCCGCGACTTTCAACAGGATGCGAAGAGTCGCTTTCAGGAGGAGATCGCCAAGCAACAGGCGAGCGCTGATGAGGCGTGGCGAGAGAAGGGGTGGAGCGACTCCACGGCGGCGGGTGCGCTCACGCAGGTCCGAGCGCGTCAGGGGAACCCGCCCACACAGAATGGGATGGCCGTGCTGCCGAATCCGTTCACGAACTATCTGCGCGCCGTCTTTCTGCTGTCGACATCCGCAGACCTTGGCGACCGCCAGAACGCCCGCGCCGATCTGCGTGCAGTGGAGGAGATGATTCCAGGATTCGCCCCCGCCGCGCTCGATATCGCTCTGATCGACGAGAACCCCTCTGCAGGCACGATGCCCGTCACATGGGTGTTCTTCCTCTCAGGGCTGGCGCCGTACTACGACGAATTCCGCCTGGATATCCCGATTCCTGTCGGCCCCGTCAACTATGTCTCGGCTGCATTCCCCGTTTTCAAGGTGCGGGATGACGCGCTCGGCGCGATCGAGGCGGACAGTGGTGGCGCAGAGGCGCAGGGCGCGGTCGCGCAGTCTGTGACGCTCGCCGACATGGATGCGATGGTGCGAGCAGAGTTTGATGCGCGTCTGCCGACCATTGTGACGCAGGAGATCATCAGTTCAGCGACAAAGGCTGCCGCAACCTACGCAGCGAGCAGTGCGGCTGCGCAGAGCGACAGTACGGTTGGCCTTGCCGTGCAGATTGCAGGGATCGCCTATCAGGCGGCATCCACGGCTGCCGATCTCCGAAGCTGGGGGCAGATGCCAAAGCGCATCGATCTGCTTCGTTTGACGACGCCAGAGAGTGGGCAGATTGAACTGCGGCGACCCGGTGGTGCGCCGCTGTGCAGCGTTCCCGTGCAGCCCAAGTCACCCAACATCGTGTTCGTCACGATGCCATCTGCAGGCGCGCCGCCCGTGGTTCAGCATGCGTCATTGGCGGTGGCCGTTCCTCCAGCGCCACAAGTGAGTGCAGCCCCGCGTACCATTCAAACGGTTGCGCCCGAGCCGGTGGCGCCCGAGCAGACGGAGCAACAGCCATGAACATGACCCGAAAACTTCGAATCGTCCTGCTTGCCACCGCCACAGCACTCACGGCGTGCGGTTCGGTCAACACGACCTACACCCGCACGACACCTTCTGCGACAGCCGTCCCGACAAACACGCAGGTGAACGATGCACTCACGCAGATCTTCTTGCGCGCCGGTGAGGTGCGCATGTTCCCGAGCAAGGGTGGTCCGCTCGAAGTGCAGGTGGATGTGATCAATAATGGCTTCAGCTACCGCGGGTTTTCCTATCGGTTCGATTGGGTCGATGCCAACGGCAGTGTGATCCCATCGCAGCTCTCCGTTTGGAAGACTGGCAATGTCCCCTCGGGAGGCTCCACCACAATCCGCGCGATTGCGCCGAGTGAAGCGGCGACGGACTTCCGCCTGCAAGTTCGGCGCGCCGACGAGTGACCTGACGACGTTTCTCAACCGAATCATCCGCCCCCTTCGACACACTGTGGAGTGACCCATGAAATCTCTTGCCGCTCGTTCTGCCGCATCCTTCAGCATCGTGAGCCTCTCTGTTGTCCTCGGGTGCGGTTCGCCCGCCAAGTACGTTGAGACGGGGAGCCCACAGTCGATCGTGAGCGTCGGCGATGTGGATATGCAGGACATTCTCAAGGCGTCATCGGGCATGCTGGAGTCGCTCATCGAGACCGGCATTCTCAAGACCGCCAATGCCAAGCCCGCGCAACTTGTGATCGACAAGGTGGTGAATGACACAAGCTCGCAGTTCGATGTGGGTGAGTTGCTCTACCGCATGCGTGAGCA
This sequence comes from Planctomycetota bacterium, assembly GCA_016872915.1. Classification (GTDB taxonomy): domain Bacteria; phylum Planctomycetota; class Phycisphaerae; order Phycisphaerales; family SM1A02; genus F1-60-MAGs104. The sequence continues at coordinate 9,185 of VGYQ01000031.1, read as the reverse complement.
GTTGGTGAACAGCGGTCAGGCGACCGTGGTCACGACATTCGGCGCGAATGCGGAGGACAAGACTGCGCAGGAGCAGCTCCGTGCACAGGCGTTCCGTCAAGGAAACGCGGTCGATGGGATGCCTTCCCCGGACTTCTCGTTGTCCGGCAAGATCACGCAGGTCAAGCGCCAAGCCGGCAACACGCAACAGACCACCTACACCTTCCGTTTGACGCTCACCAACATTCGATCTGGGTTGGAGGCGTGGACGAAGACGGTTGACATGACAAAGCAGGGCACGAAGAACTCGGTCGGGTTCTGATCTCCACTCGCTGCGCAGGAGGCGTACCGATGTCGACCGGGGGAGCGCGGTCGCGTGTGTGGCGCTGCGCCGTATCCTTCGTCCGCTTCCATGGTCGATCAGCAAACACCGCATCGGTATGACGCGCGCTTGGCGTGCGAGATCGAACTGCGCTGGCAGGCTGAGTGGCAACGCAGCGGTGCCATGCGCGTGCCGAACCCGGGTGAAGCGGGTTTCGATGCCTCGAAGCCGAAGTTCTATGTGCTCGACATGTTTCCGTATCCCTCGGGTGCTGGGCTCCATGTCGGACATCCCGAGGGCTACACCGCGACGGACATCCTCTCGCGCTACAAGGTGATGCGCGGCTTTCAGGTTCTGCATCCGATGGGATGGGACGCATTCGGATTGCCCGCTGAGCAGTACGCGATCACCACGGGTGTTCACCCGGAGGTCACGACCAAGAAGGCGATCGACAACTTCCGGCGGCAATTGCAGCGGTTCGGATTCATGTACGACTGGTCGCGCGAGTTCGCGACGATCGATCCGGACTACTACCGCTGGACGCAGTGGATCTGGCTGCTGGCGTATGGCAGTTGGTTCGATCCGGCGGTGCAGGCTGCACGGCCCATTGCAGAGTTGGAGTCACGACTTGCCGGCGAAGACCGAAGCATCGAGACCGCGCCGGGCGTGCACACGCGGTGGAGTGCCTGCACTCGGCGGCAGCGGCAGGCCTATCTCGATTCGTTTCGCTTGGCGTACCTCGGCACGCAGATGGTGAACTGGTGCGCGAAACTGGGCACCGTTCTGGCAAACGAGGAAGTCATCGATGGACGCAGCGAGCGCGGCGGACATCCGGTTGTCCGGATGCCGCTTCGGCAGTGGATGTTTCGCATCACGGCGTACGCGGATCGACTGCTGGCGGATCTGGCGACCGTGGATTGGCCTGATTCGACTCGCACCATGCAGACGGAGTGGATCGGGCGCAGTGAAGGCGCGGAGATCCATTTCGCGGTCGATGGTGAGCGGGAGCCTCTCACGGTCTTCACAACGCGCCCCGACACGATTTTCGGGGCGACCTACATGGTCGTGGCGCCGGAGCATCCGTTGGTGCAGCGCGCCATCGCGCGTGGGGCAGATGAGGAACTCGCCGCCTACGTGGCATGGGCGCGCAATCGTTCGGATGTGGAGCGGCAGGAGTCCAAGAAGAAGAGCGGCGTTCCAACCGGGCTCTTCGCGGTGAACCCCGCGACGGGCAAGAGCATTCCGATCTGGACCGCGGACTACGTGCTCATCGGTTATGGCACGGGTGCGATCATGGCCGTCCCCGCACATGATGAGCGCGACTTCGAGTTCGCGAAGGCGTTCACGCTGCCAATCGTGCAGGTGGTGGAGATCGATGGAGTCCCGTGGACAGGCGAAGCAGCGACCACGGGTGAAGGCACGAGTGTGAACAGCGAGAGCCAGGCATCCGGACTGCATCTCAAGGGCATGCGAACAGCGGAGGCGAAGCGTGCGGTCATCGCGTGGCTGGAAGGGCGCGGCGCCGGATCCCTTCGCGTGCAGTACAGGCTCCGCGACTGGCTGTTCAGCCGACAGCGCTACTGGGGTGAGCCCTTCCCGGTGGTCTTTGATGCGGAGGGCAATCACTATCCCGTGGGCGACCGCGCGCTCCCCGTGCGACTGCCGCCGCTTGCGGACTACAGCCCCGTGGAAAGCGACACACCACAGCCGCCGCTCGCGAAAGCGCGCGAGTGGGTTGCCACCACTGCGGGTGAGGCGGGTGTCGATCCATCGCTGTTGCCCCCATCGACACCTGTCACGCGCGAAACGAACACGATGCCCGGATGGGCTGGCAGCTGCTGGTACTACCTTCGTTACTGTTCACCGAAGTGTGGGAGCGCATTCGTCGATCCAGAAGCGGAGCGCTACTGGATGGGGAAGAATGGCGTCGATCTGTACGTGGGTGGAAGCGAGCATGCCGTGCTGCATCTGCTGTACGCACGCTTTTGGCACAAGATGCTCTTCGACCTTGGGCATGTCGGCACCGCGGAGCCGATGGCGCGACTCTTCCATCAGGGCCTGATCACCAGTTACGCCTACCAACGTGCTGATCGCTCGCTCGTGCCGGTCGATGAGGTCGAGGAACGGAGCGACGGCACATTCATGGAGCGTGCGAGCGGCGAGCGTGTGGTGCAGATCGTCGCCAAGATGTCGAAGAGCCTGCGGAATGTCGTGAATCCTGACGATGTGATTGCCGAGTACGGGGCGGACACCTTCCGCCTCTATGAGATGTACATGGGACCGCTCGAGGCATCGAAGCCATGGAACACACGCGATATCGCGGGCGTCTTCCGATTCCTGCAGCGGGTGTGGCGACTGGCGGTCGATGAGCGCGATGGGAGTCTGCTGCTCGCACGCACCGCCCATGCAGATGTCGAGAGGCAATTGGCGCGCACGATTCACAAGGTTGGGCAGGACATCGAGCGACTGGCGTTCAATACGGCAATCGCATCGCTGATCGAGCTCGTGAACGCCGCAACCCGCCCGACCGAGCTGAAGGATCCGGCAGATGGTGGGCTGACCCACCTCCAGTTGCAGCGTTTTCTGCGCGTTCTCGCGCCGTTCGCGCCGCATCTTGCAGAAGAACTGTGGCGGCGACTCGGCGAGTCGGGCAGCGTTTGTGCGGCGCAGTGGCCGACGGTGGATGCGTCACTGCTGGAGGATCAGACCGTCGAGTTGCCCGTGCAAGTGCAGGGGAAAGTGAGGGCACGTATCACGATTCCGACAAACGCCGATGCCGCCGAGGTGGAACGTATTGCGCTCGCCGATGCCAAGGTGCAGGCGCTGCTCGGTGGCAAGGCGCCGCGCAAGGTGATCGTGGTTCCGCGCAGGATGGTCAATTTGGTGCTTGAGGGCTGATCGAACGGCATGGGAAATCAGCCGCAGAAACCGCTAGCGTAGGGGGGCATGGCAGAGGAACAGTCGAATCACGACTCGGGGGGCGAGTGGAATCTCGAGCCGCAGGAGAGTGGATTCGTCGCGTTCTGGCCACACGAGGATGCGTGCACGCGCGCGGAGTTCATCGCCGCAGTGGAGGCGTGGGTGGGAGATGGCATTGAGCATGAGGCAGTCGAGTCGGAAGAGAATCGCGGCGAGTTGTGGGCAGTGCGCTTGCAGGTGCCGGGCATCGAGTCGGGCATGGTCGTGTGGTGCGAGCGTGCGAGTGAGTTGTCGCAGCGCGATCAGGAGCAAATCAGCGAAGATGGCATTCAGGCGCCATGGGTCATACGGCTCCAGTTGATCCTCGCGACCGAGGACGCTGCAGAGGAGTACTTCATGGTCATGGGTTTGCTGGGCGGCTCACTGCCTGACATCATCGCGGTCCTCGATGTCGTGACGGGCGAAGTGAATTCACGCGAGCAATTGGAGCATGAGTTCATCACCGAGGCGGCAACGCCCACCGATCGACCGCTGTGGAAACTGGCGCGCTACGGTCCGCTGCCAGGGGGGAACGAAGCGTGCGTGGTGCTCGGCACGCAGGGGTTGGCGCGCTGCGGGCTTCCAGAACTGGAGATGGATGAAGTCCCCGTGGATCTTGCGGATCAAGCATCTGTCGTCATCTTCACGCTGGCTGGCACGCTGTTGGGCGGCGATCTCCCGCAGCCTGGCGGACATGTCACGATCGGTGATGGGCTGACCATTTCATTGCAGCGCGTGGAGGATGTGGTGCGTTTCATCGAACCCAATACGGCGGGTTCCGCTGCGTGGCGCGCGCAAGTCCGTCAGCAGGGGTATGAAGAGTTCGGCATGGAGCGTGCCGTGATCTGCGGTGCCGAGCCGGCAGGTCAGTACACGAAAGCATGGTCGTGGCCACGTGATGTGGTCGATCGCATCGCATCGGACCGTGCAGTGGTTTATATGAGCGAGCGCTGGCTGCAGAACGCGGGGCGCCGCGCACAGGCGACATGGCCCGCGTTCGCCATGGCGTTCACCAACCTGATCCGTTCGGGAAAACCGCAGTGGGCTGCGCTCGCGCGCAAGTCCTTTGTGGTGCAGGCACCCCTCGATGCCGGCGAGGGCGGACGCATCGAGCATTCGTGGATGGCCGTTCAGGCAATCGATCACGACCAAGTGCGCCTGCAGGTGTTGGAGCAGCCCGCGACGCGTGCGGATCTGAAGCCGGGGGATCTTCTGACGGTGACGCGCCAGTCTGTGGCTGATTGGCGCGTGCAGATCTTTGGCTTCATGTTCGATCCAGAGGCGTCGGAGCAACTCCTGAAAGCTGTCGACAAGATCCGCGATCTGCAGATTGGGGAGAATGATTGGCCCGAGGGTGAGGGGCCGGAAGCGGCTGATGGGCCGAAGGATGGCACGGACCATGCAGGATGAGTCCTCCGACGCGGCAGATCTCTCCGAACTGGTGACAGTGCATGTTGCCACAAGTGATTTCGAGGCGCAGACGATTGCAACCGTGCTTCGCGATGGTGGTGTCGAGGCGGTGGTGTTTGGCGCGGCGCTCGGAGCTTTTGGTCTGACAGGATCGGGAAGTCGTCTTCTGGGTGGCGTCCCCGTGCAAGTTCGTGCGGGTGACCTCGAGCGCGCGAGAGGCGTCCTGCGTGCCAACAAGTATCTCGCCGACAGCGTCGACTGGGACAGAGTGGATGTCGGTGAAGAGGATGATGCGGCGCGCAAGCTGGGTACGCGCGGCGTATTCACCACGAGCGGCCGATGGCTGGCGGAAGCGGGGCGTGTGTCGGCGATCGCTGCCCTTGTCTTCGGTGTGATCGTGCTTCTTGGGCAGTGCACGTGAGCCCGCGGCGCCGCTATCACGTTCGTTGGCCTGGATTGGTGTTCGCTGGGCTTGCGCTCCTCATCGGCGCTGCGAGCGCGCAGCGCACGGAGAACATGCTGGTGTGGGTCTTTGCATCGATGCTGGCATGGATCGTGGTCTCGGGCATCATCTCCGGCGGCATGATGATGGCGCTCCGCGTGCGCCGCCGCACTCCGCGTGTCGCGCGCGCAGGCGAGTCGTTTGAGATTCGCTATGAAGTCGCAAGTGCCTCGAGACTGTGGCCGATCTTCGATGTCACGCTCAGCGAAGTGGCTGATCTGGAGCAGTCCCCAACTCGGCTCGAACATTGTCCGCGCGGTGGTCATGCCCAAGTGCGATCCACCCTGACCCCGCCGCGGCGCGGCATATTGCGGCTGCAGCGATTTCGATGCATCAGCGGATTCCCATTTGGACTCATCCTGAAGTCGGTGGAGTGGAATGACCCGGTCGATGTGCTTGTCCACCCTCGGCAGCATGTGGTCGATCCACAGATGTTGCGCACGTTGGTGGGTGCAGCGCCTGGAACCCATGCCGCGCTGCAGCGCACGGGTGGACAGGAGGACTTCATCGGACTGCGTGAGTATCGAAGCGGCGACTCCGTGCGGCATGTGGCATGGCGGCGAAGTGCGGCACGGATGGAGCCTGTTGTGATCGAGCGTGCCGTTCCTGCGCGGAAGGCACTGGTCGTGACGCTCGATCTCAGCCGCACGGAGGGCGTCGCAACCGAGCGTGCGGAGGAGGATGCGATCGAGTGGACGGCGAGTGTGCTTTCTCGTGCTCACGCGGATGGATGGAGCGTTCAACTGGTGATTGACGGGTTCGCTGCCGACCAGACAGAGCCATCGGTCTTGACTGGGCTCGCCACGCAACTCGATGCGTTGGCAGTGATCGATCTCATCGGGCCGCGGCAGGCTCCGCAGCGCGGCACGATGGAACTTGCCGCTGGTACCGCACTCCGCATCGTTCCAGGGCGATTCCCATGAACGATGTGATCGTCTGCCGACGACATGCGCTCTGGTTGTCGATGGTGTCGTTGGTTGCGTTCGCACTGAGTCAGCGGAGTCTTGCACTCGGACTTGCGGCTATTGCAGTCGCCGGCACAAGCTGGCTGGCGACGAGTCGATGCACGCGCCGCATGCTTCACCCAACCATCGTTCTCGTGCTGGTTTCTGTCATCGCATTCGTGGTGATCAGCCAAGTCTGGCCGCGGCTGGATCCCGCACGAATCCCGCGGTGGATTGGGCTTGGCGTGTTCTTTGGCATGCTCGTGCGACTCTGGGCACGTAGGACGATGAGCGATGAGCGGCAGGTGGTTCTGCTCTCGGGTGTCCTGCTTGTCGCAGCCGGGCTCCATAGCATCGATCTCGCGGTGGGGCTCCTGATCATCATCGGCACTGCGCTTGCCGTGGACTGCGTCATTCGCTTTCGGCTGCTGACATCCGATGCACTGTCACGGACTCCCCACGTTCCGCGCGCGCGCGCGCTACGTGGCAAGACGCAGGCGGATCGCGATCTCCGCCAAGTGATTCTCGCAGCACTCGTCCTCTCCCTGCTGACAAGCGTGGCGATCTTCGTGATCCTGCCGCGGAATCCCAATCCGGGTGGGCCGCTCTTCGGCTCGGGTCGTGGGACGCGCCTTGGATTCCCAACCGATCTTTCGCTCCGATCGCCGCAGTGGATTGAACCCGGCGAACGCGAACTGCTGTCGGTGGACTGGCGCGGACCCGATGGAAAGCCGCCTGCAGTCGCTGAAACGCTTCGTCTTCGCGGGCAGATACTCGATCGTTACGACCCCGTGGAGTTCCGCTGGTTCGCTCGCATCGGACCGAGCCAACGTTTCATCATCAACAACGGAGTCGATCGCTCGCCACTCGCCCCTTCCACGATCGATGAGCGCATCAATGTGCACACCCTGCAGGTGAACCTCCGTGGGCTCTACACGGACATCATCTTTACGCCGTGGGTGCCGATCTCGATTCGTGGTCTGAGTGCGCAAGTGTTCAGTTACTCGCCGAGCAACTGCTCCCTCAAGCTCATGGATATCGAGACGGCAGGAGTGGTTCGTGGATATGAGGTGCGAGTGCAGCCCTTTCCTTCGGAGTCAGCGCTGACCGCATTGCAGGGAAACCCACAGCGCCTTCCGCCGCGGCCGACCTTTCCTGTGGAGGCAGTCCGTGCGACGGCGCTGCAGTGGATGGAGGAGGGAGGACTTCGCAATCTCACGACAGACGGGGACAGCGATGAGCGCTGGGCGCGCAACATCCGAATCGGCCGTGCCTTTGAAGAGCGACTTCGGTCGACCCGTTTCAACTACAGCCTCGACTTGCGCGGGTTCATCCAGCGTGAGGGGCGCGATCCAATCGATCTCTTTCTCAACGAGTATCGCTTTGGTCACTGCGAGTACTTCGCAAGTGCTCTCTGTGCGCTGTGTCAGTCTGTCGGCGTCGACGCCAGAATTGTCACGGGCTTCATTGTGCATGACTACGACGCGAGTGATCGCCGATACTCGGTGCGTGAGGCAGATGCGCATGCGTGGGTCGAAATCCGGAGCGGAAATGTGCAGTGGACCGTGCTCGACCCGACGCCAGTGGCGGATGACACGTCTCTTGCCTCCGAGCGCGGAGTGTGGGGGCAGGTGCTGCGCTTCCTGCTCGGTCCGCTGGAGGACGCGTGGCGAGAGAGAATCCAGCGGTTCGACTCGCTTGCCCAAGAGGAGTTTGTTCGTGCCTTCAATGAGTGGATCACTCGCACATACCGCCAGGCACGCGCATGGCCGAGCGCGGTCGCAGCGTCGCTCGCCGAACGGACGGGTGTCCCGCAGGCGGGAGTCGTCTGGATCGCAGCAGTCTCCGTTGGTGCAGCATTGTCGATGAGTGTGGTGATCTTGCTGTGGCGGCGGCTGCAGAGGCGACGACACTTGCTTGGAATCACGCGCACCGGACGCATGCGTGCACAGATTGCGCTCCGCGACGGGGCGTTCTATGCCGATGCGCTCGCATTGCTTGCACAGTTCGGTTGTGTTCGGCCTGTATGGCAGTCACCGCGGGCGTTCGCCGCCACAATGCAGTCTGCTCGCCCTGCAGCTGCGGAGGCGTTCCACGCCATCATCGACCGCTACTACATGATCCGCTTCGCAGGACGGCGACCGGATGCTGCGCGCCGAGCACAAGATGCTGCGCTCGTGGAACGACTGCGCGCTGCGCTCGCCGCCGGGACTGCGCACAGCCGATGACGGCGCGCGTGATCAGCATCTCACTACCATCGCCTCCATGCCAGCGTCACGATCGAGAACAACGGAGTGGAAGCGCAGTATGCAGCAGATTTTTGAGCGTGGTGGAACGCTCGAAGTCGCCGTTGTCGCATCCAACGGTACGCCTGCCAGTCCAGCGGATGCGGTCGACATGGTGCGAGGCGGGGACTTGGTTTGGCGGCTCAAAATTGTGGCGCTCGAAGAGGAGTCGGTGGTCGTCGAAGTCCCTGTCATGCTCGGCAAGCACATCCCGATCAACGACGGCGCACAACTCATCGGCGCAATCAGCATCGGTCAGAACCGATGGAAGTTCAAGACAGAGAAGATCGGGGACTGTGCTGTCTCAGGTACGCGTGTTCCTGCGCTTCGGCTTCGGCTGCCGGATGATGTCGAGCGCTGTATGCGCCGCTTCACTCGCTTCGAGACGGGTGGTCTGAACTTGCCGCTCGTGCACACATGGCCCTTGCTCGATCCGCGCAGTGTGGTTGCAGCGGAGCAGGCGAGTGATGCAGCATGGCATGCCGCGCATACTGCTCTGCACTCTGGAGAACCTGTGCCCGCACAAGTCCCACTGCCGATGCCGCACGTGGGGCCGCACTTCCCTGCAGTGCTGGTGAACATTGGTGGCGGCGGGGCTGGGCTTCGCGTTGAAAGTACGGATGCAGCTGCGCTCGGGCGCCACCGCGTCTTCTGGCTTCAGATCGAACTGGGTGTACAAGCTCCACTGCCAATCTGTGTGACTGCCAAGCTGGTCCACACGCATCTCGATAGTTTGCAGCGCACCTACGCTGGCCTATCATTTGACTTCACGTTTCATTTGCCAC
>VGYQ01000030.1 GCA_016872915.1 Planctomycetota bacterium | reverse complement strand
GTCTCTGTGCACGCCTCGCATGATGCTTGAATGTAGCCCGAAACATGGCGTTTCCAAGCCCCAGGTCGACATGCGCGAAAGCATCGGCCGCCAGCGTTAAAAAATCTTGTGTTTGTTTCCAACCAAGGCTGGACGCGCCCCTGCGCGATTGCAAGACTTCAGTGCTTCATTGGTGTTCCGTCATCTGCTGGCGACCTACGGGCGCCCTGCAGAGACAGCGCGAGTGCCTCCACAAGATGTTGGAGGCATTCGCCTTTTTGGGACGCGCCCCTTTAGGACCCACCGATGAATCGGTCGTAGAGCGTCCGCGCGAAGATGGGATCGGTGGTGCCGCCGACGATCGCCCGACCATCTGAAAAGACCGTCAACTCGATCGCCTCGCCTCCGACCGCCGTGACTTCGCGCATCGTGCCGACGAGCCTCGACCCATGCACTTCAAAGTTGCCATGCGGCGCAAGCGCTGTTCGGAGCAGCTGCGGATCGCACCGAATGGTGGCGGCGACGCTCTTCGCAGGAACGATCTGCACCGCATTTCGACCGCAGAGCACCGTTGCTTGCTCCTCGCACGATGCACGGAGAAACTCGAAGTTGCGCTGACCACAGCACACACACTGTGGATCGCGCGCCGCCGCGATCGATGCCATCGTCACGCGTCCACTCACGGCATCGAAGGACCAGAGCGTCCTGCTGATCTGCGCCGCATTCCCACTCATCCACTGCAGCGCGAGCATTGCCTGCCGAGCTGCGACCGCGAGCACGGTGCTCATGAGCACACCCGCCGTATCACAAGTCGGCTGCGGTGGACCCGCGAATGGCTCTGGAAAGATGCAGCGCAAACACGCTTCGTTCGGCAGCACCGGCATCACACACCCCTCCGTGCCAACCGCGCCTCCATAGATGTAGGGAGTCCCCCGCTGTACCGCGACATCGTTCAGCAAGAAACGCGTACGGATGTTGTCGAGCCCATCGATCAGCACTGTCGCGTCGCCGAGATAATCGAGCGCGTTCTCGGCACAGAGATGATCGACCCATGCGCGGCACTCAATGCGTGAGTTGATCTCATTGACTCTTGCACGAGCCGACTCGGCCTTTGGTCGCCGCTCGCGCGCATCGCGCTCTGTGAAGAGCGTCTGCCGCTGCAGGTTCGAGGGCTCGACGACATCGCGGTCAATGAGTGTGAGACGGCCAACGCCTGCACGTGCGAGGATGTCCGCCACGGCGCAACCGAGTGCGCCACAACCAACCACGACCGCGTGCGCCCGACTGATAGAGCGCTGCCCATCCGCGCCGATCCAGGGGATCAACTGCTGCCGGTGGTAACGCTCATCGCTCTGCGCCGCAACGTCGTCACTCATTTGTCACACTGTATGCGCCGCCCATGATCCCCGCGGTCAGCCTTCCATCAGTTCGACGTTCGCGCGGGGCACCGTCACGTGCGTGCCATCTTCGAGTTTCACCTCAAGCACGCGCGCGAGCGATCCCGACGCAAGCACTTCTGGCTTTTCCGGTAGACAGGACACCGATCCAATGAGGCCGAAGTAAGGATCACGAATGATGCGAATGGGCGTTCCGACATGAAGGAGCCCTGCGGTCGCACCCCGAGACGCCACTGAGGCGCTCGAACATTCCGCGAGCGGCACCGTGATCTCGGGCCGGATGACACCCGCGCGAATCTGTGTGGCGCCGTTCACACTTGCCTGCTTGCCCGAAAGCGATATCAGAAGATCAAACGTACGCCGAGCCATGGCGATGCTTCCGAATCCTTCCGTCACGATGAGTGTGATGCCGATGCGCTCGCTTCCCGTCACCGCGACACCGAGGTCATGCCCGAGCACATCCTTGAGATCCGCATCGTCAATGCCGCCGCACACAAGCGCCGCCACACCCACCGAACGGGCGGCTGCGATCGCTTCCGCTGTCATCCGCCCACCCGCAAAGACCACCGCACCCTTCATCGCGGGCGTGATCCGCTGCGCAGTCAGATCCTCGGCCGGCTGCGCCGCTGCCGCAACAAGCGGTCCCCACGATTCGCCGCCCACGCCGAAGATCCCTTGGATGAACGCCGCCGGCGTTTCGATCACTGCCCCTTCGCGCGGCATCACCTCGACCACCTCGCCACACACGAATGCGCGGACCTGCACGGGGGTCTGAGGACCTCGCAGCAGCACCATGCCCGTCGTTCCACTGATGCTCTCAATCGTGCCCGCTGCGGTTGACTTCGCCTGCGTCCGCATCATGCCGAAGATGCCCTTGGACTGTGCGATCACATCGCCGATCTGCACCGTATCGCCAATCTGCTTCAGCATGAGCGGCGGCAGTTCGCCAGGCGGCACACCAAGCAGTGATGCTGCTTTGACTGGAAAGACATCACCATCGAGGAATGTCTCTGCGATCACGGCGTCCGCCTGCACGCGCGCACCGACCTGCACGCGCACATCTCCGGGTACGGGCAGCAGTCGACGGACCCGATAGGTGGTCGATGCTGAGACCTTCAAGCCTGGGGTGTATGCCTTGGTCATGCGCCTTCGTAGACCTCCGCCGCCTGGACCCATGATGCGACCATCGTGCGTCGCCCTGCGTGATCCGCCGGAAAGTGCAGTGGGCGACCGCGCGCATCTATGAGCACGCCGACCTGTCCACCCTCGATCGTGCGGCTCACGGGCTTTCCCGCTCCTGCGCCCATATCGAGTCCGCGCTCGGGTCGAACCTCAAGCGTGGCGCGTTCACCAACGCCAAGGCGCACAAGGCGGATCTGGCCGCCGCTGAGCGTGCCCTGCGCAATCATGCCGCTTGCACCGCGCAACTCGAAGGAGAGGGCGGGCTTTCCGATACGCACATCGCCTTTGGGCGCCGCGCACCAGCCGAGCGGCACGAGACAGTCGCGTTCAAATACTTCCATCGCGGCACGCGGGTTGATCGATGCGAGTACACCGAGATGTGGCATCATGAAAATCGAGTCCTTCGCGATCTCCGTGAATCCCGTCGGCTCAAACGAATCAATCATCAGCAAGAACGTTTGCTCGAAGCGTGGTGCGTGGCTGAGAACTCCGCCCGATGCGACGAGCAGGTCAAGCAGCATCGGATCAACGATGGATCCTGCGCCCTCGTCTTGGCGGAATGTGTCGCCCACCGTGCGCTGCTGCTGCACGCCCTTGAGCTTGGTCGCGAACGCGCGGTGCTGCGCATAGGCAAGTCGCAGGGCTTCGCGCGCAACTGCCTGTTCGAAGACCAGTGCTTCGTGTGTCTGCGGGATCGTCGTCGGCCGAATCATCTTGTTTTTCACGCGATTCCGAAGTTCGCGTTCATCCATATCCAAGTGAACCCACCGCAGAACCTGTTCCATCCCCGCTTCCGCGCAGACATTGGAAACGGAGTAACTCATGCCGAGGTTGGCACTCACCGTTCGATTGAAAACGCCACCGAACACGCTGAAGAGATCCGTGGTCGCCCCGCCGATATCAACGCCCACGACATTGATCTTGCGTTCGCGCGCGATGGTCTGCAGGATGTCGCCAACTGCACCAGGTGTCGGCATGATCGGCGCGTTCGTCCACTCGATCAGCTTGTCGTAGCCCGGCGCGTGCGCCATGACATGTTCAAGAAACACATCGTGAATCCGCTCGCGGGCCGGGCCGAGGTTTTCCTGTTCGAGCGTAGGCCGAAGATTGTCGACGATGGACAGCGCGAATCCCTCCGCGGAAAAAATGCGTTCGATATCGCCACGAACCGCTTTGTTGCCCGCAAAGATCAGTGGCAGGCGATACTCGCCGCCGAAGCGCGGACGCGGGCGCGCGGGCGCAATCAGCTCCGCGAGTTCGACAACCTTCTTCCCATCACCGCCGTCGGTGCCGCCCGAAATGAGCACCATGTCAGGTCGCAGTTCGCGGATGCGCTGGATCTGCTCATGCGGTCGACGGCGGTCATTGCTGGCGATGGTGTCCATGACGATTGCACCAGCACCGAGCGCCGCACGCTTGGCACTCTCGGCGGTCATCTCGCGCACGACTCCAGCGACCATCATTTGCAGTCCACCACCGGCACTCGATGTGGAGATGTACACATCGCAGCCATCGCCCTTGGAACCTGCCGCTCGGCGGATGACCGTGCCATCATCCGCGATCAATGTGTAACCAGAGAGCTCCTGCAGTTCCGTGACCGAGTTCGTGACGCCGATGGTCACATCGGCAAGCGGCTCCTCCACCGTCGTCGGCGCCTCCGCGCGAAATGTCTGGCGAAACACACCGTCGATCTCTTCGATGAGAATCGCCTTGGTGGTCGTGCTACCGCAGTCAGTGGCCACGATCCTCATGGGGATCCGAAAGCCTACGCTATCCGCATCAGCACGCACATGAGTGCGAGGATCGCGAACGAACGCAACAACAACCTGCGCGCCTTAAACTCCCGCGCTCCATGGGAGGCGATTCCTTCGGAAAGTCGATGAAGTCGAAGCCAGGGCTGACGCGCCTGCTGCGTGCGTTGCAGTACAGCTGGTACGGCCTTCGCGCCGCAGCGCAGCACGAGGCGGCATTCCGCCAGGAACTGATGCTCGTTGTGCCGCTGTCGATCGTGGCGTGGTTCGTTCCAGTACCGCTGCTTGAGCGCGTGCTGCTCTTCGCCGTGCTGCAGGTCATCCTCATCGTTGAACTGATCAACTCCGCGATCGAGGCGAACACCGATCACATCACGATGGATGAGCATCCGCTGGCGCAGCGTGCGAAGGACATGGGCAGCGCCGCCGTACTGCTTTCGCTCGTGATTTCAGCCGCCGTCTGGACTGCGGTGCTCTGGCCTGTCGTCGCCCGCTGGATTGGCTGACGACGCGGACACGGACGCGGAGCCATCCTTGTTGGCTTGGCGTTCGAGATCCTCGATGCGCAGGCAGAGATACTCGACCGACCCAGCGCGCTCAAGAAAGCGTGTGAGCAGCGACCACAACTCTGGTTTGATGACTGCCGTCGCAAAGGGCTGGAGGAAGTGCATCGCGGCAGCACCCACGCCAGAGAGCGGACGACTTGACTCAAGGAAGACAAGCGCAGCGCCTGACATCCGCCTTCGCACGATCTCTTGAACGATGCGCTCCACCACCGCTGCCTCTTCGGGCGATGGCGTTGCAGGTCCGGGAGGCTGCACATGGAACGCATGACGCAGCGCCGAGCGCATGCGCCGCCAAGGTGAACCTGGTTCGGTCGTCACTTCACGCGCTCCATCGTTTGGGGTATCTGTGATTTGCCGATGGCTTGTTCGACTGCGGCGGCGATCTCGTTGCGGAGGCGCGTGTGCTGCTCAGTCGTGAGGCCGCTCAGCGGCACAGAAATGGAACGCCCACGAGCGCTCGTGCAGCGAAGCGTGATCGAGGTGGCGTCGGCGCTTGACTCAATACCCACGATCTCGGTCCACGCGATGCGCTGCGATGACAGCGGCTGGTGGATCACAACGCCGCGCGCGTTGATGCCACAGCGAGTCGGCAACAGGAACCGCAGAATCGCGATCAGGAGTCCGATGGCCGCGAGTGCCCCCCACATCCAGTCCCCCGCGATACGCGAAACCAGGAATGCCATCGCAGCCACTGTCGCGAGAGCGGCGCATGCGGCAAGCGGACGCTCCCGAGCGGGGTGTGACGACCAGGTGCGTTCTTCGGTCACAGCCATTGAGTGCGCAGCCTAGAGCGTGTGGCAGACCCTCGAAACCACATGCGTTCGCTCTAGACTGCCCGCATGACGACCTTCAAGACCACCGCCGTCGTTGCCGCTCCGAAACCGGCGCATGACGCGCTCGGTGATCCCACGGGGTGGGATGGCATCGGTGGCGTCGCCAACACTGTGCATCTCGCAGAATGGGCCAAGCAGAACAAGCATCTGATGGTGCCTCCTGTCTCCAACAAATATCTCTACAGCGGACAGGATTTCTTCGTGATGCTGATTGCGGGACCGAACGCGCGAAATGACTTTCACATGACCAACTCCGAGGAGTTCTTCATGCAGCTGCAGGGCGATGTCAGCATTCGCGTGCGCGACGCGCACGGGGTACGCGATATTCCGCTGCGAGAGGGAGAGGTGCTGTTTGTGCCAGGTGGTGTGCCGCACCGACCGCAACGGGGACCAAACACGCTCGGTCTGGTCGTCGAAAGACGCCGCCCTCCATCGGAAACGGAGCACATCATGTTCTTCTGCGATGTCTGCGACACGCTTGTCCGCGACATCGAGTTCAACTGCATCGACATCGTGAAGCACTTCCGCGAGCGGATGGAGGAGTTCTGGGCGGACCCCAAGGCATGCACATGCCCCAAGTGCGGCACGCGCGTTCCCAAGCCCACGCCGCGGACTTCATGATGCTTGCGCCTGGCGCAATCGATCTGCACACCCACATCTTGCCTGAACGCTGGCCCGATCTGCGCGAGCGTTACGGGTGCGGTGGATGGGTGTCGATGGAACACTGCGGGCAATGCCGCGCGCGAATGATGATCGATGGCGCGCTCTTTCGTGAAGTCGAGTCGGATCTTTGGGATCCGCAGCGGCGCATGAATGATTGCGATCGTGACGGCATTGGCGTTCAGGTGCTCTCCACCGTGCCCGTGATGTTCGCGTATGGGGCGCGGGCGGAGCACGCACATGACCTTGCGCAACTCTTGAACGACCATCTTGCAGGAGTCGTGCGCAGCAATCCATCGCGCTTTGTCGGACTGGGGAGTGTCCCGCTGCAGGATGCCGCACTCGCGACGCGCGAACTGGAGCGTTGCGTTCGCGATCTTGGATTTGCGGGTGTGCAGATCGGCACGAATGTGGCGGGGCGCGATCTGGATGACCCCGCTGTCGCGCCGTTCTTCGCTGCAGCAGAGCAACTCGGAGCCGCAGTATTCGTGCATCCTTGGGAGATGTTTGGGCGCACGGAGATTCCACGCTTCTGGATGCCGTGGCTTGTGGGGATGCCGGCAGAGAGTGCACGCGCATTCTGTGCGCTGGCATTCGGCGGCGTGCTGGATCGGCACCCGCGACTTCGGATCTGCTTCGCGCATGGCGGTGGCGCCTTCCCCTATACGCTCGGTCGAATCGAGCATGGTTTTGCGGCACGGCCCGATCTCTGCGCAACTCACTCAAGGACGCCGCCGCGCGCGCATCTGCAGCGTCTGTACTTCGACAGCATCGTGCACGACATGGCTGCGCTGCGATATCTGATCGATACCGTCGGTGCGTCGCGTGTCGCGCTTGGTTCGGACTATCCCTTCCCCCTTGGCGAACTCCCGCCCGGGCGGCTCGTGCGTGCGGCGGAGTGGCTCACCGACGCGCAGCGCACGCGCGTGCTCCGTGGCACCGCGCTCGAGTTTCTCGGTCTCTCTGAGGTGAACGCATGACAGTGGCGCGGAGCATCCTCCACATTTCGGCAAGCGACATCGAACCCTCTGCGGAATTCGCGGCCTGGGCAGATGCGAATGACCCGCTCGCCGCACTCCGTAGCCGCTTCGAAGTTCCAAAGGACGCATCGGGGCGCGAGATGGCGTATCTCGTCGGCAATTCACTTGGGCTGATGCCGAAGGCTGCGCGTACGCGAGTGCTGGAGGAGCTGGATGACTGGGCACGTCTTGGCGCAGAAGGGCACACGCAAGGGCGGCGCCCGTGGATCGATTACCACCAAAACTTTCGTGAAGGGTTGGCGCTGCTGACGGGTGGACTGCCGTCCGAAGTGGTGGCAATGAACACGCTGACAGTGAATCTGCATCTGCTACTGATGAGTTTTCTGCCCGCGTCACGCACGCGGGGCGTTCGCCGCAAAGTGCTCATCGAACGCGGCGCATTTCCGAGCGACCGATTTGCCGTGCGTTCATTCGTTGCGGCAACGGGCGGCGATGCGGATGAAGACGTGATCGAGATCGGTCCACGCAGCGGCGAGGCATGCCTGCAGATGGAGGACATCGAGCGGGCAATCTCAGAGGCTGGCAATGCCCTTGCGCTCGTCATGCTCGGTGGCGTTCAGTACTACACAGGGCAGGTTCTTGACATGCCGCGCATCACGCGCGCCGCACATGCTGTGGGTGCCCACTGTGGCTGGGATCTCGCGCACGCGATCGGCAATGTGCCGCTTTCGCTCCACGACTGGGGCGTCGACTTCGCGTGCTGGTGTTCGTACAAGTATCTGAACGGTGGCCCGGGTGCCGTCGCAGGCGCGTTCGTGCATGAACGCCACCATGCGCACCCACCGCCGCGCTTGGAAGGTTGGTGGGGAACAGACCCGGCGACGCGCTTCGCGATGGGCCCTGACTTTGCGGCCGGTCCGGGGGCGGATGCGTGGCAATTGTCGAATCCGCCTGTGCTTTCGCTCGCACCGCTGCTCGCAAGTTTCGAATTGTTTGCCGAAGCTGGTATCGAACGACTCGCTGCAAAGGCGCGCGTCATGACCGCTTTCATGGAGATGTCGCTGCGCGCACGAGAAAGTGATCTGCGCATCATTACGCCGAGTGCCACCGGTCAGCGCGGCTGTCAGTTGTCCATTGAGGTCCAAGGCACCACGGCACAGGCGCGCACACGCTTTGATGGACTCCTTCCGCAGGGTGTGGTCTGCGACTTCCGGCACCCGCGTGTGATACGTGCAGCTCCTGCCCCACTCTATTGTTCTTTCGGCGACTGCTGGCGACTTGTCAAAGCGCTGTACGCCTAAGGGCTGCCGTCATTCCGCCTCACCGCAACGACCAAGCAGTCGTACACTTTCGCGATGGCGAAGCGAGTTGTCATTGCTGGCGCAGGGCTCGCGGGTTCACTGCTCGCCATTTATCTCGCGCGCGCAGGATGGCAGGTCGATCTTCGCGAACGCCGCGGTGATCCGCGGAGCCGAAACTTCGTACAAGGGCGATCGATCAACTTGGCAATCAGTGCGCGCGGCATCAAAGCGCTGCGGCGCGCGGGGCTGGAGTCACACATCCTGCAGGATGCCATCCGCATGCCTGGACGCATGATGCATGCGCGTTCGGGTGCGCTCACCTTTCAGCAGTACAGCAGCAATCCCGAGCATGCGATCCTGAGCATCTCTCGTAGTGCACTCAATCTGGCGCTCTTGAATGCAGCCGCAGCCGAGCCGAATGTCCACATCTCGTTCGACCAGCGCTGCAGCGATCTTGATGGCGAACGCGGGCGTGCCACCTTTGTGAATACAGCATGCGGCGGCGAGGAGCAGGTCGAGGCGGATCTCATTGTTGGAGCGGATGGCGCATACAGCGCTGTCCGCAGCACGATGCAGCGGCGCGAGGGATTCGACTTTGAGCAGTCGTGGCTTGGGCACGGTTACAAGGAGCTGACGATTGCGCCGGTTGCGTCAGGTCCACATGCTCCCTTTGCGATGGAACCGAATGCCCTGCATATCTGGCCGCGCGGGAGTTCCATGATGATTGCGCTCCCAAACCCTGACGGATCCTTTACCTGCACACTGTTCTGGCCACACCAAAGCGCCGATGGTGCTGCCGATGGCTTTGACGCGATCGCTGATCCCGCCATCGGTCGCCGGCACTTCGAACGTGAGTACGCCGATGCGCTCTCGATGATGCCGACATTCGACGCCGACTTCGCAGACAATCCTGTCGGTTGGATGCTCACGATCCGTTGCCGACCGTGGTCTTCGGGTGGGCGTTCCGTGCTTGTTGGCGATGCAGCGCACGCGATCGTGCCGTTCTTTGGGCAAGGTGCAAACGCCAGTTTCGAAGACTGCGAAGCTCTGGTGGATTCACTCGAACGCCATCCAACGGATATTGCTGCTGCGATCCGCGACTACGAACGCGCACGAAAGCCCAATGCAGATGCCATCGCGGAGATGGCGCTGCAGAACTTCATCGAGATGCGCGACCGAACCGCATCGCGGCTCTTCCTCGCTCGCAAGTCCATCGAACACTTGCTGCATCGCTTCCTGCCCGCACTCTTCACGCCGCGCTACGACATGGTGAGTTTCGACACGATCCCCTACGCCGACGCTCTTGCGAAATCGCAGCGGCAAGATGCGGTGCTGACCGCGGTCGCCCTCGCTGCGCTCGGCGGTGTGGTGGCGGGCGGCGTTCTGCTTGTGCGCGCCCTCATGGCAGGCGGCGCATGAGCCGCGCCACACAACCAACCGATCTCGCACACGCAACACCCGTCGATACGGGAAACAGCACGCCCGCTGCACCACCATCGAAGGCAAGGATGGGCATCACATGCCTGCTGCTGACACTCGCATGCTGGTCAACCGTTCCTCTCTTTCTGCGTGATCTTGCCTCGGAAGTGGATCACTGGAGCAATAACGGTTGGCGCTATGGAGTCAGCGCATTGATCTGGCTGCCTGCTCTCGTGCTTGCATGGCGGCGCGGGCGACTGCCTCTGCGGATCTGGCGTGACGCGCTCATTCCATCGCTGTTCAACATCGCAGGGCAAGCCGCGTTCACTGCGGCATTCCATGAGATGAACCCCGGGCTCGTGACTTTCGGTTTGCGCACGCAGTTGATCTGGGTTGCGATCGGCGCGTACGCGTTCGTACCAAGTGAGCGATCCATCATTCTCAGCCCGCGCTATCTGATTGGCGGGGCGATTCTTTTAGGTGGTCTGTTCCCCGTGCTGCTCGGAGGCGATGCGTCGCTCGGCGGGTTCAACCCGTGGGGCACCACACTCAGCATCTTCTGCGCATTCTGTTACGGCATGTATGGGCTCGGCGTGCGTCGATGCATGGCCTCCTACCACCCCGTCACGGCGTTCGCGGCGATTTGCCAGATCACAGCGATTGGGTTGATCGGTCTCATGCTGCTTTTCGGTGATGCGGGTGGCAGCGGCGTTCCTGATCTGCCAGGCACCGCGCTGCTGCAGTTGTTTATCAGCGCGATCATTGGCATCGCACTTGGGCACATCCTGTACTACATCAGCATCGCGCGCATCGGCATCGTCATCACCAGTGGAGTACTGCAACTGCAGCCGTTCTTCGTCGGCATTGCCAGTGCGTTCATCTATGGAGAGCGCTTCGCCTGGTGGCAATGGACCTCCGGGTCGATCGCTGTCATCGGCGCGTTCCTCATGCTGACCTGCACCGGTCCGGGTGCGCGCCAAGTCGGCCTCGCCAGTTCCGAGGGATCGGACTGATGCCATCGAGTGCTCTACCAATGCCTGCCTCCTATCCTGCGCGCGTGCAGCCCGCGGTGCTCTGCAATTTCATCGATGGATGCTTCCGTCCTGCACGCGGGGGCGCGACCACGGTCGCGCAGAATCCTGCGACAGGCCAGACCATCGCAACTGTCCCAGACAGCACGGCACACGATGTCAACGAGGCCGTCGCTGCCGCGGCCCGTGCGTTCCCTGAGTGGTCGACCCGCCCTGCCGAGGAACGCGCCGCACTGCTGATGCGGCTTGCGGATCTGGTGGAACGCGACCTCGATGCCTTCGCGCTCGCGGAGAGCGAAAACACTGGCAAGCCGCTTTCGCTCGCCCGTTCGCTCGATGTGCCGCGTGCCATCGCCAACCTCCGCCACTTTTCGGGTGCCGTCCTGGAGGATCAGACGCAGGTGTTCGATCAGGACTTGCCCAAGGGAACGATGCGGTCCACCGTGATTCGCAAGCCCCTCGGGGTCGCAGCGTGCATTTCGCCGTGGAATCTGCCGCTGTACCTGTTCACTTGGAAGATCGCGCCCGCGCTTGCGGCGGGCTGCACAGTCGTCGGCAAGCCAAGTGAAGTGACGCCGCTCACCGCATGGATGCTCTCGCAGCTCATGGTGGACGCAGGGTTCCCTGCGGGCGTTTGCAACGTGGTGCATGGTCGCGGCCCGCTGGCAGGAGCCGCGCTCGTCGCGCACCCCGATGTCTCCTGCATCACCTTCACAGGCGGAACGATCACGGGCGAATCGATCGCGCGCGCCGCGGCTGGGTCGTTCAAGCGCACCGCACTCGAACTTGGCGGCAGCAATGCCGCGATCGTCTGCGCCGATGCGGCGGACGATGCGCATCTGCCCACGACAGTGGACGGGCTTGTGCGCGCGATGTTCACCAACCAAGGGCAGGTCTGCCACTGTGCATCGCGCATCCTGATTGAACGCTCCTGCTGGGACCGTCTGGTGCCTGCACTCGTCGAGCGCACCCGCGCGCTCCGTATCGGCGATCCTCTCGATACGGCCACGGACTTCGGCTCGCTCATCTCTGCCCCTCATCTACTGCGAGTTGCCGGCATGGTGGACGCAGCCGTCCATGGTGGAGCGCGGGTGCTCTGCGGTGGTCAACGCGTTTCGCCTGATTCCCTTCCCGACCGCGTCCGCCATGGTGCGTTCTATGCCCCCACGCTGCTGCAAGATGTCACAGCAGATGCCGAAGCGAATCAGGAGGAGATCTTCGGCCCGGTCGCAACGCTGATCCCCTTCTCGGCAGATGCCGATGCCCTGCGCATTGCCAACGGCACGAAGTACGGTCTCTCGGCGACCGTGTGGACGCGCGACGACGAGCGAGCCACACGACTCTCGCGCGGGCTGACTGCAGGCACAGTATGGATCAACGGCTGGATGATGCGCGACTTGCGCGTTCCAATCGGTGGATTCCGCTGCAGCGGCATCGGCCGAGAGGGCGGTCAAGACGCACTGCACTTCTTCGCCGAACCGATGGTGGTCGTCCAAAGCACAGGAGGCTGAATGAGCGACACGAAGGCTGGCGAAATCCATTCGGGCAAGGCGCCCGAGCCGCTTGGTGCGTACCCCCACGCACGCCGCGCAGGTCCGTTCGTGTTCCTCAGCGGAATCGGTCCGCGCGTGCGCGGATCACGGGAGATTCCAGGTGTTGATCCATTTGACTTTGAGGCGCAGTGCCGAAACTGCTTCCGAAATGTGCAAGCGGTCGTCGCTGATGCGGGACTGCCGTGGACGAGCGTGGTGGATGTGACCGTTTACCTCGTCGATATGAAGCGCGACTTCCCCACCTACAACCGTATTTACGCGGAGTTCTTTGGCGGCGATGGGAATCCGAACCCGGCGCGCACCACGCTGCAAATCGTGGCACTGCCGACCCCGATTGCGGTCGAAGTCAAGGCTGTGTGCTTCGCGCCCTGATCGGTCGAAGCGCAGCGCGGATCGGACTGCCATCGAACCCCTCCAGCCGCAGCGGCAGACCACAGAAGTCATAATCGCCTGGAGTCACCGAACGGAGCACAAGACCTTCGATGATCGCCACATCACGCGCAAGGAACCGCGCGTGCGTCGGCAGATCCTTCGAGTCAGCGGTATCAACGCTTGGCGTATCGATACCGATGAGGCGCACGCCATGATCGGCAAGCGCGTCAATGAGCGTCGGCTCCAGCCCGAGAAACGAACCATCCCACTGCTCCGAGTTCGAGTACGACCGTGTGGCAATCAACAGACGCTCAAAGCGCGGCCGCCATGCCGCGGGCACATCAAGATCCGCGCGTCCAACACGCCCGCTTTGCGGTCGTGTTCCTGACCGCACCTGAACGACTTCACATGAACCCCAGTAAAGCGCAAGCGGCTGCTCGTGCATCGTGCGCCCGTCACGCCCATAGTGACTCGGCGCATCCGCATGGGAACCGAGGTGGACCGTCGCGTGCAGTGCACTCAGCGTGATGTTGTCGCCGCGCTTCAAATCAAGTTTGATTTGACGGACAATCGGCTCATCGCCAGGGAACACGGCAAGGCGCGGTGAGAAAAGCGGCGAGATATCGATGATGTTGGATGACTCATCGGTCCGCATGCGATGCCTCGATCAGGACTGAACAGCAGTTCGTCCACCGTCTACAGCGAGATTGACTCCAGTGACATAGGACCCGGCGGGCGATGCGAGGAACAGCGCAGCAGCGGCGATCTCTGATGCATGACCGAGCCTGCCCGCTGGAATCTGAGCGATCGCTGCGGTTCGCACTTCGTCGATCGTCAGTCCACCTCGGTTGGCACGACCTTGGAAGATCGCATCGAGCCGCGATGTCTGGATCGAACCAGGCAGAATCGTGTTGACAGTGATGCCGTGGGGGGCCAGTTCCCCTGCCAGCGTCTTCGCCCAGTTGGCGACCGCAGCACGCACCGTGTTCGAGACACCGAGCCCGCGGATCGGTGTCAGCACCGATGTGCTGGTGATATTGATGATGCGACCGTAGTTCGCGGCGCGCATCCCAGGTGCGCATGCCTGCACGATCGCCTGTCCCGTCAGCAGATGCATCTCAAACGCGCGCACAAAGTCGTCAGGGTTCGCCTCAATTGCACTGCCCGCAGGGGGACCGCCTGTGTTGTGCAGCACGATGTGGAAGGGACCGCTTCGTTCCACCTCCCCAGCCACTGTGCTTTGCACACGCTTCCAATCTGTGAAGTCCGCTTCGATGGTCGAGTGGCTGACACCAGGGACGGTGGGAAGTTCTGCCAGCACCTTCTGAAGTCCAGCGCCGTTGCGGCCGAGCAACACCACCGATGCGCCAGCGCCCGCGAACGCCATCGCACACGCACGTCCGATCCCCTGCGTCGCCCCACCGACAAGTGCGCGCCGACCGCGCAGTGAAAAGAGAGCATCGTGATCGCTCATTCGGTGGAGGGTAGCGCGGTTCGACGAACCAGAGCCGCGCAGCCGCAAGCGGTTCCGATGAATGCGAGCAGAGTGAGCGCGCCGTATGTGCGCTCCGCCGAGACATGGGTGGCATCGAGCACGGCGCGTGTCGAAGCAGTCGCTGCTCCATCGCTGCGTGCAGCGGCTTCCCAGTGCAGTTGCGACTGCACGGCAAGCGTGTGCGACAGTTGCAGAGATGCAATCGCGGCAAGAAGCGCGACCGAGAGCGCGATCACGGCGCTGCGCTGGAGCCACCTGGTACCAGTGGTGGTCAGCCCACCGAACCGCTTCCCAGACCAGCCACCCAGAACTGTCACGAGAACGGCGGGCATCAACAAACTCATCCAGAGCACGACATCGAAGATGGCTCGCGTGATCTGTCCACCAACGAATACTGAGAGCCGATCAGGCGGAATGGCGGCAAGCGACTGATCTGCAAGACTTGCCAAGCCTGCGCCCCGGAGTGCGACAAACACCCAACCCGCAGTAACGCCTGCACAGACGAGCACCATCGACCACGCACCACCCATCAGCGCAAAGCATGCGACTCGCGCTGCGCCGACGCGTGGGTGAGGTGGTGTCGTGCCGCTCATGGGAAGAGCGGGTTCATGGACTTGTTGCAGTTGTCATCATCCGCGACATGTCTTGAACTTGTCCCTGCATCGCGTTCATCTGAGCCTGCAACTGCTGTCGCTGCTGGAGCATTGCCGACAACAACTGCTTGTTCTCCTCCATGCTCTGTGGCGCGCGCGTCACGGCCAGTCCTTGTGGTGTCTGGACGATGAAGTTCTTGCTGTCCGCTGCCGCAGCTTGCTGTGATGTGGTCTCCGCAGCCCCCCCCTGCGCGATCATCGGTGCACCAAACGGCGTCGTGGGAGCCTGCATCGATGGCGGCGTTTCCATCCGAGTGAGCACCAACTTCACCGTTCCAACAGGAGAATCCTCCTCCTCAAACGTCGTATTCCACACGATCGTGCCATCAGGACGAAACAGGAAGGATGTGTCGAGCGATCGCTGCTTCCCACCCGGAGTGACCATTGGATTGGACGAGGCAAAGACCAAGGCATTCGGTGCATCGTCGTACATCCCCGTGGACAAGAACATGCTGCGATCACCATTGGTGATTTCGCTTCGCGTAAATCCAATCCCCGGCGTGAAGCCCATCACATCCATCATTTGCAGCGCGGCGCCTTGCTGGTTGTAGAGCACATGGTCACCTGCGAGAAAGACGCCACCGAGCGTCCAGTTGAAGTGGCACTGCCCCTGAAACGGTCCAGTGCTTGCTCCGCCGACGCCCACCGTCGTGCCGCGCACCTCCCAACTGCCGACGAACAGCCCGAGCAGCGCACGCGCTTTCGCATCACTGATCACCGCAGGTTGAGTCGCGGGAGCCGCTGATGGTGCCTGGTTTGTCGCCGCTGTCTGTGTACTCCCACCCCCCTGCGGTGCGCGCGCCAATCCGAAAGTTGAAAGCGCCGCACCGCTGATCAGTGCGCCGAATGCACAGCTCAGCGCACAAAGTTGTTTGTGTGATTTCATATTGAAGAGCGTACCGACCCAACCATCATGCGGTAGCGCACTCCTGCCTCGTCAAAGAGTGATCTCGCCAAGTCCGTGGAACGCTGCCAGTGCTCATCACCACTCGAAGCATGCTCGAAGGTGATCACCTCAGCCAGTCCCGCCTGGATGATCGCCAGCGAGCACTGCACACAAGGACTGAACGTGGTGTAAATGGTGCACCCAAGAGGACTGACGCCATTGCGCGCGCACTGCACAATTGCATTCAACTCTGCGTGGCAGATGAGATCGTATTTCGCCGGACGCGTGAGACGATCAGGGCGGTCTTCAATACCAACGGGCAGCCCGTTGAAACCGGTACTGAGAATCTGCTTCCGTGGTGACACGATCACGGCACCGACGCCGCGCGATGGATCTTTGCTCCACGATGCGATCTGTGCCGCTAACGCAAGAAAACGCTGGTGCCAATGATCGGGAAATGTCGAGGGTGATCCCACGCTTGTCAGAGTATCTCGTCGCTCACCTGCGACTCGATAGCGCGCAATCGCTGGGCAACCTTCTGCATCGACGGCACACGCTTGCCAATCGGCAAGCGAATGCACTCGGACACGAGGTCGGACAGTGACCCACTCACCGACTGCACGCGCTGCGCTACAGGAACTGTTGCTGGCACCTCTTCGACTGCACGCGCCTTATTTTCACCAGGCACAAGAACTGTCTCGGCATAGTCGCGGGTCAACGCGCGGTACATCGTGCAACCGAAGTTGTAGACATCCGTCGCCTCCACGATCGCTTCCTTTGCTGCCTGCTCTGGAGCCATATACCCAGGCGAACCCTGCGTGCGCGGTTTGACGGTGCCTGTCTTGCACGACTGTCCGAGATCGATGATCTTTGCATGAGCAGATCCTGCACGCCCCTCTGGCATCATGATGTTGCCAGTCTTCATGTCGGCGTGAACGAATCCCTTCTCATGCATGTGGGCCATACCCTCCGCTACCTCAGCGAAGATCCGCACGTAGTCGCGCAAATGGCGAGGCGGTGATTCCTCAAGGGTCGATGAGTCGATCAGTTCGAGCACAAGAGCGATCTCCGTCATCTTGACGATTGGACGCTCCCGCTTCAGGGTAATACCGCGGCGAATCGCAGGATGATTCAGTTCCTTCAGCGCTGCCCACTCGGTCTCGACCTGCCGAAGGAAACGATCGTCCTTGTCACGCCCCTCCTCGAAGATCACGTGCTTGAGCGCGTAGGTTGCCCCGGACTGTCTGTCCTTGACTGCATACAACTTGCTCCGCGCTCCCTCGCCGAGGAGTGCGATCACCTTGTAGCCAAACAACTCCTCTGCGGCGGTTCTCAAACTCATGGAGGTAGCCAAGTCAACAGAAAAGAAGTCCGATCAGGTTTCGCGTGCGAGACTCCGCATCCCCACAACTCCGCGATAACAGCAATGTACAGACTTTCTCCAGTCGATGCATTCGGTCAATGGTTCAAAAATGACATGAATGTGCCGCATTGTCTGCCGCGCACCCCAACCGCCAATGTGAATGGGCTTGCGCCTTACCGCCGAATCTGCGATTCGAATCGCGCCGCCGGGAAGTACGTCCCCGGACTGGGAATGCTTGCAAGATCTGAGTGCAAGTGAACAGCTGATGCAGGAATACCGTGCCTCTCCTGGAGCGCACGAACAAGGTTCACGAGCTCGTTCACCTGTCGATCGGTGAACTCGCGGCGGTTTCCGTTGCCAATCAGGCAGATACCGATGGCATGGCGGTTGTAACGCTCCGCATCGGACTTCGACAGCCCAACCCGCGTGGGGTCGCCGTTCGAGCCTGCGGGCGCCGATGCCACATGGGCACCCGGCAACTGCTGCGACCAGCGATAGCCCACATCCACGAGCCCATCACCCAAGCCTTGCCCATTTCCGATAACAAAGTGATAGCCAAGCCCGCTTAAACCAGCCGACACATGCTGTCGGCCAAGCGTCACTGCATCACCCGCAGGCGTCCCAGAATGGTGAATCACGATCCCTTGCCAACGACCCGCGACCTCACTTGCCTCTCGCGGCACGATCAGTGGCATCGCTTGTGACGAGGCACCATGCCCGATGAGGGTTGGACTCACTGCCGCCTCAATGTTCGGGGCACCAGCGTCAGCGATCACAAGAATGCCTGCCACAGCCGTCATCGCCGCAGCGAAACTCGCCCACACGGTGAAACGGCGCTGCAGGCCGCCCTTCGCTGTCTTTGTGTTGCGCGGCGACTTGACCGATGGTGTCGTGGATGCGTTCAGCACAGAGAATCCTTTCGACTCTCTGTATCGGATGACCGCTTGCAAGATGTGAAGGAAACTCCACAGATTTCAGGACTGGGGAGAGAGTCGTGCGCGCAGCGCCGGCTGCGGATTGCCGAACTCATCGGGCACCAGCAGCGACTGATTCTGCTGTCGAAGTCGGTCGTATGTGTCGAACTGTGAGCGCGGATCCTTGTCGTTGAAGAGCGGTCGCTGACAACCTGCCACAGTCGCTACCAGCACCCCGAGCGCGACCCATCGCGGTAAGTGTGCAAGCCGACCACTACTACTTGTGGTGGTATCCCACGGTGCGGGTGCCGCGGTGGTGTGGAGTTTTGGACAGTGCAACGTCATGGCTGGAAGGGCATTTCGCGCTGCGCCGAGAGGGTACGACCATCCGGTTGGCTGATGAACTCAACCCGAACAGTCACGGGGCCCCCGCCGCAGTTCCACCCCTCTGCCGCGAGTGGCAGCCGAAGCGTGTAATGAGCGCCAAAAATGCCATCCCTCCATGCGTCGCGTACCTCAATCGGATTCCACTGCGCCGTACCGAGGCTCACCACCCGCCCATCCGCATGCAACTGGAACGCGCTCGCGCGCGCACTGCCAACAATCTGCAAGAAACGCCCACGTCCATCCGTCGGCTTGAGGTACACGATCGCCTCACAGGTCGGACTTCCGCTGCCTGTGACCTTCGACAGATAGTGACTGCCAGCCTCCAGAGTCAGAGACACGAGCTGCGGAGTCGCCTCAGCGACCTGTGCATCGACCGAACCTGCTTCAGCGACTGGCTTCGTCGCCGCAGCCAACTGCTGCTGCAATTCGTTGCGCTGTGCTTCCAGCGCTGATACCTGCTCGCGGAGCCCCTGCACCTCTCGGCGCAGCCCATCATTATCTGTGGGCATCATCACACGCGCCGAGGAACAGCCCACCAAGGCCACGCCATGCATTGCCACCACAAGCAGGATTACCCGAGCGCCCATCATGATCGCTCCTTCCGACGGCGGCTGCGACTGCGCCCGCTGCCATTCCGTGCTGCGATATCCATCGAGAGTTGCTTCAGCGTGATGGTGAGATCGATGTTGGTCACAACGACATGCGGCGGTACTGTGAGCTGCATGGGTGCAAAGTTTAGAAGGCCGACGACCCCAACCGCACACAGCTGATCCGCCAGTCCTTGAGCTGCTTCTCGAGGCACTGCGAGAATGCCGATTGGGATGCGCCGCACCTTCACGGTACGAGTCAGCTGTGCGATTGGTTGAACCTCCCACCGCCCAATGCGCTTTCCGACCATCTTCTCGTTGGCATCAAAGACCGCCGCAATGGGGTAGCCCTCTTCATCAAATGACGCGTAGGACAGAAGTGCACGTCCGATGTTGCCGACGCCAACAAGCGCCAGCGACCACCGCTTCTGTGCCCCGACCAACTTCTCGATTCCGTTCAGCAGTCTTTCGCAGTCGTATCCGATGCCTGCGCGACCATGGTCACCAGCAAGCTCATCACGTTCGAGATAAACAAGATCCTTTCGGACTTGATTGCTCTTGACACCGACACGATTTCCAAGATCGGTCGAGCTGACCTTCTGCTGTCCGAGCTCGATCATCATCTGCACTTCGCGTGCGTAGATGTTCAGGCGCTTTGCAGTCGGCTTTGGGATCACACGGTCCATGGTTGCCCGAAAGAAGTCTAGGTCAGGGAGCGCGCTGATACCCTGCCCTGATGCACCTGAGCGATGTACTGGCGCGCGACTCGTTCACAGCGAGTTTTGAGTTTTTCCCGCCAAAGACTGATGGTGGCTGGAAGTCTCTCTTCAGCACCATCGCCGACTTCGGCAAACTCAAGCCATCTTTCGTCTCGGTTACCTATGGTGCCGGCGGTTCGACTCGGCAGTTCACCCATGATCTTGTGGTTCGAATCAAGCATGAGGCAGGACTGGAGGCGATGCCCCATCTGACCTGTGTCAATCACACCGCCCGTGAGA
This sequence comes from Planctomycetota bacterium, assembly GCA_016872915.1. Lineage (GTDB taxonomy): Bacteria > Planctomycetota > Phycisphaerae > Phycisphaerales > SM1A02 > F1-60-MAGs104. Next base: position 4,895 of record VGYQ01000030.1, on the reverse strand, counting down.
TCGACGAAATCCTTGAGCGTTATGCGGGAGCTGGTGTCGGCAACATTCTTGCCCTGCGCGGCGATCCACCGACTGGTTCCACAGCAATCAGTGGTGACTTTCGACATGCAGCCGATCTTGTACAGCGCGTCAAGACATTTCCAACTTCTCATGTCAATGGCGGCAAGGGCTTCGGTATTGCTGTCGCTGGATATCCCGAGGGACACCCGCAAACACCGAACACCCTGACGCAGATGGACCACCTGAAGGCAAAGTGCGAGGCGGGTGCCGATCTGGTGATTTCTCAGCTCTTCTTTGACAATCATGCATTCATGGACTGGCGCGATCGATGCGAAATCGCAGGCATCAAGGTGCCGCTGCTTGCCGGCATCATGCCGATCACTTCCGTGACCGGCTTGCGGCGTATGGCCGAACTGGCTGCAGGAACGCGCTTCCCGGCACCACTGCTGCGGGCGATCCGCCGCGCAGAGGGGGATGAAGAAGCCGTCGCGCGTGTTGGCATTCACTGGGCAACGGAGCAGTGCAGGCAACTGCTCGACAGCGGTGTACGCGGCATCCACTTCTACACCCTCAACAAGAGCGATGCGACCCGGCGGATCTACGAAAACCTTGGGGTATCGACCACCGACGCGCTGCGAAGGTGAAGTTTGACTTCAGGGCGCAGGTGCCGGTGGCGGTATCGGGGCAGTCTCAGTTGCTGCGGGTGTCGGGGTACTTGGAGCTTCCGATGCTGGAGCAGCTTCTGGAGTTGGCGCCTGCGGCAGAAGCGGCACATCATTCGTCGTCCGAAGCCAAATGATGCGAAGTGCGCGCAGGAGTTCAGCATCGTTGGGGCTCAGCGCAAGGATCTCAAGCCCGCGAGTCACGAGGTCGCGATCTGAAAGCTGATGACCGATCCATGCTGTAATCAATCCGTAATCGCCCGCACTGCGCGAACCTGCACTTCGACTGATGCATTCCGCAGCGACTGTGCGAAGTCGACTTTCACCGCCGAGAAGATCCAACGAATATCGAGTGTCGATCATCTCCGGCCAGTTGATGAACAACCGCCGCATCGTCACGGATGCTGACATCTGGAGTCCCGCCGCAACTTGGGCATTCACCAACCCAGCCAGCGGCAACACATTGGCGGGCGCGATCTGTGATGCGGCAATGAACTCCTTCTCTGCAGAGAAGAATCGACCTTTCCGCATCGAGTCATCCCCAAGGCGAAGCAAACAATCGAGCGCCTCCTTCGAGCCACCATCCAGTTGACTGATGGTCTCGCCATGCGCAAGGATCAAGAAGGCCTCGTCAGGGGTCAATGATCGCTCAGACTGAGCTGTATCCCCCTTCCCCGTGGTATTCGTATCGGAAGCGGATCCTGTAGATCCACTTCCCGCGTTTGGATTGTTGGTCCCACCACCGCTGACACCATTGCTCGGCATCAGCGTGGGATCATTCACGGTGGCGCCACTCCTGCCGAGCACACGCTCTGTATTGTCGACGGGCATCGGAGGCTTTAGATCAAGCGCCTGCCGCACCGTCCCGCTCACCGTACCGAGTTGGCGAACCTCTTCCAAGGAAACATCACCACTGTCGGCTACCTGCTTGCCCTGTGCCCGGAGTACACGGCGCGTACTACTTGTCATCACGCGGTCGTAGGGAGTGCGCTGATCCAAAATCATTCGTGACTGCTGTGCACTTGGCGAGGTCGTCAGCGTTGATTGCTTCGCCGCGTTCGAAGAAGTCTGCTGCGATGCCGCTCGATCGGCTGATGTGCCTGTCGGCTGGGACTGCGTATCGAGGCGAGTATCTGGCGCCTGTGATGGCACGCGTGGTTGCGCGGGGACGACTCCAGAGAGATATGACCGAAGCATCTTCTGCCCATTCACCCGACCTGACCGCAGGTCGTCACGAAGCAGAGCACTTCCATACACACCGTACTGAAGCGACTCGATCAGATCTCCATCGGGGACACCCAGGACGCCCGTGAATGGGCTTGAAATGAGACGCACGGCTCTCCGCTGCGAATCGCGTGTCAGCGAGATAGTTGTTGGACTGTACAGAGATCCAATATCAGCAACGACGGAGCCACGGCGTGTCTTCATGTCGCGGTCAATACGTTGATCGGCTGCCTCCGCGCGCGAAATGGTCGATGTGAAATTGCGGTCAAACGTCACCAGCTTCGTTTGCGGTCCAGTCGTGTTGGCGCGGGCGTCCCCCGTGCGCCCCGTGACACCAGTGGGATTGGTGCTCCAGTAATCGCGCAGATACGGCTGCGCGCTGATAGCTGTTGCGAGGCTGTAGCGGTCGTTCACAGGAATCGCTGCCAGAGCTGCGGCACTGGTGTTCGCGGTGTACGCACGAAACGCGCGCGTGGCGACCCCTGATGTTGGGGCGGCAAAGTCATCCTCCGCAAGGTAACCAACTGACCCACGAAAGCTACGCCCAGCAGTCACGTCGCCTGTGACAATGAGATTGCGTGAACGATAGTCCTGCTGCGCAACGCGCTGATTGCCACCGGGACTCACACGCGAGTCGAGTACGGAACCGCCGCTGCGCTGGAGATTCCCATCGAGCGCCTGCTGTGCAACGACCATGGAGAGCAGCACGAGAACGAACATGCCACAAAGTGTACAACTGCATGCATGCGCGACCGCATCGGCGATGGACGGAAGTCATTCCACCCCATCGCGCTCTCTGCTGCAATCCTGCTCGTTTCTATGGCAGTCCTCGTAGGCATTTATGGAAGGCGTCTCGACGAACGACCAACGGGCAACCTTGTACCGATGGGCGAGGTCTTGGACGCGCTGCGTCAGATGCAAATCTCCATGCAGCTGGATGCGATCCATCGCTCCCCCGACGCAGTGGGACCAACATCATCCGATATTGCGGAACTCGTGCGATCAACAACGGGAAGTCAGTGGCGACCGCCTGATCTTGCACCAGAGGGATTTATCCCAGTGATTGGAGGTCCGATCGATCTTCCAGGTTGTACGGGCGGTGGTGGGCTGCTGTACGAACGTGAGAGTGATCGCCCGGACAGGTTCCTGCTGCTGTACTTCACCCCCGATCATGGCCGCTTTGTGACGTTCGACGCATATGGGCGCATTGAACCTCTCATGGCATCGCAGATATTCGCGGAAGTGGACGATGCGACTGATCCTTCATCCGCAGCAACTCTTGCCTACTCCAATGGTGAGCTCGTGATCATCTACCGCGCCGCGAGCGCAGATGTACTTGATCAGCTTCGCACGACGCTCGGCACACCCTAGGCAGGGCCGCGCAGAACGCTCGTGCTTCCTACCATCGTCCCGCGCCATGCCGTCCCAGCACGCCACCATCACGACACCGATCTACTACGTCAACGATCGTCCGCATATCGGGCACGCCTATACGACGACGCTGTGCGATGTCTGGGCGCGCACTATGCGGTTGCGTGGATTGAGCGTCTTCTTCCTGACGGGTACGGATGAGCACGGCGTCAAGGTGGAAAAGAGTGCGGCTGGTCGGGGTATCACTCCACGTGCCCTCGCGGATGAAAATGCGGCAGAGTTCAAGCGTGTGATGAGCCTCTTTGGATTGTCGAACGATGACTTCATCCGTACGACGGAGCCGCGACATGAGCGCCAGGTACAGGCCTTGGTGAAGCAGCTGCATGACGGAGGGAGCGTCTATCTCGGGACATTTGAGGGGTGGTACGACGAAGGACAAGAGGAGTACTACACCGAGACGAAGGCAAAGGAACTGAACTACCAGAGCCCTGTGACTGGGCGCCCGCTCGTTCGAGCCACCGAACAGAACTACTACTTTCGACTGAGTGCTTTCCAGGAGCGCCTGCAGAAGCACTTTGCCGACCACCCACACTTCGTTCAGCCGTCCGCGCGGCAGAATGAAGTACTGGGGCGGCTGCGAGAGGGCTTGCAGGATGTGCCCATCACACGCACCAACTTCACGTGGGGCATCCCGTTCCCAGGCGATCCGCAGCATGTGATCTATGTCTGGATCGATGCGCTCTTCAACTACATCACGGCCCTCGGGATCGGAGAACCCAACAGCGAGACTGCACGCGAACGGGCGTGTCACTGGCCCGCTGACTTCCATGTGATTGGCAAGGAAATCTTGTGGTTTCATGCCGTCATCTGGCCCGCGCTTCTGATGGCGCTTGATCTGCCACTTCCAAAGCGAATTCATGCACACAGTTTCTGGATCGCGGATGGCCAGAAGATGTCGAAGTCGTTAGGCAACTTCATCGATCTTCCATCGATCGAGGGATACTTCACGCACTACGGACTTGATGCGTGGCGCTGGTACATGGCAACGCAAGGACCACTGACGACAACAGACGCAGACTTCAGCGCCAAGCACTTCCACGAGACCTATACGAATGATCTCGTCAACACCGTCGGCAATTGTGCGAGCCGCGTTGGTGCGATGATTGGCAAGTACTTCAGCGGAATGCTCCCCGAGGATTCGGAACACGGAGGGCCTTGGCCTGACCGATGCGCGAACGCGGTACACCAGTGGTGCAATCACATGGATGCGTTTGAACTCGCCGCTGCTGCGCGGTGTGGCATCGATCTCCTTCGTCAGATCGACGGCATGATCAATGAGACAGAGCCATTTAAGCTCGCAAAGGATCCTGCGAACCTCCCTCGGCTTGCTTCCATTCTCAACCAATGCGCGCAGACAGTGCGCATCGCGGGTGTCTTACTCGAGCCGTTCATGCCCTCAAAAATGACTGCTCTTGCAGATGCATTTGGAGGTGAAACATGTCGACATGCACCGTGGGATGCGAGGAGCAAGTACGGTCATCTCCAACCCGGCTGTGCGGTCGCCAAGCTCGCCCTCTTTCCGCGTGTTGAGCTGATTGAAAAGTCATCGACGCGCTGACTGGTTGCCTCCAGACGGCC
>VGYQ01000029.1 GCA_016872915.1 Planctomycetota bacterium | reverse complement strand
GCGTCGTCAAGAAGCCCTTGCACATCGAACGGTGCGCCAGTCGATGCGTGCAGGAACGTGGCAAGGTCGAACGCTCGTCGGTACTGGCCATCGGCATCGAGCAGCCGTACCGCGTCGAAGCCAGCGATGCGGCGAAGGACCGCAGGTCCATCCGCACGCGCGATCGATTCAAGTCGATTGATCGCGCCGACGCGGTCCGTGCGCGCGGTCACCCGCGCGGAGAAGATCGCAGCACGCGGGTCCTGAAGCCACTCGCCGCCTTGCGTGATCAGTTCGTCCAGTTCTTCGCGGCGGTTCGCGCGGTGCAGTGCCTCCGCCAACGCGACCACCGCATCCACCGCATTTGGAGCGCGCTGCCGAAGCAATGTCTGTAATGCCGCGATCGCGGCGTCACTTCTCCCAAGCCGATGGTCGATGATCGCACGAAGCAGGTTCACGTCTGGACCGCTCGCACCAAGGCGAACGGACTGGTCCAACGCCTCATGTGCGGCGCGAAGGCGCCCGATGCCGAACGCCCCGCGCGCCCGCGCGAACCACGCAGCGGCGCTGCGCGGCGCGGACTCCGTCCATGCGACTGCCAGCGGGAACGCCTGCGGGAACTCTCGCCGCGCGAGCAACTCGTTCACCTGCGACGGTTCAGGCCCTTTGGGCATGGATCGAGCGTAGCAATGTGAGAGGTACCAACCTGTACTTCGAGTCGCCACGCGTTCCTCGCCGCGGCGAAGGGTTGTCGGGGTGCGTCAACGCCGCTGCGTTTCGCAGCTCGGCTCAAGAACCGCTGGGCACTTCCTTTGCTGCGGGCGAGGGGGCCTGCCACCTCTTGAGCGAGCCACTCGGCACGAACCAGACCCAGTCCACCTGAACTCCACCTACCCCGGATAGGTCAGTTGAGTTGTGGGGATATCGCTCCAACATGGTTGTCGGAGAGGCCTTGTGTCCGAGGAAGCGCTCCAGGTTGTCGCTTGCGAAGGGATCACCTTGGTTGTCCACGCCGTCTTCGCCGACCGACCAGATCCGCAGTCCATTCGCATCCGTCGCCATGCGAACAGGTGAGCCGTCCCATGGATCGAGAGGCACACTCGTGAGATAGTTTGGAACAAGATCACTCGCCTGTGTTGGCCACACGCCGCGCTCGCGCTGGTAGCGAAGCGCGGCGCATGTCACCGCGACCGCATCACACCAGGCACGGTCCCTGGAGTACGCGCGTGCAGCCTGCGAGAGTGCCGGCAAGAGCAGCCGCACGAGCGACCAACGAAGAGGCGAATTGGACAACTCGGACTCAAGCGCCATGTCCATCGCTCCGATGCGTGCACGATCGCGGATCGGGTACTGGCTCGCGGACTCAACGGATGCCATGTGACCATCGACAAGGTTGAGTGTCGTCTTGCGATCGGCAACGACCCACGCTGCGATCGGTGCGCCGACCCCTGCCAGAAGCGAATTCGACATTCCGAGACCCCGTTGTTCCTCGCGGTTCTGCGAATCAATCGACCGGACCAAACCAACTGCGTTCGGTCCCATGCGGAACCAGCCGTTGCCGTCTCCGCTGTCGGTGAAGAAATTCTGTGCGAACTCCTCCCAGAGCAGCTTCTCCGTACCACTGTCGAACTGGCGCATCTGCTGCGGTACCGACTCGAAGGCCGCCTGAACTGCCGCGAGTTGCTGCGCACTCAGGAGATCTGGCTTCCACTCCAGCAACCGGAGCGCCGACTGGCACGCCATGGCGCGAATGGCCATCCCAACAAGATCACTGATCAGGATGCGTCCATCCTGCGCGTGCACGGAGATGGCGATCATCGTTTGCATGTCGGCGACAAAGCGATCGCCATTGCCCGATTCCACTGCGAGTGCCGCGTCGCACGCAAGAATGCGCGCAGCGGAGCGCATGGCCGCGAGCTGTGGGAGCCGTACCGCCAGCATCGGGAAGGCTTCTTGGAGCGCTCTTTCCTCGTCGGTCGTGCTGTTGGCGATCGGTCCGAAGAGCGGCACATCCGCGGCATCGAGCGGCTGTCCGGCAAGAAATCCGCATACGGGCTTGGTGCGTACCGAGTGCAGCAACTGGATGTCCTGATCATGCGCGCGAAGCCAGTCGACGGCGATGCTCCACTGCGCATCCATCGGCAGCGGCATCTCATCGATGGCTCGCGCGCCATCACTCTGACGATTCCCGCGCGCATCGATGCCTTGCTCCAGTTTCAGGAGTGCCTCTCGGTAGATGGGCCACGCGACATCGCTCGGCGAATCCGACTTCGCGAGGCGGCTCTGATAGGCCGCAACCATGTCCCTTCTCGGCGGTGCTCCAGCCAGCAGCAGGTAGGCGGCGAACGATGCGTACCCCACCAAGACAGTGACGGTCACGATCCCGCCGAGACGGAGCGTGGTGCCAAGCGCGCGGTCCAACGCAGATCGCTTTGCGGTGGCGCCCGCACGAAGCGATGCCGCGGCCACCTTCGGATCGCCAAACGCGGCAATGGCAGCGGAAGCGCTGCGCCCCGATGCAAGCGCCTCTTGGAAATGCGAGAGAAGCTCACGCTCGATGTCCAGGCGCTCCTTCTTGCGAAGCCGCGTCAGACGAACAACGCGCGCGACGAACGCAATCACGTCCGGAGGGAACGTGTCTGTCATGCGAGGATTCCTTCTGCGTGTGGCTGCGGGAAGAGTGCGCCCACACGTGTCACGCCAAGCGCATCCATGGCGGCAGCCAGCTTCCGCCACGTACGCGAGTCTTCCGCCAATCGCTTCCGCCCGCCTGAAGTGAGTCGGTAATACTTGCGTGGTCGTGCGCCGCTTTCATCCCATCGCGCGGTGATCAGCGACTTTCCCTCGAGGTTGTAGAGCATCGGATAAAGGGTGCTCTGCCCCATCGCCAGAACGCCCTCGGTGCGCCGCTCGAGCGCCTCGATGATTTCGTAGCCATACATCTCGCCACGCTCAAGCAGTTTCAGAACCGCGACTGGACCGGCACCTCTCAGGAATTCGCCTTCAATGGACATGGTGTACCTCGCTGGCAATACTATACGACACCTAGTACACGCCGTTGCACCATTTGCAAGTCTTTGGGGTGAGCCATATGGTGCACATCATTCGATGTTTGTCGCGCAGGCGTACACATTCACTCAGAAGGCTCGACTCGCCGTCACACTGGCATGGGTTGCGGGCTATGTGAACATCGTGTGCATCGTTGTGTGCGGCAGGGGCGTTTCGCATGTGACGGGGACGCTGACGGCATTCGGAAAGGACATTTCTGACAGCGATTGGGAGCCGCTGATCCTGTCAGGATGGCTGCTGTGGTGGTTCTTCGCGGGCGCACTTGCCTCAGGAGTGGCGACGGCGATTGCGCGCGCGCGGCAGTGGAAGTCACCCTATGTGCTGCCAATCGCCGCTGAAGCGGGTGCGCTGCTGGGCTTCGCGATCAGTATTTGGATCAGCGATGCATCCCAAGAAGAAGGTGGAATTCATCTCGCGGGCAAGGAACTTCTCGTCGCAACGGCCTTTGCCTGCTTTGCCATGGGACTGCAGAACGCCACCGTGTCGCGCATTTCAAGCGGCGTAGTGCGAACGACGCATGTCACGGGCGTTCTCACCGATCTCGGGCTTGAGATCGTGAATGTCTTTCGCCCGAAGGCTCCACGACGTACCGGCGGCGCGGAAACGCCCGCGGGATTGACGGTCCATGAGCGAGCTTTGCTGCTCACGATGATTCTGCTTGGCTTCGGTTTGGGCGCTGGGTTGGGTGGAGTTCTTCTGGCATGGTCGCTGCAATTGGTGATGCTTCCGCCCATCCTGTTCTTGATCTGGATCGTGTGGCTTGATCAGTCACAGCCCGTGGCTGATTTGGTGCGCGAGACATCGGCTGTGCCTGGCGCTGCCGCAGGAATCGCTGATCTGCCTCCGACGATTGCCCTGTACCGATTGCGGTGCGCCGGTCGGCGACGGGGAAGGCCGCATCGCCTTCCAAACATGACCCACTGGAGCGAATCCCTCGATCCTGAAGTGCGAGCCGCGGTGATCGATCTCTCCGAGGCCAAGGACATCGAGTTCGCTGGAGCAGAGGAACTCTGCTTGCTGGCGGAGCGCTTCCACAAGTCGGGGCGTTCGCTCGTTCTTGCTGGCGTCATGCCAGGGCGATTTCCATCGCTTCATGAGGCTGGGCTCGATCGCCTCCTCCCCATCGGCAGCGTTGCCTGTGATGTGCCCGAAGCACTTGCCTTCGCGCACACGCGGATGGTGCGAGAAACTGCCACCACGTGATGCGTATGCGGCCGCACGGGGCGCCGTGAGAGGTCATACCATCCCAATCACCGACAGCCGCAGAAGGAGATGAGCGCATGTTTCTTCGAATGATCTATGACGAGAAGCTGGCTCAAGCGGCCTATCTGATCGGTTGCCAGCGCACGGGCGAGGCGATCGTGATCGATCCCGAGCGCGATGTGGATCGCTATGAACGTCTCGCCATGGCGCATGGGCTTCGCATCGTGGCTGTTGCGGAGACGCACATCCATGCAGACTTCATCTCGGGCGGGCGTGAATTCGCCGAGCGCGGCGCGAAGGTGTATGTCTCCGATGAGGGCGATTCGGACTGGAAGTATCAGTGGCTCGACAAGAAGGTTGGCGGCGGCAGCTACGTCCATCAATTGCTCAAAGGTGGCGACACCTTCCGAATCGGCAAGATTGAGTTCCGCGCTGCCCACACTCCAGGTCACACACCAGAGCATCTCTGCTTCATGGTGACGGATCTCGGTGGGAACGCCGACAAGCCGATGGGTGTTGCCACGGGCGACTTCGTTTTCGTCGGCGATCTGGGCCGACCAGACCTGCTGGAGTCTGCGGCGGGATTCGCCGGCCAAGCGGATGCGTCGGCACACCGCCTGTACGCAACGGTCCGCACGTTCATGGAGTGGCCTGACTACCTGCAGATTTGGCCTGCCCACGGCGCGGGAAGTGCGTGTGGCAAGGCGCTCGGAGCTGTGCCGACCACCACCGTTGGATACGAAAAGATGTTCAATCCGTCGATTCTCGCTGCCCGTAGTGAGCAGGGCTTTGTGGACCACATCCTCGATGCGCAGCCTGAACCACCGCTGTATTTCGCGCGCATGAAACGCGACAACAAGATGGGCCCGCGAGTGCTCGGCAGCGTTCCAACACCGCCGCGCGTCACGGCGGCGGACCTGCGCGGCATCGACGGCACGCGCACCGCGATCATTGATACTCGTCCGTGGGCTGCATTTCGCATGGGACATATCCGTGGTGCGCTGCATCTGCCGCTGACTGGTTCGTTCAGCACCGATGCGGGATCGCTGATCGCCGAGCACGAGCCAATGCTGATCGTGGTCGAGGCTGCGCACGTCGATGAGGCGGTGCGGGATCTGATTCGAGTGGGACTTGACGGCTTTGTGGGCTGGTGCGCTCCGGCGGATCTTGCGGTCTGTCAGTCGGACGGCGGCGCATGGGCGACCATCCACGAGAAGAGCGTTGCGGAGGCGCAGGCGTTCCTGGACACCGACAAGCCGTTCGTGCTTGATGTTCGGCGCACGAGCGAGTTCCGCGGTGGACATATTGCGGGTGCGACCAATATGGCGCATACGCGCATGCTCACGCGGCTTGCAGAGATCCCGCGTGATCGCCCCATTCTGGTGAACTGCCAGCTCGGCGGCAGGTCCGCACGCGCCTGTTCCTTGCTGGCGCGGCATGGATTTTCCTGCACCAATCTGGCCGGGGGAATGAGCGCCTGGACAAAGGCGCGCGCGGCGGTCGAAGTCTGATGCGTTTCGCCCGACGTGCGGAGGTGCGACGTTGATATGGGCATGGATCGGGGCGGCCGCAGTGGGGCTGTCGCTTGGACTGCTTGGTGCAGGTGGCGCAGTTCTGATCGTGCCCATGTTGGTCCTCGTCCGCAGGCTTCCAATGCACCGCGCGGTGGGCACGAGTTTGGCGGTCATCACGATCAACTCCATCTCGGGATTCCTGCAGATCACCGCGATGTCGAGCGCGGGAGCCGCTGCGGCATCGATTTGTGAACAGCACGCGGCCGCCGGACTGTGCGACGCCAAGCTATTCCGCGGTCTTTCGCCGTTCGATGCGTTCCGCACGCACGATGAGCAGACCTTGGTCATTACGGTCCGCCACCAAACCCGTGACCGCAATGGTCACGAGTGGATCAAGACCTTGAACGCCTCGAAGCCCGATCGGCAGCGGTTCTCCCGCCACATCCACAATCTCGATGGTGGCCGTTGCCGAGCGCAGGTTTGAACGATCCTCGCAGCAGTAGTCGTATGGTGTCGCGCAGTGATCGGAATCTCCGCCGTCCGCACACGAAGGCAGTGCAGGATCCACGATGGTGAACACGGCTCTGTCTGCAACGAATGGCTGAACGCTTCCGCCGATCCGCCCAACGATCGTCACACGATCGCCCGTTCGTGCGCGTTCCTTCACCGCCTTGACGGCGAGACCATCCGCCGATCCCACCGAAACAAAACCCGCTGGGAGCGTGGCGCCCGTGGAAGGTGTGGGCGGCGCCTCGGAACACCGCGTGAGCGCTGCGACCACAACGAGGCAGACGGCGGGAAGGATCCGGAGAGTGGGTCTGGTGTGCGATATCGCCATGGCGTCTCTTTCGGATGAGGTGGTGCGAGGGTCAATCGGACTTGAGTGCGGGCGGGAGCGCTGTCGACAAGCAGCGGATCGCAGGCGCGATGGTGCCGACAATGCCAACAACGACGCCGGAGAGAATGCCAAGCGCAATGATTCGCTGGTCGATGGTGATCCCAAAGACACCCATCGAGAACTGCACGGCGATGCCATCGACAAAGAGCATCGCAATCACCACCGCAAGCAGTGCGCCGGACAGCGATGCAATGAGCGACTCCTGCATCATGCTGATGACCACGGCGGCACGGCTGAAGCCGAGCACCTGCAGCATCGCCAGCTCACGGATGCGAGACGCGAAGGCTGCGTACAACGTGTTCAGTCCACCAATGAGCGCTCCTGCGGCGACGAGCCCCGCGCTCACCACCACCAGGACTCGAACGGGTAGGTAGAACGCACTTTGCGCCGCGTAATACTGGGGCTCGTGGATTGCCGTCAGTTCGAGATCAATGCGGCGCTGCGCGAACACATCGATATCCGAGGCTGATGCGCCGGGCGCGAGCCCCAGAACCACGCCGGAAACGGTCTCGCGTTTGGTGAGCACGATCACATCGTCGATCGGCATCCAGATTTCGCCGTCCAGGACCGTTCCAGGCGCATGAAAGACACCAACGATCTGCATGGGGCGTCCGTCCACCGTGATGGTGGGGGAACTCGATTCGTCCTGCGATTGTTCGTGGGCCTCGAGTGCAAGTCTCAGGACAGCAGGATCGAGTCCCACCATGCGGGCAGCGCTCGCGCCGATGATCACCTCATCGCTTCCCGATTCGGGTGCGCGCCCCGCCAACATGCGAACCTGCGGATGAAGCAGGAACGCTGTCGGCGTGATGCCGCGGATCATTCCCGTACGACTTCCTGCATCCGCGTCGGCATCGGGAGATGAACTTCCAAGTGGAAGCGCAACATGAATCTCTGGGCTCGCGAGCAGTTGACCGTCCCATGTTCCGACTCCACGCACACTGGCGCCGACGGAGTCGGCCACGGACCGTGGGATCTCGCTGCGCTCCAGACTCTCTTCGCTGCCTGCACCGAGCAGCAGCACATTGCGTTCATGTCCGCTCGCTTGCAGTGCCTGTTGCATGCCTTGTGCAAAGCCTGCACCCGCCATCAGCAGCAGCGCGACGAGCAGTGCACCACCGACCGAAAGGGCAAGCCGAGGAGGACTCCGTCCAAGGTTGCGCGTGGCGTAGTGCAGAGGGATCAGTTTCATGACTCCTCTTTCACGTACCTCGAAGACCCAGAACGATCTCGCGCCGCGCAGCAGTCCATGCGGGCAGTGCGCCAGCCAGCAGACCGAGCATCGAAGCAAGCACAACGCCCAGGATGGTCGCGGTTGGATTGGGCAGGACATCGATCGAGACGCCCTCCATTCCAAAGGTCAGGTTGGCAGTCTTGAGGATGATCCACGCGATCAACGCGCCACAGAGACCACCGCCAAGACCCAGCAGCAGTGCCTCCAATCCTACGAGTGTGCCGATGCCCCAGTCGGTCCAGCCGAGCGTTCGCAGGATCGCATGATCCCGCACGCGCGCGCGAACGGCCAGTGCGATGGCATTGGCGATGAGCGCGAAGACAGCGGCGAGACTCGCCCAACCCACGATGCTCGCAAACTGCACGATGCTCACCACATCGCGTGCGGCTTTGGCAATGAATGCGCTTTCAGGCTTCGTGGATGTGGGGAACTGATCGGAAGCGAAGCGTGCATCGATTGCCGCCGCCACGCTGCGCAGCTGCGATGGGCTGTCGACTTCCACCTCGAACTGCGTCACGATTCCTCCCGTACCGCCTCGCTGCGCGCTCTCCTGCAGGAAGCCAAGATGCGCGTAGGCACAGTTGCGGTCCTGCGGATCATCACTGTCGAATGTGCCCGCGACCCACGCGCGGACACCTGCAGCATCGAAGAGGTCACCCGCTCGCAGTCTGCGGCGCTCAGCAAGCCCTGATCCGACCACCACCGCATCACTGCGTGAACGCCAATCCGCCAGGCTGCCGCTTGTCCACCGCACATCCTTCAGTCGTCCAGCGAGCGCGCCCTCGTCGGGAAACCCGCGAAATGTCACGACATCGAGCGATGCACGGCAGTTGTTCACGATGATCTTCACGGGAACGGCCGCGCGGACACCATCGATGCTCTCGATCGTTCGTTCATACGACTGCGGAAGTTGGCTCGCGAAGGGGCAATACCGATTGAGGCGGTAGACAATCAGCTTTGTCTCCCCGGCACCTGCCTCCGTCGCACGATGCACGCCATCGCGCATGCTCTCGACGAATGTGAAGAGAAAGGTTGCCACGGCGATACCCGTGAGTGTGAGCCCAGTGCGCAGTGGCCGCCGCACCATGCCGCGCCATGCGAAGGCGAGTGCCGCTTGGAACGCCTTCATGACAGCACCGCCTCGTGGGCCGCGTCCACGATCTTTCCCTTTTCCAGTCGCACCGTTCGGTGCGCGCATGCTGCGGTCGCAGGGTCATGCGTCACCATCACGATCGTCTGTCCGCGTTCACGGTTCAACTGCGCAAGAAGGTTCATCACTTGTGCTGCGTTGGTGCGGTCAAGATCGCCCGTTGGCTCATCGGCGAGCAACACGCTCGGGCGGGTCACGATTGCTCGCGCGATGGCCACGCGCTGCTCCTGTCCGCCCGATAGTTGCCGCGGCGCATGTGCGTGGCGGTCGGCAAGACCGACCAAGTCGAGCGCCTCACGGACGCGCGCGTGCCGTTCTCGGGCGCTGATCGGGTGCAGCAAGAGAGGCAGCTCCACATTCTCATAGGCAGTGAGCACTGGAACGAGGTTGTAAAGCTGAAAGATGTAGCCGACCCGACGACTACGCCATTCGGCCAGTGCGCTGCGCGACAGGCGCGCGATGTCGGTGCCATCCACGCGGATCGAGCCCGCGGTGGGACGGTCGATGCCTGCGATCAAGTTGAGGAGCGTCGTCTTGCCGCTGCCCGATGGTCCCATGAGCGCAACAAAGCTTCCTGCAGAGATGTCGAGATCGACATCAAGCAGCGTTCGAATGATGTCCGTACCACGCTTGTAGTCGCGGCACAGTTGGCGGCATTCAATGGATGCCATGGGCGTCTCCTTTGGTTGTCTCACGCCACGATTCACGGGCCACCACACGACTCCCCGCAGGCGGGGCTGTTCGAGGATCCGCCACCGCAAGATCGCCTGCGCGAAGTCCTCTGCGAATCTCCGTCCATCCTGCATCCACGGCGCCCGTTTCCACTGCGCGTGAATCCAAACGCGAACCACCGCGCGGCGAGGTGAGCACCACAAGGATCTCATCTTGATCCGCACGGCGCTGAACGCATCCGCTTGGAACCCACAGCGAAACTTTCTCGCCGCCACCGATCCGCTGGGCGTTCGAACCACTCTGCGGCATGATCTGAACGCGCGTCAGCATGTCGGGCTTCAGCACCGCGGGCGGGTCGATGATCCGCACCTTCGCCTGCACCGTGTTCTTCGCAATGTCCGCCTGATGCACGATGCGGATCACTTCACCCGCCATCGTCTTCCCCGGCAGCACATCGGCGGTGATCTCCGCGCGGTCTCCGACGGACACGCGACCCGCATCCGCGAGCGGAATGTCCGCGCGAATCTGAAGGGATGCAGGGTCATACAACTCGAACAGCGGCTTCGCATCCGGCATGTCCGAGACCGCCATGCCGGGCACCACCGTTCGCACCATCACGACCCCATCGACGGGCGCACGCACCTTCGTGCGCTCGCGGGCGAGGACACGCTGCGCGGCGTCCGCCTCACGCGCCGAAAGCGCGGCACGCAGCGCATCGGCGCGCAGCCCAAGTCGGCTCACCTCGCCAGCGCTTGCCGCGCCCGACGCAACCATCTTCGACTTGCGGGTGTGCTCGTCCTCCGTCTCCCGCAGCATCGCCAGTGCAGCCGCCACTTCAGCCTCCGCTCGCCGAACATCAATCTGCTGCTGGTCGTCCACGAGTTCCACCAGCACATCTCCAGCGTGAACGCGTTCACCCTCAAGCACATGCACGGTCCGCACGATGCCGGGTGTCAGTGACGGCACGAGGATTGCGAACGGTGACGGTTCGATCCAACCTGGCGCTTGCACTGCGCCACCTTCGCGCGCGCCGTCCGCGCGGCCCAATGCGTTTGGTGCACTTTCGGCTGCAGTTGCCGCGCGGGTGCGAGCCGCCACGGGAACCACATCCACCACAGTCGCGGGCACGAGCGAATCCCACGCGGACCAGAGCAAACCACCCAACCCCAGAACAACGATGCCGATGGGGATCGCGGCGCGCGTGATCCAGCGAGAGGGGGGTCTTGGAATCGTGCTACTCATTCGATTTCCTCCAGTGCTGTGAAGTCGAGCGTCATCGCTGACGATGCGTTCGACATCGATCCAATCTGGCCCGGCGCCGTCATGCCGCCGCCCATGGCGGGGAGGCGGCTGCCCGCAAGTGCGCGCTCGAAAGACAACGCAGCGAGCGCGCGACCGCGTTCCGCCTGCACCAACTGAAGCAGGATGTGGTTCTCCTGATGCTCCGCGCGCCAGAGATCAACGGCCGGGCGTTCGCCCGCGTCGACGGCCGATGCGAGCAGCGACCGAAGTGTGCTGAACGCACCCAGCGTCCGCTCGCGCAGTACCGCGGCATGGTGATCCGCCGTACGCGCATCCATTGCGGCTCGACGCGCATCGATCACCGCACGCTGTCGAATGCGATCGGCATCGATCCGAGCAATCTCCGCATCCGCCTCGGCGGCCCCGACAAGGAACCGACCGTCATTGAAGAGGGGAATGCGCGATTCCAGCATGAACATCGCTGCGCTGTCGCTCTCCATGTCCCGCTCATATCCGCCACCGAGCATGAGCGAAGGCAATCGGCCAGTCGCCGCGAGCCGCGCACGTGCATCCGCACCCTCCGCCCGCGCCAATGCGGCGCGCACATCGAAGCGGTGCGTGTCCACCAAACGCTTCAGTTCCGCATCGTCATCGGGTGCGGGCACGATGGGCAGCGCACACTGGGCAACGGCCGATGCCGTGTCCGTGGCAGACAGTGTCCAGTCCAGATGGTGATCGCCGCGTCCGATCGCCTCCAAGAGGCGAGTCATCGATTCCACTCGCGCCGCGCTCGCGGTCATCACTCGGTTGGATGCCTCGGCCGCGTTCATCCGCGCACGAAGCACGCCGGCGGGTGTGGACTGTCCAGTCGCGAGCGCCGCTTCTTCCGCCGCAAGCACTCGGAGTGCCACCTGCTCATCTCGGCTTGCGAGCGCAGCCTGTTCACTGACGGATGCCGCATCGACATACGCGGCGCGCGTTTCCGCCACGGTCGCCATCACCATCGTCGCCGACTCGAGCAGGACCGAACGCAGCTGCGCGTCCGCCTCGCCCACGATGGCGTCGCGCTTCCACAGCCAGTCGATCTGTCCCGCGATCATGGCAACCACTGGAACCACGCCCATATTCAGCGGCGCACCAACGGCCGCACTGAGCGTTGGATTGGGCGGCAACTGCGCATCGGACAGAAGCGCTGCTCGGCGATCCGCTTCCAGGAGCGTCCGGCGAAGCATGCGGTTCTCGCCGAGCGCACAGCGCACGGCGGTCTCTGCCGACAGCGGCGAGGCGCCATCCCAGATGTCGATTGGGGCGCGTCCACTCGTGGCGAGCGCGGCGTTCAACTGATCTTCAGGCAGTGGAACACGCGCCGCGAGTTCAGGCGCCACATCCTTGAGTGTGGAAGGCGGAGTCTGTGCGCATCCCGCGAGCGCGGTGATCAGCGCAGAGGCAGTGAGGTATCGGCGAAGCCGAGTGCAAAGAGGTTGTTGGTTCAAGGTGATCTCCAGAAACGATGTCATGCCAAAGCCGCACGGCACTTGCCGTGGGCAACGTGATGCATGATGCGTTTCAGATCACAAGGACTGCGTGCAGCGTGAGTGACTCGCGACCGGAAGGTCGGGGGGGCGGGCCCGTCTCCCAGTGGAGCGAGATCACGTCCACGCCTGCGCACGCGTTGCCGAGCGTGGCGATCCGCGGCAAGCAGCACTCGACTGCAAGCGTGTGGACATCCGTCCACGCAGGGCCAGCCAGGTTCGTCACAACCCGCTTGCAGCACTCGCCACCGCAGTCACGGTGTGGAGCAGAGCCGTTCTCTCCATCACAGCATGATTGAGCCACTTCCGAAGTCTGCGACTCCGCCTCGCAGCAGGACACGCGGCAGCAGGAGCCCCCGACCTGTGCGGTCGAGGTGAACGCCCTCGCAAGCGCGCCAACCTGACAGCAGCACAGCGGCATTGCCGCTGCCAAGAACATCAGGATGAGGTGTCGAATGGAGCAGGCCACCCCTTCAAATTACCCCAGGAATGTCGGAACGCCAATCAAGCCAACACAATCTGAACATAATGCAAATGCAGAGTGCACAAATGTGGCACATAGTATTGGCGATGTGGAGACGGGGGAAAATGGGGTGTCTCTCGTGTCATCAGGAATGATGATGCGCTCGAGGCAGTCGTGTCTGTGCGTTCATCATGCCCCCCCTTTTGGAGCTCCCCGTGACCATTCGCAACCTCTTCAATCGTTCTCTCGTTACCGTCAGCCTGTCTGCACTGATCGCCGCAACTGCGCAGAGCGCGGTGATTGTTCAGTGGAACTTTGAGGGACAGAGCCTGAGTGCAAGCACAGGATCGGGCAATGCTTCGCTCGTCGGAGGTACGACGAATACTTTCGCGACTGGCTTCGCTGGCACGGGCACCTTCGCGCTGAACACATCAAACTATGCGGCTCAAGGGACTGAAGATCGCATGCGCGGCGTTCAGTTCAGCGGATCCACTGAGAACCACGACAGCATCACGCTGTCATGGAACCAGCGACACAGCAACACCTCCGCGAACACTGTGGCGGTCTTCGCCACTGCAGATGGAACAAACTGGAATGAAGTTCAGGTGTTTACGTTTACGCCTGCGGCCTCGGGCACAGGTGACACTTGGTATCAACGGTCCGTCACGCTTGATGCTGCCTACGCAAACACGGCCAACTTCGGATTCCGCGTTGTTGCCGCCTTCGCACCCGGTGCGAGCGGATACTTGGCTTCTCGGTCCACTTCAAGCTACTCAACCTCGAGTACTCTTCGGTTTGACGATGTCACCATCAGCGGCAACCTGATCCCCGCCCCAGGCGCGATTGCGCTGCTTGCAGTGGCTGGATTGGTGACCCGTCGTCGTCGCTAAACGCGTTCACGCAGTTTCGTGCTACGAGTCGGCGTGCGCCAAGGTTGATTGGTGCATATCGTGGGCGGATTCAGCAGACGTGGCCTTCGGCGCACCCGCCGAGGGCCACGCTGCACATAGAGAGAACCCCCGTCTCGATCGCGGCATCGTTGAAATCGAAGCGCGGCGAGTGCAGCGGATGCAGCGGCTTGTCGGCAACCCCAGTCCCAAGCACGAAGAAGCAGGCGGGCACTCGCTGCCCGTAGTAACTGAAGTCCTCTGCGCCCATGACTGGTGCGGGGAACTCCTCCACGCGGCAGTCGCCGTGGACATCCGCCAGATGCTCGCGCACCGACGCCGTCAACGCTGGATCGTTCACCGTCACGGGATAGCCCGCGGCAAACGAGACATCCGCCGAGCATCCATATGCCTGAGCCGTCAGTGAAGCGACAGCAGCGATGCGCTCCTGCAGCGCCCCGCGCATCGTCGCTGTCAACGCACGCATCGTTCCAACGAGATCAACCGAGTCGGGGATCACATTGCCGATCTGCCCACCACGGATCACGCAAATGCTCACGACCGCTGCGTCGAGCGGATCGACCGTGCGCGACACGATCTGCTGCAGCGCCACCACCACCGCACTCGCTGCGAGCACACTGTCACGACCCGTGTGCGGCAGCGCCGCATGCGATCCGATCCCGCGAACTGTGATGCGGATCTCATCTGCACTCGCCATCATCGGACCGGCTCGGAGCGCTACGCGACCCGTCTGCAGCCACGGCCAGCAGTGCAGTCCAACGATGCGATCGACCTTCGGTCCAATCACCGTCCCATCGAGAACGCCATCGGCGACCATGCGACGACCGCCACCGCCATTTTCTTCCGCCGGCTGAAACACGAACGAAACGGGGCACGGCAGGGGAGTCTCGTGCGCGAGCCGCGCAAGGACGCGAGCCGCACCGATCAAGATTGCAGTGTGCCCATCATGCCCGCACGCGTGCATCACGCCGCGTGTCGTGCTCGCCCACGCCGCACCGGTCTCCTCAGTCAGCGGTAACGCATCGATATCCGCACGCAGCGCCACAGCCTGTGCGGCAGCGCCAGGCAGCGATCCAAGAACCCCCGTTCCACCCGCAAGCCCAGCTCGAAAGGTGACCCCAGCGGCGGTCAACTCCCGCTGAATCACGCCGCTCGTCCTGACTTCGTTGTAGCCAATCTCAGGATGTGCGTGGAGATCGCGGCGAAGCGCCACGAGCGCAGGCAGTTCCTGCGCGATCAGTTCCCGCAGGCGAGCACTCGACTGCATGCACCTCATGCTAGTGATCCTTGCTGCACCAAGCAGTACAACGCTGCCCCCGCCGATCATCACGCACTAGGCTTCGGCCACCACCGAGGAACAGCTACGCCGCAACAACAGACCATCATCCTCTTCGACGACGGCTGCAACCTCTGCTGCACCTTCGTGCGATTCCTCATGGCACGCGATCGCCGCGCCGCGTTCCGCATGATCGGGCTCGGATCCGCGGAAGCGCAGCGCGAGTGCACAGAGATCGGTTATCCGCTGGATGCATCTGCTCTGCCCGACAGCATCATCGTTCTCGCGCATGGCCGGGCGCTGGAACGATCCGATGCGGTCCTCGCGGTCGTGGCGCAGATGCCGCTCCCATGGTCGCTGCTGCGGGTCGTGCGCTTCATTCCTCTTGGCGTGCGCGATGCCATCTACCGATTCGTGGCAAAAAGGCGCAGTCGGTGGTTCGGGCGTCGCGCCGGGTGCTCGGTTCCGAGAAGCTGACTGCGTGGCAGTCATTCCCAAGGCTGCACCGCCCATTGGTCGGCTGTGGTGTTCCGCGTTACTATTTGCAAACGCATTCCTATCTTCAAGAAAGTGGTCTCCCATGGCTTCTGCTTCATCTGCCGACCCGTCATCCACGATTCGCCGCCTCCCGGTGACCGTTCTCTCGGGCTTTCTCGGGGCGGGAAAGACAACGCTCCTCAGTCATGTCCTCAACAACCGCGAAGGCTTGCGTGTGGCGCTCATCGTGAATGACATGAGCGAGGTGAACATCGATGCGTCGCTCGTGCGCGGATCGGTCGAACTCAATCGGACCGAGGAGAAGCTGGTCGAGATGTCCAACGGCTGCATCTGCTGCACCCTCCGCGAGGACTTGATGAAGGAAGTGCGCCGTCTCGCTGACGAGGGGCGCTTCGATTACTTGCTGATCGAGTCCACGGGGATCGGTGAACCGAAGCCGGTCGCCGCGAGCTTCTATGTGCAGGATGAGGATGGTCACATGCTGGCCGATGTCGCCGATCTCGACACCATGGTGACCGTGGTCGATGCGAAGAACTTCCTCCACGACTGGGATAGTTCGCAGCAGTTGAAGGATCGCCGTGCTCTGCAGGCCGAGGGTGATGAGCGGATGATCGTTGACCTGCTGAACGATCAGGTCGAGTTCGCCAATGTGATCGTGATCAACAAGTGCGATCTTGTCTCTGCAGCGAATGCCGAGCGACTTGAGGGGATCCTTCGGCAGTTGAATCCGAAGGCGCGGTTCATCCGAGCCGACCATGGCAGGGTGCCGCCTCGCGACATTCTCAACACACGAAGCTTTGATTACGAGGTCGCACAGTCGAGCCCCGGTTGGGTGCAGGAGCTCATGGGCAACCACACGCCAGAGACCGAGGAGTATGGCATCTCGAGCTTCGTGTACCGAGCTCGCGTGCCGTTCCATCCGAAGCGGCTCGCGGCACTTCTGCGCCGAGGACTGAAGGGAGTGGTTCGTTCCAAGGGGTTCTTTTGGCTCGCCACACGCATGCGCGAGTGCGGCTCTTGGGCGCAGGCTGGGTCCTCGCTGACGGTTGGCAGAGCCGGGATGTGGTACGCCACGCTCCCGAGGAGCCAGTGGGAAGGGGTGGGTGGACTGGCTGACTGGGTCAAGTCGAACTGGCAGGAACCGTTCGGCGATCGGCGACAGGAGATCGTTTTCATCGGCGCCGGCATGGACCGCGAAGCACTTGTGCGTGACTTTGATGCATGCTTGCTGACGGCAAAGGAGTTTGCGGAAGGTCCGAAGGCATGGGTGCGCTTCGAGGATCCTTTCCCCGAGTGGGAACAGCCCGAGACGACCGAGGACTGAGCTGGCGCTGCCCGCCTATCCCAAGTCCGCTCTCGCCGATCCGTCGAGGGCAGGTGATGTGCGTGTATCCCATCTCGGATGCGCGCGATGTCTTCAGCCCGTTGGGATCCAGATTTTGGATGGTGCTTCGTGCTGGTGAAGTCGCCCGCAACCCTCAATCGGATCATCATGTCTTCGCTGGCCGCGGGATCTCCGCGTCGAACGCTGGATACAGTCAGGGCGCCGCGGCCGCGCGGACGCGCTTGGACCAGAGGGCGATCAGCGGCGTGAGCACCATCGTCGGGTCGATGGTTGGAAGTTATGTGGACGGCGAAGCGCTTGTGCGGGACTTTGATGCATGTTTGCTGACGGCGAAGGCGTTTGCGAAAGGTCCGAAGGCGTGGGCGCAGTTCGATAACCGCCGCTGATTTGCCAATTGCCACTCTTTGGAGACAGAGAGATTGACAAGCTAGAATCCAGGGTTAGGTTGTGAGAGTCCTTGCTTTGGTCATGCGCGGGGGCTGCTTCACTGGTATGCCGAAATCTCGCCACGGAGACTGATCACCATGCCAAAATTCACTTTGCCAATTGGTACGGCCCTTCTCGCCTGCATGCTCTGGGCTCCAAGGCTCCTCGCTGCGGGCGATGGTGTCGATGGTCACGCCGCAATTGGAGTACAGCAGCCGGCACAGGAGTCGCTGCCGAGCCTGAGCCAACAGTTCGGCATTGAGTTCATTCCAGCACCAGAGCATCTGCTGCCGCCGCAGGACAACGAGTACTTCCTCGAGGAGGACATCCTCCTCGGCAACGGCAGCGGACCGAACCCGCTGCGCTTCGCGATCCCAACTCCTGCAGCTCTCGACATCGGCAGCGGCGAGTGGATCCACTTGGATGGCGGCCGCCTCTGGCGAACCGTGATCTCTGCGCCCAATGCGACGACCGCTCGACTGCACCTGAAGGGCATCGATCTGTCGGCGGGTCAGCAACTTCGCATGTCGGCGCCCGGCTGGGCTGACTCGGTGATCGGTCCCATCGAGGGCAAGGGCGAGTTTGGCACTGGCGAGGTGTGGAGCCTTTCGCTCCCGACGGCCAAAGTGCTGCTGGAGTGGTTTGTGCCCGATGGAACGGTGGCGAAGGAACTTCCCTTCACCGAAGCGGACTACTACCACGGCTACCGGCAGATCTGGAAGATCGATGAAGGCGGCGCGGAAGGCGGCGTCGCGGTCGGCTCCTGCCATCTCGATCCAATTTGCTTCTCAACCTGGTCGAACGAGTCCAACGGCACGATCCGCCTGATCTTCTCTGGCTCGCTCTGCTCGGGTCAGCTGACGGCGACCACTGCGACGGACGAGACGCCGTACGTCACGACGGCGAACCACTGCATCTCGACGCAGTCCACTGCCAACAGCTGCCAGTTCAACTTCTTCTATCGACGCAACACCTGCGCCGCGTCGGCGACTGCCGCAGCCGGCAGCAATGTCACTGGCGGCGACCTCGTTGTCACGCACAGCGCAAGCGACTGCACGCTGCTCATGATCCGCCCGACGCTCCCGGCCAACGTCGGTTGGGTCGGCTGGACCAACAACAATGTTTCGACCAGCACTGCCTCGACCTGCCTGCATCACCCAGACGCCAGCTACCAACGCATCTCATTCGGCACGAAGAACGCCAGCTCGTTCCCCTGCGGCAGCCCGCAGTCGAACTGGTCGAGTCTCTCGTGGAACTCCGCGACCCAGTACGGCGTGACCTCGACCGGCGTGACCGAAGTTGGCTCGTCGGGTAGCGCGATCTACCGCAATTCGGACCGACGCATGTACGGCGTCCTGACCTGCGGCGGCAGCTCGTGCAGCAGCACCAGCCCCGACGACGGCTACGGACGCATCGATGTGGCGATCAGCAGCGGCGGCTTCGCGACGCCGCTCGCCGCGGGTACCGACGATACGCGGGAGCCAAACGATTCGTGCGCCGCGGCGAACGCCCTGACCAACGGCACATACACCAGTCTCGTCGTCAAGCGCGTCGACCAGGACTGGTACCTGATCTCGAGCGCGCCCGGCACGGGCGTCTCGATCAGCGCCACGTACACCCACGCCAACGGCGACATCGATCTCGAGTTGTTCAGCGCCTGCGGCGGAACGGCGATCGCGAGCGACTTGGGCAATGTCAACAATGCATCGATCAACTACACGAACACGAGCGGCAGCAGCCAGCTCTTCCTCTGCGTGTATCTAAACAGCGACACTCGCAACGAGTACACCCTGACGCTGTCTTCATCGGGATCGCCGCCACCGGCGAACGATGAGTGTGCGGCAGCCATCACGATCAATTCTGGGAACACCACCTTCAACACGTCCACTGCGACGAATTCGGCGTTCGCGCTGCCGACGACCTGCACTGCAAACGGCGATGGTCTGATCGTGAAGGACATCTGGTACAAGTTTGTCGCTCCCTGCTCAGGCAGAACAACGGTGTCGACATGCGGGCTCGCGGCCTTCAACACGCGGCTCGCGGTGTACGGACCGAGCACAGCTTGCCCGGGGACTTCGACCCCCGTGAATGCGTGCAATGATGACGGCGCAGGGTGTGCGTCAGGCACATCTTCGCTGTCGTTCGTATCGCTCATCGGAAGTACCTACTACTTCCGTGTCGGTGGCGCGACCGCGGGTGGGTCAGGCACCTTGGCCGTTGCTTGCTCTGACTGCGCCGCAGACCTCAACAACGATCTGTACACCGATGCGGCGGATCTCGCCGTGTTGCTCGCGAACTGGAACAACAGTGGACAGGGCGATCTCGACAACAGCGGAATCGTCGACGGAGCTGACTTGGCGGAAGTGCTTGGTGCGTGGGGCGCCTGCCCGTAGCGCCTCCGATCGATTGAATCACACCCAAGGCCACCGCCCGACGCGGTGGCCTTGTTCATTTCGCCCCGACGGGCAGGGTGGCGCGTTCGATCGCACTCCGCAGTTACCCTGCGCGCATGATGGCCACGCTGCTTGCTGCGTCGCTGGCCATCGCCGCACCGCCGACCGAGGCCGAGCAGATCGCGCTCTGGGCCAGCGACCGCGATGCGCGTATGGCGTGGTGGCGCGATGCGCACTTCGGGATGTTCATCCACTGGGGGCTCTACTCGCCTGCGGGCGGTTTCTGGGATGGCAAGCGTTACGAGCAGCACTACGCGGAGTGGATCCAGCACTGGGCCGCGGTGCCTTGCGCCGAATACGCGCGGCAGTTCTTGGCCCATCGGGTAATCGCACCGCTTTCCGGCCGAGGACTCGATTCCGTCACTGCGCGACAGCACATGGATGAGGCGATCAATCACTTCGTGGCACGGTTCGCCAAGGTCGGCGATGCGATTGCTCCGTTCCTGGCGGGTCGCTGATTCACCTGCGAAGCGTCAGCGATCGACCCCGGGAATCGTGAACCAGAGACATTTCGGGGCGCGAGGTCTCTTGATACGCATAGCACCACAGCATCGAGACAACCCGGCGAGACCTCCGCGAGCGTCGGCCAGGCACTCGGCCGGACACTCGGCCACGCCACTCCGCTGGCCCACGCTGAGAGGCCTCTGCCCAGGCAAACCTCTTGTCGCAAGACGGCGTGCTGGTGAAGTGAGGGGTTTCGTGGGCGGTACCCTCACTTCCATGAACAGGAGCATCCTCTCACTCGCTGCCGCAGCCATAATCGTGGTCACGCTCGCGTCGTGCGCATCGGGTCCGGATCCACGGCCCGCCGGGCCGAACTCCGGCACGCTCACTCGGCTGCCGGGCATCGACCGCACCGAGTGGACCTGCGTCGAGCTGACCGACGCCGATGGCAAGCCGATCGCCGTCACCGACCAGCCACCCTCGCTCTTCATCTCGGCCGAGGGTCGTGCCTCCGGCTTCGCCGGGGTGAATCGTTACTTTGCCGAAGCGACCGTTGGAAATTCGATGAACGCACACAACGTGCCGCTGCGATTCGGCCCAGTCGGTGCCACGCGGATGGCTGGACCGCCCGAGCGCATGGCGCTTGAGGGTGCGTTCACGTCGATGCTCGGCGGGGTACGGTCGGCCACGATCGCCTCCAGTCCGCGCGGCGCGGTACTCACGCTCCGCAACGAGCGCGGCGACTGCGCGCGGTTCGAGGCGGTGCGGGCGCAGTAGCCGGGATGCGCAGGCGGCGCAGCGTGGGGGATTGGGGTCTTCGTCTGGGTGGGACATGCAGAGGGCGGAGGGTTCGATCAGAGGCGCACGCCTCCACCCCTTTATCTCCGCAGCCGAAAGGAAAGTCCTCCGCGTTCTTGGCGGAGGGCGTCGGAATTCTTCGTGGATCAGGCGGTTCGTCAGTCCGCGGGGCTGGCGTCGGTCGCGAGCCTGATCGGGCGTTGACGAAAATGGTCAAAAGGGCGCTGAACAAAATCGTCGCCCACGTATAGAAGTCCCAGATCCCGAACCTTGAGGAGAATGCGCAGCCGTGGAAAGCAAAGGAGCCGCGCCAGCCCAGTCCGCTCTCGCTGATTCAAACGGCACGAGTGATGTGCACGCCGTGCATCTCGGCTGCCGCCGTTGCCTGCAGCCGTTGGGAAATGCGATCCCGTGCCGTTGTCCGGAATGCGGGTTCGCGATCGACCCCTCCGACCCGCGAAGCGTGTGCGACCTTCGCAAACGACGGCAAAGAGTCGAACTCATGGTGATGTCCGTCGCCGGGGTCGCGGTTGGAGGGCTGCTTGGATTCGGATATTGGTTTGGCTTGATGAAGCTGAACGAGTGGCTCCCGATACTCAACCCGATCGGTTGGGTCATCGTTCCGGTCGTCGTCCTGGCCGTTGTGCCAGCAGTGTTGTGTGCTAGGCTTTCGCGTGTACGACCGGCGATCGCCTACGCAATCGGTAGCTGGACTTTCGTAGGCTGGGGGACGCTCGCGGTCGCAATCGACCAATTGTGGCGAGGGGTTCCGATCAGTAGCCTCGAGATCGACATTCGAAGCACGCTGCTCGTGGGAGCGCCAGTCGTTGCTCTGGTCATCGCGGTGGGTCTCGGCGTCGGAGGATTGATCAGAAAGTCCATTCGTTGGGCGCAGCCGAAGGCATGAAGACTTCGACCGCAGCTGCATCAAGCGTCTCGGCATGAGTGTCGGCTCGCGGTGGATGTCGGGCGCACAGGGACACCCCGACTCATTACCCGGTACTTCCGCGGCCTCCGCGCCGTCCGGATTTTGCCCGAAGCGCCCCGGTTGCTTGCGTATGAGTTCGTGCATTTCGGCCTCAGGAACTATGAACCAGAGACCTTTCGGGGCGCGAGGTCTCGCGATGCGCGGAGAGACAATCCGCGAGCAAGCTCGCGACGGTCGGCCAGGCACTCGGCCACGCCACCGCGCTGGCCCACCGCAAGAGATCTCCACGCACGCAACCCCTTGTTGCAAAAGCGCGTACGCAGGCCGAAGCGCGATCGCCACTGGGACTGAAGTGTCCGCCGCCGCTCGTGGGCATCCACGACCGCACTGAACGGGGACGGCACCATGGAACAGGTGCGCAGAGATCCCGAGGACCGTCTGCGCACCCTGTTGGTCACAAGCTCAGGCAGCTGATGCGGCCCCTACCGGCGTTCATTACGGACAGGCGCCCCAACCGCCGAGCAGTATTGTAAGGTCGGCGCCGCCGACCACACCATCACCATCGAGGTCGCCAGGGCACGTCGGGGGCGGCGGGGGGGGAGGGGAGAGCATGGAGGAGTCAACGGTGAGGAAGCGCATCGATCCCGGAGCCCCCAGCAAGCTCTCGATCGTCTGCGCCGGATTGTTGTTGTAGACATCCTCGCTGCTGTTGTAGACGTTGACCCCAGTCACGACCGTGTTGCCTGTCGAGCCGGAGACGTTCGTTCGGTACCACTTGCCGTTGTACGCCCAGAACTTGCAGTCATGGGCCACAGTCTGGTTCGAGAACCCACCGGCGTAGAACGGCGTGTTGGCGACCAGTTCCGCAAAGTTGTTGTATGCGTACGCGCCGATGGTTACGGTGCTTTCGGCGAAGTATCGCGTGGTGCGAAGGATCCGGCCGCTCAAGCTGTCCACGACGATGTCGTCGTCGTAGTACATGCCGTAGCCATTCATGGGGAATGTCGTGCCATTCGTGTTGGTGTTCAGGTCGTTGAAGCTCTCGTACCGGATGAACAGGTTGTTGTACTGGCCCGCATCGCCCACCGCATCCGAGGTGATTCTGTAAAAGTAGACGCCATCGGTGAAGATCGCATCCTTCGATGGAATCGCGGGAGCGATGGTTCCGGCAGGAAGGCCATCGGTGTTCGTCGCCATGGCCGCCAGTGATGGGTGCCTGACCCACGATGCGTACGGCGTGAGGCCATCCGTCCGGAGGAACACTTCCTCTGCGGCAGCGGTCCCGGCGAAGCCGCCGATGATGAGTGCAAAGGAGGCGAGCGCGGAGGAAACTCGGTTCATGAGGAGGGGTCCTTTCGAGGAATTGGTCGAGGCAGGGGTCGCAAAACTTGCTTGGCTATCGCGATCGAACGATCGAGGCCAACGGGACGTCCGTCGACCTCTTCAGTTCAACGTGAGTAAAGTAGCCCCTAAACACGGCTAGGCAAGTTCCCAGAGCGAAATTGATGAACTCCGCTGGCTGTCGCCTCCGGACCCAAGCGCACTGCGGCACGGTTGCCCGATAAGTAGATGAGGTCGATACCTCGATCCCGGCGGTCCGGGCGCCCCTCACGGCGTGGTGCGCTGGTGCGTGAGCAGCCACGCGTAGACGTCATGGCCTGCCGTCAGGTCGTAGGTCCGCGTCCAGGAGTCGTGCGCGACTCCCGGATAAATGGTGAGTCGCGCATCCACCGCACTGGGCACGGAACAGTTCTGCATGCCCGTGATGGGGACCGCCGACCCTGCCACCGGAATGACAACATCCACTTCGCCGTGGAAGGCCCAGATCGGGTGGTTGCCCAGGAGACATCCGCGTTGGTCGAAGGCGCTGATGCCGTTGCCGCAGACGGGAATGAAGGCAGCGGGCAGCACATTCGATCCGACGGTGCGCAGGTATTCCCATGTACCGATGGCACCGCAGCTATTACCGGTGAGGTAGATGCGGGAGGGCGCCACATTGTAGTTGGCGGCAGCCCACTGCAGGAAGGCGCTCACGTCAGCTGGACTGTGACAGCCCTGCGGCACGCCTGATCCACCATTGGAGTTCTGGGGAGACAGAACGACGAAGGCATCTCCGGCAGCCGATGCGACTACGGGCCAGGCATTCGTGGAGATGAGCTTCGGGGGGCCATGGACTGTGAGCTTGGTCAACTCCGCCGAAGAGCCATTGCCGTTCTCTGCGATGCCGTGCAGATACACCAGAAGCGGCCAGTCAGTGCGATTGGCGTAGCCCACGGGCAAGTACTCCCAGAAGCCCTGTTGAGCCGTGGTGGTTCCCTTGGGGCGCATTCGATGGCGATCCGATGAAACTTGGGGTGTGCAGCCCGCGTTGCCCCATGCACCGAGGACGATCGCAAGGTCGCTGGCATCCACGGCTCCACTGTCGTCAACGTCGCCGGCGCACAACGAGGTCGGACATGGTCCCCAGTCCGCTAGCACGCCCGACAGGTCAGTGCCATCGACGAGGCAGTCCCCGTTGATGTCGGCCGGGCTTCCGGGCGGACACTGCACGATGGCGTTGATCTGCAGTTCGCCGATGTACACGTCCTGGTCGATCGCGCCGTTGCGCGCCGTGAAGCCGAACGACCAACCAGTTGGGTCGATGTTCGCCATGGGCTGTGCACCTTGGTCGATGAAGATCGTGGAGCCGACGGTTCCGGGGAACGCCACCGAGACTCGAGTGCCCGTGGTGCGGGACCAGTGGATCGTCGCAACGGCCATCTTGATCCTGTCCACGGCCTGCGCCGTGGTGACCCAGGTCACCGGTGCGAAGGACAGTGGGGTGAACGCAAACTGGCTACCGCCCCACTTGCCGTTGACGCCATTGGCGCCTGCGCCGGTGTACGAGACGAAGCCGACGCTGAGCCCCGCCCCGTCTTCGTTAAATCCTTGAAGGCCCCACTCGCCCCCGGACATGCGGTTGCCTGAGGCATTCGAAAGGTCGCCCCAGAGGAAGGAAAATCCATCTCCCGCAGCGCCGTTGCTGTTCCGCAGGCTGAAGCGGAACGTTGCCGTGAACTCCTTCACGGTACCGGCTACCGGCGTGGATCGCCATGTTCCCCACGTCGCGGGAAAGCCATCGCGGACCGGTCGGAGGCGGGTGAATCCATTGAGGGCGAAGGTCTGGGCCTGACCGTACAACGTGCCGGAGGGCGATGCGCCGAAGTTCTCCACGATGGCGGCGGTGCACGGGGTGGATCCCTGCCCGAGACATGCTGCGGTGGTGGAGAACGCCAAGGCGGTCGTGAGCAGGCGACGGTAGCGACTCAGCATGGAATACTTATAACTGATCCGGGCACCCATGCACAACGAATCAGGAAACAATTTGCATAATGGGTCGCAGTAAGGCCTCGAGCATCATTCGGCCGGGCGGCATGCCGGCGACCTGGTCCACAACGACAGCGGGGTCGGCTCGAAGCCGACCCCGCAGGGTGTGCACTTTGTGCAATGGGTCAGGTACCGCGACGTGCGCTCAGGCGCGACGGCGTCGAGACACACCGGCCCCTGCAACGGCCAGCAGTGCCATGGCACCCGGCGCGGGGATCAAGGACGAGTTGATCGTCATGAAGTTGACGCCGACGCCGTAGCCCGCGGAACTGGACACGGTGGAGAACGGGGTGTTGTTGTACAGGTCAGGGCCGCTCGCGAAGACGCTGAAGCTCTGCACCACGCCGTTCACGACATTGGACCGCCAGCATGTGCTGCCGGTGCCGGCCCAGTACCTGTTGTCGCCATTCTGATCTCCGCCACCGAACCCGGAGGCATAGAAAGAGTTATTCGCGATGAGATCGGTAGCGGTGTTGAACGCGTACATGCCGACGTTGTTGGAGCCGCCGAAGGATGCCGTGCGGAAGATCCAGCCATTGCTGGTGTTGGCGATCACGTCCTCGTTGTAGTACATGCCCTGCGTCATCTGGATGCTGAAGCCACCCGTGTTCGCATTCAGGTCAGCGAGCGAGTTGTAGCGGACGTACGTGTTGTTGTAGTCGAGCCCGCTGTTGTTCTTGGTGGTCTTGTAGACATACGCGCCGTCCGTGAAGACCCCATCGGTGGACAGGATC
>VGYQ01000028.1 GCA_016872915.1 Planctomycetota bacterium | reverse complement strand
ATTTGCGACATCGATCTGGAGCAGGCGGTTCGCGCCAAGTATCTCGAGCAAGGCGGGCCAAAGGGCATCAAGTGAATGCGCCTGCCTGCTCGGTGTGCGCCGCGCACGAGCCACGTGCGGAGCTCGTTGCATGGGAGAGTCCGCGCTGGATTCTTCGCCATCATCCGCATCCTGCACCGCTGTGCGGTTGGTTCCTTCTTTGTGCGCGGCGGCACGTTGCGAGTGCGGCCGATCTGGACGTGGAAGAAGAGCGCGAGTTCACGCGGGTGCTTGGCGCATGCATGCGCGCGCTTCGGACTTCTGCACAGGTGCCGCGTGTGTATGTCGTGATGTTCGGGGAGGGTGCGCCGCACCTGCACGCCCACCTCATTCCCCGCGATCCCGCGTGCGAGGGGACCCGCGCATGGGCTGTTGCCGATTGGTATCGAGCGGTGGAGCGCGGCGAGCGCGCGCCGGGAGATGCTGGCGCTGTCGATCTCATCCTCACTCGGATGCGGGCTCGACTGACCGAAGATCTTGCCGGCCTCACAGATCAATGATCACAGGCGTTCCTTGGCTGCCTGAAAGTAGAACATCCAGTCACGGTGATCCGTGAGTGTGTAGCCAAGACCCGTGAGGCGTTCCATGAGATCTGCGGATGCCGTCTCGCCGATCTTGGGCACATGGATTTCGACAAAGAGCTTCTTGGGGAGGTGGCAGGGAGCTGAATGGAACAGATCTTGTTCTGCACCCTCGATGTCCACAATGAGCACGTCGGGACGAGTGTCCTGGAGCAGCAAGCTGACTGCCACGGTTTCCACCTGAATCTGCTGATATCGCTCGTGCGGTTCTGGCACGAGCGTCGATCGCCACAGTTCGGCGTGAAGGTAGAAGGGAACATGATCCATGGCGTTCGTGGCGATCGCACAGCGCGTATCGATCCGAACATGGACCCCATTCACGGTCGCTTGACGACGAATGAGTGGATGCAGCCGTGGATTGGGTTCCACCACGATGACCTCGCACCCCGTGATCAGCGCGCAGTATGCAGCGGTCACGCCAACGCCTCCGCCGAGGTCGAGAACGCGCTCGCCGTGCACGAGATGGGACCGGTACAAATCAAAGTCGCCGGCCTCGTACGCACCGGAGCGAAGCAGGTGGAAGATCTTTGGTCCAATGGAGGCATCGAGATCCATGCGAAGACCTCGAACCGAGGGATGGTTGATGACGACCGAACCGCGGAGTGTGGACAGAGAGCGGGACGCATCGTCGATTCCTGCTGCATGCTGAGCATCGAGGTTCGGCCACTGCGTGAGCCCTTCACGTCGGACAACTTCGAGAAAATCTTCGCGATTCACTCGGATGCCTCGCGTTGACGCGGTCTGGACTTGTTCACGATTGCTGCAGCGCGAAGTGAGCTCGCCCGATCGGCGGCCGCGCATCCTGCGATGAATCCGCTCGCCCAGGCCCACTGGAAGCTGAAGCCGCCAATGCGTCCATCGACATCGAGGACTTCACCGCAGATGAACAAGTTGTTGGTGCGGCGGCTCATCATGGTGACGCCATCAATCTCGTCGAGGGGAATCCCGCCCGCAGTCGTCTCCGCGGCGGTGAATCCACGCGTGCCGCTCGGCAGGACCTCGCATGCGCAGAGCAGTCGTGTCAGCAACTGCCGCCGGTCGCGTGGAATCTGTTGGACGCCAGCCGTTCCATCGACATGTGCCTCCGCGCACGCGGCTCGAAGAAAGCGCTCAGGCAACAGTCCGTGCAGGGCCGCGAGCACACTACGCCCCTTGACTTCCAACAGCCGCTGATCGAGCGCTTCCGCCGAGAGCCCGGGCAACCACTGCACAATGACTCGAACCCCAGGATCCGCAGCATGTGCGTGAATCCAGTGACGGCTGACATCGAGGATGGCGGGGCCGCTGAGACCAAAGTGTGTGCAGAGCACCGCGCCCTCGATAGGTTTCAAAGGCTTTCCATGAACGTGCACGCGTGCACCAGACGGGAGAGCGAGCAGGATGCTCGCGGGCAGCGAAACGCCGCTGAGTTGCCGCAGCCAATGCCCATCGGGCAGCGTCAGGGGTACGAGCGCCGGTTCGACCATCGGCGTTATGGTGTGCCCGAGCGCGCGTGCCATCGCAAAGCCTGCACCATCGGAACCGGAGCGTGGCAGACTCATACCCCCTGGACACAGGATGACGCAGCGCGCACGGATCGGTCCGCGCTCCGTGCCGAGTTCAAAGCCATCGTCCTTGGCGCAAATGGATTGCACACGGCACGGATGGACAACATGAACACCTGCCGCCGCTGCTGCACCGAGAAGTGCATCGAGCACGGTGCGTGCCTGATCCGTGGTCGGAAAGAGTTTTCCCGTGTCCTCGCGCTTCAGTTCCACACCGAACTCCGCGAAGAATCGAATGGTCTCCTCCACGGGGAAGCGTCGAAGGACGGCGCGTATTGCGGCGGGCGGTGCGCCGCGGTAGTCACGCTCATCCACTGCATGATGCGTCACATTGCATCGGCCGCCACCGGCAACGAGGATTTTCGCACCAAGCATCTTCGCACCATCTACAGCGGTGACATGCAAATCAGGGCAGGTTCGTGCAGCCCAAGTCGCCGCAAAGAGCCCGGCGGCACCTGCGCCGACGACGATGATGTCCGTGCCCGCACCCTCCGTACCGCTCATGGGCCCTTCGGCAGAACAATGTCCGTCTCGATCGCCCTGAACTTCTCGCCTGAAAAGCGGAGCGTTGCCTTTTGTCCGGGGTTCCCGCGCACGAGGAAGCGGAACGCACGCGCTCCGAGTCCTGGGATTCCATCGTTGATTCGCAGCCGCTCCGGTTCTGCCGCGACTGGATTGAAGGCTGGCTCAAGACGGTTGGGCACAGGTCCCGAAGCGACCACCGTCGGACCGCTGGTCTCTGCAGATGTCCACGTGAGCGTGTCGGGCATGCCGATGGAGCACGCCGCGGCGCGCGCAGTGCGCGTAGGAATGCGGTGATCGTTCATGATCTCCACGGTGACTGCCCAGACTCCGTTGCCGATGGGCTTCACATCAACGCTGCGGAATGCCACCCGAGGCATCTGTCCCGCGTGGAAAGCGGTGAATGCGAAGTTGCGATGGGCTTCCTCTTCCAGCATGAAAGGGGGTGGCAGACGACTCGACCATTTGTTCGGACCTCCCACAAGCACCGTGCCAAACTCCGGGTGCTGCAGTTCGGTCCAGTCGGTCACAGTCTGACCGAATAGCAGCCGATCGCGCCAGCGCATCATTTGCTCTGCCGTCGGTTCGCTCCCATTTTGAAGAATGCGGCGATCGGTCCACAGTTCATCGGTGAATGCGATGATGCCAATGGACTCCGCCATCCAGTTCACAAAGCCGCCGTGGACCGTGTAGAGATCCTTGTAGATCACCATCGGCGTGTAAAAGGGCAGCATCTCGGCGCCAGCTGCGGCAATGGAGTCGTAGACGGCACGGTCGGAGCCCGAGTATTCACCCTCGCGGTAGGACGCGCCAGGGCCACGCAAGATCATGCCACCTGCGTTGTGATAGCTCTGCGATGCGGCAATGTTCGGATGCCGCAGAATCCACTCCGCAACCGCACGGGTCTCTGGGTAACACAGTGGCATCTCGCCCGCGCCGCCTTGGATGTGGTCCGGCTGCCAGTCACAAGGCCAGTTGCGATTCATGTCATAGCCGCCTGCACCATCTTCATTCACCTGACCATCGCCGTCATTGTCGATTCCCTCGGTGCCGGCGTACGACCACTCGCCATACTCGATCGTCCCATCGGGCCGCGGTTCGCGCGATACCGCATCCAAGATGCGTGGGTCGCGAGGATTTCGTCGATGCGTTCCAAATCGATCCCGTCGCCACATCTGTCCGATGGATTTGTCTCCGTCGAGATCGTCTGGGCCGTCCTCATCGAGGGCGCCATCGCGGTCATTGTCCGTTGGAACAAGGCCGGTTCGGAAGGCATGTGGGCTCGCCTGCATGGAGAACCATGCGGCGCGTCCATCCGGATTCATGGAGGGCATGAAGTAGAACGCACAGCCGTCCACGAGTTCTGTCAGTGGCTTCACCTTGCCGTGCGCACGGCAGAGCGCGTCGATCGAATACAGCACCGTCTCCGTCGCCTGCAGTTCATTCCCGTGGATGTTGCCGTCGATCCACATGGCTGGCTTCGCGTCGGCCGAACCCGTTGCGGGATTATTGAGCGTGATGACACGAAGTGGGCGACCCTGCGCGGATGCGCCGATGGTTTCGATTTTCAGCAGCGATGGATATGCCTTCACGAGCGTGTCGATGACCGCGTCTACTTCGGCTGCGTCGTAGTAGCGGTTCCATGCGATCGATGTTGGGCCATCGATCTGCTGCTGTCCGCTGCACGGGGAGGCCAGAAGGCAGCTCGCAGCACACGTCAGCGATGCGCGCCACATCATGGCAGCACCTCGTCACTCTTTGTGACTGCACCATCGACGATCGTGGTGCGCAGCGTCCGCTGCGGACGCCAACGAAGATCGATGTGGATCTGCTCTCCAGGGGAGGTCTGCACAATCCAGTGCAGCGGCCTTCGACCGCCCGCG
The DNA here is from genome assembly GCA_016872915.1 of Planctomycetota bacterium. Taxonomy (GTDB): domain Bacteria; phylum Planctomycetota; class Phycisphaerae; order Phycisphaerales; family SM1A02; genus F1-60-MAGs104. The sequence continues at coordinate 22,033 of VGYQ01000028.1, read as the reverse complement.
CCTTCCAGTCCATCGAAGACCATCACGCGTTGCCCGCTCTGCACCTGCGCCTTCGGAAGGGAAAGACTCACGACCACGGGACTTGCTCGCTTGGTGTTCCTACCCATCGCTGGCGCCGTGGGCAGCCATCCATCGTTCACAATCTCCGCTTCGATATCCGTGATTCCCGGTGCAAGCGTCCGTGCACGGATGTTGGTCAGACGCGGCTTCGGGCAGCCCGCGATCAACTGTGAGGCAAAGTCTGCGGCAGCTCCGCCGAGGCGCGGCAGTTCTGCCGCAGGGGGCTCGCTTCGTGCGCGCGGTGCGAACCCACCGATTTCGACTGCTCCGAGCGTTGGGTGTTCGAAAGCCTTCCATGGGATGAAGGCATCTTGCAGTGCAGATCGGTCGACCCACAAGAGCCACTGCGCACTCTCTCCGTCCTGAGGCTTGGGCGCATCGTTTGGTGGCTCTGGCGTTCCCTCGGGCAGCGGAGGCGCATCGGGACAACCCCATGCTTGCGTGGCCATCGCAAGAACACCCCGGTGCGCGTAGAGCCACAGTGCGAACGAGCCGCTCGGATCGGATTCGCTGCTTCGCTTCTGACCAGAGGCTGTCTGCCACCGTTTGGCAAGTTCCTCCAGCAACGGTCGGTCTGCCTCTTCGAGGAATGCCGGGAAACGGCCTGACGGCTCGCGCGGTTTGGGGTCTGGAATGCGCAGCAGGTTGTCCGTGCGGCCGAGCACCAATGCTGCGTAAATATTCGGGCGATTCGTCACAAACCGTGCGAGGGCCAGGGACTCCGGTTCACTGAGGGGCATTTCGCCGGCGGTGCGGTCAAACTCTTTCCACATGTGTGGAAAGTTGCGATCGACATCGATGCCACCCACGGCATCCTCCGCCACCAACCGATCGCCATCCTTGTCGAGCCCTTCCACATGAAGGGTGCAAGTGGCGCGAATGTCCCGAGCAGGATCGGGGGTACGCATGAGACGCGGATCGACAGGATCAGGCAGGTGCGTGGGCGGCGTCTCCGCGGGTGGCGCGAGCCTTCGCATCATGGTGATCACACCATCGCCGTTGATGTCGCAGGGTGAATCCTCATCGATTCGACCATCCCTGTCTTCATCCACGGGGCGAGCATTCCGCAGCGAAAGCCCCGCGGACTGCACGGCATTTGCTTGAAACGCATCCGGATTGGCGCACGGGATGACGAGCACCGTGACGCCATCGAGTTTCTCCGGGTCGGCGAGAAGTCGCTTGGCACACTCAACTGCAATCGTCACGGTCCCTGGTCGACTGCCGTCGAGCCCGCCGACCACAAGCAGCGCGGGCTGCACCGCAGCGGCTGCGAGATCGCGGCTGATGCGAAGACAGTCGATGGAAACGCCCCCACGCGATGCCCCGATGGACATGATTTCCGCAGTACGCGGATGAGCCGTGACCAGTTGCCGCGCCAGTGCAAGGGAATCGGCAACGGACTCCACTGGTGGAGCGCCGTGCGCAGACAGTGCTGCACACAGCAGAGTTGAGGGCATCCACGCAGGTCGCATCAGAGTTCGGTGTCCAACGTTGCATTCTCCATGAGGTAGAGGCCAACGAGCCACTTCTCGACCACATAGGGATCGATGCGGAAAACACCTTCCAGTGTGCCGACGCGAACGACATGGCGTCGCGAGTTGTCTGCAGGCGCCATCAGTTTCACCTCGATGGCGTCATAGGGTGAGGGTGGAACTCCAATACAGCATCCATCCCACTGATTGAGCATCACAAGGCACTCGCTCGCTTCCGTGACGATCAGCGGAAATGCGATGTAGCCAGAAATGCGAACATGCATTCCGTCGAGCATCGCGATGCGCTGAGGAATCTGCTTCTCACCTAAGCGCGGAATGAAGGTGTCGGCCGCGCTCATGAGCAGTTCCCAAGAAACTTCGTAGGGGCGCTCCGCAGTCCCATCTCCCTTGATCGTGTACTTGCCGTCGGCGAGGATTCCGCCGTCCTTCTCCACGAGGCGCCCCGGGCGCACCGTTGCTCCCTTCACTTGTTTGTCGAGTCCGATCGTGAGCCCGCCTGGGAGGGGCGCTGGCGGAGCTGTTGATGGCGCGGAGGAGGCAGGAACAGTCGGCAAGACGGCAGCGGCGGTGCCCTGGGATGCGGTTGGTGCGCTCTCGGCGGCGGCAACGCGGGGTGCAACAACTTCGCGCGAGCCTCTCTCGGCAGAAATGCTCTCTGCGGCTGGGTCGACTTCAGGTGGGGCCGTGCGCCACACGAGGTAGATCGCACCTCCGACAAGCAGGGCAATCAGTATCCAAAGCGCACGCATTCGATGAAAAGGCTAGGCAAGGGGACGAAGGTGGCGGGCAATCGATGTTCGATATGCCTTCACAGCGGGCACGATGCCCGCGATTGCAGCGAGCACCACGGCGCCGGCCGCGACAAGAATCGCAGCCCGCGGGTCGACGGCACCTCCGATGACGACTCCCACGCGCTCTTGCAGGAAAGTGGTTGCGATCTGTCCGCCGACAAGCGCGAGCGCTGCTCCAATGCCGGCGCCAAGCAGGCCGATGAGCGTGCTTTCGGTGATGGCCAGTGCGAAAACACGCCATGCGCTCGCGCCGAGCACGCGCAAGATCGCCACCTGACGGCGACGCAGCTCCATCGACGAGACCATCGCGAGCATGATGCTCGCGGCGCTCGAGATCAATACCACCAGCGCCATAGCAACGAACAGCCAGTCAATGTCCCCAATCAGCGCCATGAGCCGCCCGATCTGCTGCGCGGGCTGAGCAACGGTGATCGAAACATCACGCCGCATTCGGTCGAACTGCGCCGCGATCGATGCGGAGGAATCACTCCCGGGGCGAGTTGGGATTCGAAGCAGGATGCCAGTGATCAGTTTTTCGTCGTCTCGAAGATCCGCCTCCTCGACATGCACATGGGCATGATCGTGATCGTGGTCATGAGCTGCCGTATCTGGGGACGATTCGGCGGGCGCTGCGTTGGCCGTCGTCTTGGTGGCAGCGGTTCCCTCTGTGTCGCTTGCTCGTTTCTCCTCTGCATGAATGACCCACGTGCTGACCAGATTGGTGAACAGTGCTCGGTCGTGCGCGGAGCCTGTTGGCTGCAAGACACCGACCACCTCGTACGGGTGATCGGCATGCTCGTGTCCACCCTCGCGACTGCCACCGCTCCCGTGCGCGAAGATGATTTTCTGGCCGACAGACAGTGAGTGCTCCTGGGCGACCGCGGAGCCAAGCACCACCTCGAACGCTTCCTCGAAAACTCTTCCATCCGAAAACTGGAAGGGCACACCTGCCACTGGCTCAAAGTCAGTGAAAAACTCCTCACTGGTTGCCATGACAGGACTGCCTCGGAAGGAATCGCCGAGTTGCGTTGGAATGCACCACTGCCACGGGAACCCCTCCTCGATCTCCTTGAACTTTGCCCACGGGATCGGATTGGCGGGAGCGTTGGCGTAGAAGAGCCCATTGAGTACGGCAACCAATGGACTCGCATCCGCGCTGATCAGCAGATGAATGTTGCCTGTCCCGCGCCGAAACGCCTGCGATGCGGCTTCGCGGAGCGACAACAGCACCAAGAGCAGCGCAACGGCAATCGCGACAAGTGCCGTAGCGACACTCGTCGCAAGCGCACGCGTTCGCAGGCTGCGAAGGACAATCGTCATATCACTCATGCCACCGCTCATCGTGCCGCTCCCATGTGTCCAGCGGCAGTCGCCACTCCGTACTGCGACACATCGACCACCCGCGTGAAGACGCTCCGAAGCGCAGGATCATGGCTTGTGACGATCAGTGCAGCGCCAGCGACTTGCGCCGCGCTTCGGATGAGTGCAACGGCCGCCTCTGCATTCGCAGGGTCCAGACTTGCGGTGGGTTCATCGGCAAGAACGACCGATGGCTCCGTCACGACTGCGCGCGCGACGGCTACGCGCTGCTGCTGCCCGACCGAAAGTCGCTCCACCGGCGCATGCAGATCTCGCATGCCAAGGCGCTCCAGTGCAGCTTGCGCACGCACGCGCGGCTGATCGAGTGTGGGAGCCCCAAGCATGAGGGACAACAGGACATTTTCAAGCGCCGTGAACCCTTGGAGCAGTTGAAATGTCTGGAACACCATGCCAACGCGTCGCCCGCGGAAGGTGTCACGTGCAGTGCCGCTGAGCGCACAGATGTCGGTCCCGTCGATGAGAATCGACCCAGCCTCGGGTGTCTCGATCCCGGAGATCAGATGGAGCAGCGTGGACTTGCCGCAGCCTGAGGCACCGGAAAAAAGCACCTGCTCCCCAGCGGCGACATCAAGTCGGGCCACCTCTATCGCGAAGCCGCGGTCGTAGCGGAAGCGCAGCCCGCGAATGGAAACGCCATCTGAGGATTCGGATCTGGCCACAGCACCCTAAGGTTAGCCGATATCTCCAATGCCGAGCGATGCGCCGTAGAGCGTGAGAACATCCTCCCGCAAACGGGCGATCTCACTGCTGCGCAGGAGTGGATCTGCAGCAAAGATGCGCTCTGCCTCGTGGCGAGTTTCCTCGATGAGGGGGAGATCGCTGTCCAAATCCGCGACCAAGAGCGGTGCCATTCCTGATTGGCGGGCGCCGAAGAACTCGCCGGGGCCTCGCAGGCGCAAGTCCATCTCCGCGAGCTGAAAGCCATCGGTGCACGAAGCGACAGACTGCAGGCGCTGCCGAGCGACATCCGTTGCCGGATCACCGATCAGCACGCAGTAGCCCCGTCTGCCACCGCGCCCGACTCGCCCGCGCAACTGGTGCAATTGTGCCAGTCCGAATCGCTCGGCATGTTCAATGACCATGATGGATGCATCTGGGATGTCCACGCCCACTTCAATCACGACGGTTGCGACCAGTGCATCGAGTTCCTTGTTTCGGAACGCTTGCAGGACGCGTTCCGCATCTTCGCTTCGCATCTGACCGTGCAATTGACCGATACGGAGTCCTGCGAGTTTCCCGCGTGCCAGTCGATCGGCATGCGTGGCGACATCCTTGAGTCCGTGCCCCGCATCCTCCACGGCGGGCACCACAATGAAGGCTTGATCGCCCGACTGCAGGCGGGAGCGAACCCAGTCGTACACCTCGCCGGCGCGGCCAGGAGGCATGACGCGAGTCACAGGCGGCGTCCGTCCAGGCAGCAGCCCTCGCAAGGAGGAGACATCGAGATCACCGAAGAATGTCAGCGCCAGTGTCCTTGGAATTGGTGTTGCGGTCATCACCAAAAGATGCGGCATCGCCCCCTCTGCACCCGATTTCCCGCGCAAGACCGCGCGCTGCTCCACGCCAAAGCGATGCTGCTCATCGATCACCGCGACTGCGAGGCTTCGAAAACGGACATCGCCTCCCAACAGCGCGTGCGTTCCAACGACAAGATCGAATGCGCCCGCTTCGATCCCCATGCGAACCATCTCGCGGTCTGCCGTGCGCATGCTGCCGTGCACGAGCGCCGTCCGAACTCGGCTGCCTGCAAGCATGGATTCGATCACGGCGTGGTGCTGTTCCGCGAGGATCTCCGTGGGCGCGAGCAGTGCCGCCTGATGGCCGTGTGCCACCGCGCGGAGCATCGCATAGACAGCAACGGCCGTCTTTCCCGATCCGACATCCCCTTGAAGCAGGCGGTTCATCGGAAGGGTTCGTTGCAAGTCCTCGTCGATCTCCGCGCAGGCATTCGCCTGCTGATCGGAGAGTTGGAATGGGAGACGCGCCACGATCTTCGCGCGCACCTCCTCACTGCACGGCAGTGAGATCGCCTTGGTGGTGTGTCTGACCTCCCAGCGACGAATCGCCATGGCCAGTTGCAGCCGAAGCAGTTCGTCGAAGGCCAATCGCTCTCGGCCCAGACGCGCCTCATCCATCGACGTGGGTGCATGCACCATGCGGAGCGCATCGCCCAGCGTGGGCAGAGCACGTCGAGCGCGAAGCGGTTCTGGAAGGGTGTCTTCGGCGCCCGATGTGATCTTCCGCAGCGTCTGCCGAACGAGCCATTCGATGTGCGCGCTCGCCACCTCTTCGCTCGCGCGGTAGATCGGCTTGAGGCGACCGACTTCGGGGGCAGTCGATGGCACCTCGGGCGATGCATCCTCCCAGCGAGGATTCACCATCTCCAACTTGCCCTTGCGCAACTGCGCCTTTCCGCGCGCCACGCCCATCGCACCCGGGTGCAGCCGTGCTGCCATCCAAGGCATGTGGAACCAGGTCAGTTTGATGGTGCCCGTGCCATCGGTGAGGTTGGCCTCGATGCGCGAGTGTCGCCCGGTGGTACGGCGAACTTTGTCGATCTCGCCACGAATCGAACGGATGGCGGTGCGCTGCGCCTGCGCATCGAGCAGGGAAGTGGCAGCGATCGCCTCTTGGACGGACTCTTCTGCCATTTCGGTTTCGTAGCGCATGGGTAAGTGCCATGCGAGATCGCCGAGGGTGTGGATACCGATTCGCTCCAGTCTCCCGACCGCCAGCGGATCAAGCATCCCGAGGTGTGCAACCGGCTCTGTCAGCCGTCCGGTGGCGACTCCACGCGAGGGATCGGGCGGTTGCAGGGAGTCAGACGGCACGACCCTACGATAGTGCCATGGCACGGAGCAATGCTGATTACCGCGCGCTCGAGCGTGGGCTCTTCTCCAAGCCCGCCGAAGAACCTGCCTCACAGCAAGAGCCGCTCACTGTCTCTGCGCTCGCAGATCGAATTCAGTTGACGCTCGAGCAGGGCGTCGGGCAGGTCTTCGTCATTGGTGAAGTCTCGAACGCACGCTGCGTGAGCGGTCACTGGTATTTCAGCATCAAGGATGCAGCATCCCGCATGGACTGCATGCTGTTCCGCTCTGCAGCTGATCGTTCCGCAGTCAAACCGGTGGATGGTGTATCGCTGCTGGTTCGTGGAACGGTGACCCACTACAAACCACAGGGGAAAACGCAGATCCAAGTCAGTCAACTCACGCATGCAGGGGCGGGGGATCTCGATGCCCGGTTTCGCGAGTTGTGCGAGGAACTGCGGGCGCTTGGATACTTCGATGAGTCTGCGAAGGTGCCGTTGCCTGCGGTTCCGATGTGCATCGCGCTGCTGACAAGTGCGGGAAGCGCTGCTGAACACGACTGCCTGCATGCGGCAGCGAGTGCGTTCCCCGCCACGCGCATCCTGGCAGTCGATGTGCGCGTGCAGGGAACTGGGGCCGCAGCGGCGATCGCCAGCGCTCTGGCAGCGGTCGATGCGGCAGCGCCAACGCTTGGCATCGAAGTCATCGTTCTTGCTCGCGGCGGAGGCAGCCGCGAAGATCTCTGGTCCTTCAACGAGCGTGTGGTGGCGGATGCGATCTTTGCCTGTCGGACGCCGGTGGTGACGGGTGTCGGTCACGAGAGTGACACGACCATCGCGGATCTGGTGGCAGACTTCCGTGCGCCGACTCCATCGCGGGCGATCACGGAAACGCTCCCTGACCGAACAGCGCTGCATGAGCAGACCTCCGCGCTTGCCCGACGGCTCGCTCGTGGGCAGGGGGCGCTCCTCGAGCGAGCGGCAGCGCGTGTCCACGCGGCGGCACGTGCGCGCGCAGTTTCGGATCCGGCGGCGGTGATCGTCATGCAGACAACGCGCGTGTCCGCGCTCGCTGTTGCCCTCGGTGGAACGATGGCAGCTCGCCTTGAGAGGCAGCATGGCCATGCGCAGTCGCTGTCGGCGCGGTTGGAGCGGCATCATCCGCTGCAGCGGCTGACTGCCCAGCGCACGCGCATGGATGCCGCTGCGTCAAGGCTCTGCCATGCTCTGGACGCATCGCTGATCCGCACCGAGGCCGCGATCGATTCGGCTGCCCGAACCCTTGAGGCAGTCGGCCCACCAACAGTGTTTCGCCGGGGGTACTCGCTCACACTTCGTTCGGACGGTACTGCCGTGCGATCGGTGCGTGATGTCGAAGAGGGTGTACGGATTGAGACGGTGGTCGCGGACGGAAGCATCCAAAGTGTTGTGAACTCCAAACAAGCCAACAAGACGGTGTGATGGCAATCAGCACCACAGAATCCTTGATACGCCCCTAGACTCTCCCTATGGCAGCCGCGAAAGCAACGGATGGTGCCCATGGTCCCCGGGCGGGCTCCCGTGGAGGCCCCGCCGACTCAGCACGAGCTCACGACAGCGGCGATGATGTCGCTGCTCTGACCTACGAAGTGGCGATTGCAGAGCTTGAAGCAATCATTGCTCGGATTGAATCGGGAGAGATACCGCTGGAGGAGAGCCTTCGGCAGTATCGACGTGGCGCTGCACTTGTCCGCCGCTGCAGAGATGTGCTTGACGCGGCAAAGACAGAGGTGCAGCGCATCTCGGCAGCCGATCTTGCCAAGGGCGAAGCCCCGCGCTAAACGATCTTTCGCTGAACTTTGGTCGATAGAACACATTGATGGAACACGGGATCGACCACTGGCTGACCATATGGGGGCCGCATGCGGTGGGTGCCCTGTTTGCCTGGGCAATCGGTGCGTGCATCGGCAGCTTCGTGCAGGTGATTGGCGAGCGAATGCCAGCTGGCATCAGCATCATCCGCCCCCCGAGCCGCTGTGTCCACTGCGGCCGGAGACTTGCGTGGCATGAAAATCTGCCCGTCTTCGGGTGGATCATTTGCCGCGGGCGCTGCTGGTCATGCGGCGGGCGGATCCCCCTGCGCTATCCGCTCATGGAGTGTTTGGTTGGCATCCTCTTTGCCGTCGTGTACATCGAGCTGTTTGCGGTGGACTACGGCGGCTCTTGGCGGTCGTTGGGGGGGGCGTTCTACCAATCGCAAGGATTCTTTCTCTCACTGCCTGCGCTGTGCGCGGTCGGCGTGCTGCTCGCGGCGTTGATTGCAGCAACACTCACCGATCTTCGTAGCTATTCGATCCCCCTTGCCATCACTCTCGTGCCAACGGTTGTTGGTCTTGTTGCATGGCCGCTGCAGGCCGCACTGGCAACGCCATTGGCACTTGCAAGGTGGCCGCTTCCATTGCCGAGTGGTGCGGCGGCGTCGGCGGCTCTTGCGGGCGGCTTGGGGCTGCTGGTTTCGCTGGCCTTGACTGCCGCGGGCACTTGGAGGCGCTCCTTCAGCGACTACGGCGACTTCGTTCGGCCGGGCGAAGTGTTCGCCGACTACCCGCATGCCAGACGCGAGATGTGGGTTGAGTTGCGCTTCCTGCTTCCCATTGCCTGCGGATTGACGGGCGGTTGGATGCTCGGTCAACGCTTGGATTGGACGCCGAATGTTGCAGTGCAAGCTGCTGCTGCAGCGCTGCTTGGATACTTTGCTGGAGCAGGTTTGGTGTGGGCTGTTCGCATTGCCGGCACCGTCTGGCGAGGGCAGGAAGCCATGGGGCTTGGCGATGTCCACTTGATGGGGGCAATTGGTGCCGTCATGGGTTGGGTTGACCCCGTCACGGCATTTGTGGTTGCGCCATTCCCTGCACTCGCATGGGTGGGGATTTCTCGCCTCTTTCAAAGTGATTCAGGCAACCGTATCCGTGAGATTCCCTACGGACCATGGCTCGTGCTTGCACAGGTTCTCCTGATGGTGGGCCGACCAGTCTTCGTGCAAGTTGGGCGTGCACTTTTTCCTGCATTCTTCGCATAACCCCCTTTACTTCGCAGGTGGGTTCCTGTTGAATATTCGGGTCGACGGAAGGTCCGGCGACAAAATGTTCGCGAACTGGAGAAAGGATTCTCTGATGAAGAAGACATGGATTGTCTGTGGCGCTGTGACGATTGCGTTGGGTATGGCCGGGTGTGATGGGGCGCAGAAGCAGAACGCAGTTCTGCTGAGTGAAAATGAGACACTGAAGCAGCAGTTGGCCGAGCGCTCCACGGCGCTCGAGGCTGCCGAACGCGACAAGCAGGCTGCGCTCGCGCAGGCACGTGCCGCTGAGCAGCGCGCGGCAACCACCCCCTCGGAGGGAACGCCGACCGCTGATGCGGGAGCCTTCGCTGGAATCGAAGGTGTGACGGCCACAGGTCAAGGAACGAACATTCATGTCTCGATCGAGGGTGATGTGCTCTTCGACTCAGGCAAGGATTCCGTCAAGCAGGGCGCAAAGAAATCCCTCGACAAGATCATCGGAATCTTGAAGGACAACTACTCGACCAAGGCAATCGACGTGGCTGGCTTCACCGATACGGATCCCATCAAGTTCTCTCCGCACAAGGACAACTACTACCTCGGCTTCGCCCGGGCGTACGCCGTGCGTGAGTATCTGATTTCGAAGGGGATCGATGGCACTCGCGTCTCCTTATCGAGCTTCGGTCCTGATCAGCCTCGCGATACGAAGTCCAAGAGCCGCCGAGTCGAAATCGTGGTGGTCGGCGACTGAGTGTCGGCGTTCGCGCGCCGAGCGAATCTCGCTGTCGCGTCAGAACTTCACGCCGAGACCCTCGGCGCGAATCTTCTGCATCAGAAGTTCGACTTCGCCGAGCGTCCGTTTGAGACGCTCGGCGGAGTCGACCAGCGAGTTGTACAAGTCAGGATTGCTCATCAACTGTCCCACAGTGCCCTTGCCATCTCGAGCCTGCTCCGTCAGCCGTTCCACCGAACGCAGTGTTGAGGCCAGCTGCTCCATCGTGGGTTTGAGTTGAACGGCGAGCGCATCCGCGCTGACCTGAACTCCGCGCGCCGCTTCCGTGATGGTTTGCATCGTGACGGATGCCGTTTCGATCAACTGCTGAGCTTTCCAGACGGCCGTTTTGGCGTCGGCCCGCATCTGCTCATCGCCGAGCCATTTTTGGGCCTCCTCTGCAACAGACTTGATGCTGCCCATCGCCGCGTCGAGTCCGCCCAGCCGTTCATCCAGCAGACGACTGACCTTCTGCTCCAGGCTCTCGAAGTTGGCTTCGAGCGTTGCGCTCCCATCCCGCGCGAACACTGTTCCCGCATCCGTGCCCTCAGGAAGTACAAACGCGAGTTGCGCCGTGCCGGCAATCAGCGATTGCGTCACATACGCCTTCGCAGCAAGCGGCACATCGATGTCACCATCGATGCTGACGACGATCTCAGCGGGGCGGAGAGGATTCGGGACGATCCGTACCGACTTCACTTGACCTACCGGAACGCCGGCCATGGTGACTTGACTTCCCACACGGAGTCCGAGCGCCTGATTCGCCAAAATGCGCACCGGATACGACGGTCGCAGCGAGGAATTGATGTCGCCGAAGAGCAGGAGCAGGAAACCGAACCCTGCGAGCCCAACAATCGACACGATGCCAGTCAGGAAATTGCGTGCGCTCTCTTTCATGGTTGGTCGGATCCGCGCTGCGGCGGTGCATCATCCCCGTTTCCCCGGATTCGTGCCAGTTCATCGGCGCCGAGTTCCCCGCGCAGGAACTGTCGTGCGATCGGGTCGGTGGTCTGCTCAAAAGTGCGCGGAGTGCCCTCCAGTGCAACCTGTCCCTCGTGCAGCAACACCATGTGATCCGCAATGCGGTACGCACTCATGAGGTCATGGGTCACGACGATGCTGGTGATGCCGAGGCTGTCGGAAAGCTTGAGGATCAACTGGTTGATGACCTCGGAACGGATCGGGTCGAGGCCTGTGGTTGGCTCGTCATACAGCACCACGCGAGGTTCGAGGACAACGGCACGCGCGAGCGCCACACGCTTACGTTGGCCACCCGACAGTTCCGACGGCATCTGATCGATCGTCTCCTCCAGTGCCACGAGATCCAGCACGCGGCGCACCTTCGAGTCGATGATGGCATCGTCCATCATCCCGTGTTCACGAAGCGGGAAGGCGATGTTCTCACGAACGGTGAGCGAGTCGAAGAGCGCGCTTTGCTGAAAAAGAAAACCGATCTGTCGTCGCACCATCCCCAACTCTCGCTCAGCGAGCGTATCGATGCGGGTCGAGCCAAACCACACCTCGCCACGGTCTGGTCGCAGCAGACCCACGAGGTGCTTCAGCATGACACTCTTGCCGCAGCCCGATGGACCGAGTACGACGGTGATGGCACCGGGCGCAAAGTCGATACTGATGCCGCGCAGGACTTCGCGGCGCCCAAAGCGCTTTCGAAGATTGACCACTCGCATGTCCGCCTGTGCGGTCATCGCCCCATCCTATGATCGCTGCTCGTTCCCATGCCGCACGAACCGCGCGACATTGTCCTGCGCACCCATGTCTTCGATGTGGAACGCATGACGATTCCGCTGCGCGGCGGCGAGATGGGCGAGCGGCACATCGTGCGGCACCCCGGGGCTGTCTGTGTGATGGCGATCCGAAGCGATGGGCGCCTTGTGACCATTCGGAACAGGCGGATTGCCGTGGACGCATGGCTGCATGAGTTCTGTGCTGGAAAACTCGAACGAGGCGAGGATCCTGCCGATGCGGCTCGGCGGGAACTTGAGGAGGAAACGGGTCACACCGCGGGGCATCTCGCGTCGCTCGGCACCTTTTACACGTCCCCTGGATTCACGGATGAACGGATGCATGCGTTCCTCGCGACGGATCTTGCACCATGCCCAACGCGCTTGGAGGCGGACGAGCGCATCGAAGTCCATTTCGTGGAACAGGCTTTATTCGAACGGATGATCGCTGCTGGACACGTGTGCGACGGCAAGACGTTGGCGACTTACATGCGCTGGAGGGTCATGCACCCGTGAAAAAGTCCGAGGATGCCGACTCGGGTGGGCGCGAGGTGGATACGACTGGCAACATTGCCGGTGTTGCGCGGCGACCAGACGCGCCTTGGACCTGGGACGTACCCCTGATTCCCTCGGGCAACTGGTCCCTTCGAATTCACATCTCGCTGCTGCTTCTCGTTCTGCTGCAAATTCTTCGAGCCGCGATTCCAGCGGCGACGGTTCCTGTTCCCTCCGAGATGCGAGCTGCGGTCATCGTGCTCGTGATGGTGTGCTGGTGTGTGTTGCTTCAGGACGTGGCGCGTGAGTTTGTCTCGCGGCGCTGCGGTGCGCTGCCATGCACCATGTCGCTGACCCCATGGGGAGGTGTTCGGTGGAACGATCCGCCGGGCCCGTGGGTAAATCGCCTCGCAGCAGCTGCGGTAGGCCCCGTGGTGCTTTCGCTTGGAGTGGGTCTCGCGGCAGGGGCCCTCGCACTTCGCCGGCAGCCACTGTCGTGGGAGTGGCTTCCCAGTCCAATGTCCGATGCAGGGTTTCACGCCCTGGAAACCGACTGGATCAGCGCGCTATTGTGGCTTGGGGGTTGGACCGCATCGATGGTCTTGTTCGTCAGCCTGCTGCCGTTTCATCCGATGCCCGGTGGGCGCATTCTGGAGAGTTTGCTGGAAGCGCGAATGAACCGCGCCGATGCCCGTGAGCGGACGCTGTGGGTCGGCACTGGGCTCGCGCTGCTCGGGTGCGTGATCGCGATCGCTACGAATTCGCTTCTGGCGTTGCTCGCCTGCGGTGTCGGACTGGCGGTGAGCTCCCGCGGAGGAAAGCTGCTGCGACTTGGTCTTCAGCCGCGCGACCCCTCCGATGACCAGCGCGATGCGGATGTCGTTCGCGAGCGCCGCGCGGCGAAGAGCGCAGAAGAAGAGCAGCGACTTGACAGGCTGCTGGGCAAGATCGCCAAGGATGGCATGGGCGCCCTCTCGTGGCGCGAGCGGCGCTTCCTGCGGTCGGCAACCCGCCGCAAGCGTGGGTAGCCTCCAAGCGGCATGGGCACTGCAGACCGAGACTATTGGCGCGAAGAGCCGCCCACACGCCGCGTTCTTGGTGCACAGAAGGGATGGAGTGCGACGACCTGGCTCATCATCCTGTGCGTTGGGGTATTTGTCGCGGATGCATTCTTGCCGCGGCAGTGGGTGGTGATCGGATCCCAGTGGGATCCAACCGTCCCAGAGCCGATTCAGCGAGACATTCTCAGTGGTGCGCGTGCCAGCACCACAGGACCCATCAATGCGGATCCTTCGCAGGTGCTGATCGCAGAGCAGACGGTCTTCGCTCCCCGTGCGGATGGATCGCCCATCCCCGTCGCGGTGAACACTGTGCAGTCAATGCCGTTCCTGCAGCGGTGGCTGTATTTCTCCACCTCCACCGCGCTCTATTCCACCATTCCGGGGGTTGGCGTGAGCGCACTCCAACTCTGGCGTTTCATCGGTTTTCAGTTCTGCCATGCGGACTTGAACCACCTGATCTTCAACATGATCGGGCTGTACTTCTTTGGACCTGTGGTCGAGCGCTACCTCGGATCGAAGCGTTACACCGCGTTCTATCTGCTGTGCGGTGTGGCGGGTGCGCTGCTCTACCTGATTCTGAATCTTGCCGGCTACATCATGGCGTCCGCGGGTGCTCGCGTGGTGATCCCGGGACTGCTGCTGAATGACCCCGATATGCCGCTCGTCGGTGCAAGCGCAGGCGTGTTTGGCATCATCATCGCTTCGGCGCGGCTGATGCCCAACGCGCAAGTGCTCCTCTTCTTCGTGATTCCTATGCGACTCAAGACGCTCGCGTATGGACTTGTGCTGTTCGCCTGTGCCGCGGTGCTGCTGCGCTGGAGGAACGCGGGCGGCGAGGCCGCGCATATCGGCGGCGCGGTCGCAGGCTGGTACTTGATCCATAATCCTGACCGCCTCCGCAGTTTCTTTGATCTGCTTGGCGCGGTGGATCCGACGAGCACATTCCACTCCGCGCGGCGTGTGCAGCGCGCCGGACTCGAGCGCCGTGTGCGGGAGCAAGGTGGATCAGGGCGCACGTCCGCCCCATCTTCGGGCGAGGTGGATCGAATCCTCGACAAGATCCGATCGAGCGGACTTGGCTCGCTGACCGAAAGCGAACGGCGGACGCTTCGTGACGCAACCCATCGCCACAGCGGATGACGACGCGGCACAGCATCCGCTATGAGGGCATCCGCTCGGGCTGCGCGGGCGCGCCGAATGCGCGCCGGGGACGCATCACAACCGCGCATGGGTCCTTCGAGACACCTGCGTTCATGCCGGTGGCGACTGCCGCTGCCATGAAGGGGATGACGCCGACGCAGGTGCGTTCAACTGGCAGCGAGTGCATCCTGAACAACGCGTTTCATCTGCTGCTGCGACCTGGCGCAGAGCGCATCCGCACGCTCGGCGGCGTTCATGCATTCATGCGATGGGACGGACCGATCCTGACGGACTCAGGAGGATTCCAAGCATTCTCGATGGCTGGGATCAATCGACTCGATGAGTCGGGGGTCGCGTTCCAGTCCTTCATCGACGGGGCATCGGTGCATCTTGGGCCAGAGTCGAGCATGGCCGTCCAGCAGGCACTCGGTGCAGACATTGCGATGGCGTTTGATGACTGTCCATCTGCGTCCGATGCGGCAGTTGATGAGGCGGCACGCGCGCGAGTGGTCGATGCGAAAGATCGCACACTGCGGTGGCTCGAGCGTTGCATCGCGGCGCACACCCGCGATGATCAGGCTCTCTTTGGAATCGTGCAGGGCGGCACAGATCTGTCTTTGCGAACGGCATCGCTCGACGCGACCTGTGCGCACGATCTTCCTGGCTTTGCCATCGGCGGGGTTGCAGTCGGCGAAGGCCCTGATGCGATTGCTCGCGTCGTGCAACATACGGCACCACGATTGCCGCACGACAAGCCGCGCTACCTCATGGGTGTCGGCTATCCAGCGGACATTGTGATGGCGGTTGCAGCGGGGGTCGACATGTTTGATTGTGTCCTGCCCACCCGAAATGGTCGGAACGGCATGGTCTTTACTCGGGAGGGCTCGCTGCGGCTTCGCAATGCAATCCACGCCGATGATCCCCGGCCTTTGGAGGAGGATTGTGACTGTGAGACCTGCCGTCAGGGGTTTTCACGGGCCTATTTGCGCCACCTGTTCCTTGCGGGGGAGATGCTCGGCCCCACGCTGGCATCGATCCACAACATTCGGCTCTACCAAAGGTTGCTACTGGACATTCGGCGCGCGATAGAGGATGATGCATGGCTCGACTTGTCCCTCCGCTGGCCTTGCACAATGCGGGGTCGGTGCGAAGGGAACGAGGCAGGAACTCCCGATGACTGACCTACTGACTCCGTTCTCCATGATCGCACTGCAAGACGCGCCGCCGTTGCCGGGTGAAACGCCAGTGGTGGCGCCTGGCGCAGTTGGCCAGCCAACCGGCGCAGCCGATGGCGCAGCGCGTCCCGCCGCAGATCCGCTGGGCGGGATGTGGATCGTCATCCCTTTTGTACTCATCCTCGTGGTGTTCACGATGTTCGGTCAGCGCCGTGAACGCAAGAAGCGCGCTGCGCTCATGGAGTCGATCAAGCGTCACGATGAGGTGCAGACCATCGGCGGCATCATTGGCTCGGTGGTGGAACTGAAGGACGACACCGTCATCCTCAAAATCGACGAGAACTCCAATGTACGAATGACCGTGGCCAAGAGCGCCATTGCGCAAGTGCGCACGGGAAACACCCAGGGAGCCGCATCTTGAACTTTCGAATCTTGCCACGTCTGATTTTCGCGGCCGTCATCATTGCCTTTTGCGTTTGGCAAGTCATCCCATGGGAGACGAGCGTTCGCCTTGGGAAGGATCTCCGCGGTGGAGTCAGCATGGTGTACGCGGTGGACATGCCGGAAGGGGGCGACCGCCAACGCATCCTTGCACAGGTCATCGACTCGCTGAAGCGCCGAGTGAACCCGCAGGGCATTCTGGACATTTCGCTGCAGCCGCAGGGACTTGACCGAGTCGAAGTGGTGATGCCGCTGCCATCGACGGAGGTGCGCGCTGCGGGTGACTCGGTGCGCGAGCGGATGGCGGCACTCGGTGATCGCATGACGATTTCGCCGAGCGAATTGCAGGCGGCACTCGACGCGGGCACTGCGCCTGATCTTGCGCCTGCCCCAGCGGCGGGTGCTGCGGCGGGACCGCGACGGCAGGCGCTCGAACAGTTGCAGGCGGCCGCAGTGAAGTCGCGCGAGGCACGCAGCGCCTATCAGGACGCGCTCGCCCGCGGCGCGGACGCCGCGGAACTCGGTCGTCTTGAAGCGGAGATCGCCCAAGCGGAGGTGAACGACCGCAGTGCGCGAGCGGTCATCGCCGCGGGCAACATCGATCAAGCGCGTCTGCGTCGTGCATTCTCCTTCTCCACGGATCGCCCGCGACTGCGCGACGAAAAGGGCAAGGCAAAGTTTGCCGAGGACGGCACTCCCGAAACAGGTCCCAGTCCACGCGACCTGGAGGTGCAGGCGTTGCAAGCGCAGTTGCCAGATTTTTCCGACGACATTGGGGCGCTTGCGAAGTCGTCGAGCGAGTATGCGGGACAGGTCAGCGGCTACGACGATCCTGAGGACCTGAAGCGGCTGTTGCGTGGCGCCGGTGTTCTCGAGTTCCGAATAGCCGTCAGTGCCGCAGGGCCTGAGGGGGTGAACCCGGACGAACTTCGCAAGCAGTTGGCGGAACGCGGTCCGGGTGGCACCGATTCGCCAGTCGCTCGGTGGTTCCCGATCAACGATCCAAAGCAGTGGGGGGATTCGCCCGAGCAAATCGAGTCTTTCCTTGCCGACCCCGTTTCCTATCTGCGCAGCCGCGACATGGTCGGCGCGAAGTACGACGGGCAGCCCTACGCGCTGCTCTACACCACCGATGCGATGAGCCTTGACCACCTCGGTGGTCGGCAGTGGTCGATGAAGGCGGTCTTCCCAAGCCAAGATCAACTCGGGCGGACCTGCGTGGCGTTCCAACTCGATCCGAGTGGTGGCATTCTGATGGGCAAGCTCACGGGCGCCAATATTGGTCGTCCCATGGGGATCGTGCTCGATGGTCAGTTGTTCTCTGCCCCGACCTTGCAGTCACAGATTCCTGGCAATGGACAGATCACGGGTTCCTTCACGCAGGAGGAGATCGACTATCTGATCCGCGTGCTGCAGGGCGGTGAACTGGAAGCGAAACTCCGTCCGGAGCCGATTTCCGTCAGCATTCTTGGTCCTGCGCTCGGTCGTGACAATCTGCTGCGCGGCTTGACCGCTGTCGTGCTCGCCGCCATCGCAACGGCTGTGCTCATGGCGGTGTACTACCTCGGCGCAGGACTCATCGCTGACATCGCCGTTCTCCTGAATCTCGGCATGATCTTCGGGATCATGGCGATGATCGACGGATCGTTCACGCTGCCGGGTCTTGCGGGTATTGCACTCGTGGTGGGCATGGCAGTCGATGCCAATGTGCTTGTGCTTGAGCGAACTCGCGAGGAGCTCGTCGACAACAAGGAGTCCCTCAAGAACGCTCTCGATCTCGGCTTCGCGCGCGCGTTCAATGCCATCATCGATGGCAACGTCACGAACCTGATCGTCTGCGTGGTGCTCTACAAATTGGCCGCGACCGAAGTCAAGGGCTTCGCGCTGACCATGATGATCGGTGTGCTGACGACGCTCTTCACCGCGCTGTTCTGTACTCGGATCATGATGGCGATTCTTGTGAACTGGCTTGGGGTCAGGCGCATGCCGATGCTGCCGACGCTGTTGCCCGGCATGATGAAGCTCCTGCGACCGAATGTGGACTGGCTGCGGCTGCGCCCCGTGCTGTGGACGCTGTGCGGTCTCGCGGCGGTCGCGAGCCTTGTGCTCGCCATCGGTGCTGGGCGTGAACTTCTGGAGACGGAGTTCCGCGGTGGTGTGACCATGACGATGGTGACACGCAAGGCAGTCGCGGGTGAGCCCGCATCGCCCAGTGGGCGGCTCCTGCTGAAGCGTGAGGAAGTGGAGCGGCGCGTTCACGAGATCGGTGCGAAGTCATCGCTCCCCGTCTTGGCAGAACTTCGAAGCGCCAATGTGCTGACCGTCGGCGAGTCGACCCCGGATGGGGAGTCCACCGGCTTTCAGGTGCGGGTTGCGAATCCTGCCGCGCTTGGCGACAAGGAGACCGTGACCGAGCCGCTGGTGGAAGCGCTCGCCACGGAGTTCGCGCAGTCTCTGGATGTCACGATGCCCGTTCGATTTGCGGGCATGGATGATGCGGGGGGGGCCACCTCAACCATCGCGGTCACTGGCGAGACGCTGGGGGCGGTGATCGGCACAGGGGACAACAGGCCAACCCGTGACTTTGCCGGTGGCGTGGCGGTGGTCCTGAAGGACCTTCAGCCCCCGGTGACACTAGAGGATGCCACCACTCGGATAGCAAGAATGCGCAAGCAGCCGGATTTTTCCGACCTCAGCGCGCGCCGCTTTGAGGTGTGGGGGCTTGAACTGGCTGATCCGTCGAGCCCCTCCAAGGGATGGAAGTCCCTGGCAGTCATGGTGGTAGAGCCATCCGCCCTCCTGTCCAAGGTGGATGCGGCGACCTGGGAGCGGGTCGTTGCGCAGCCGGAGTGGCGCCTGATCCAAGCGGCTTTCACCGCCAAGCAGAGCCTCGAGCAGGTCAGCAGCTTCTCGCCCGTGGTGGCGGCCAATCTCGCGGCATCCGCGATTGTGGCGATCATCGTCAGCCTTGTCGGGATGGTGGTCTACATCTGGCTGCGATTCTCGAGTTTCCGCTACTCCGCCGCAACGGTGGTCGCGGTCGTTTTCAATGTCGTGATCTGTCTTGGCGCTCTCGCCCTCTCGCTCCGCCTGACGGGAACAGACCTTGCCAAGGTGACCCTGCTCGAAGCTTTTCGAATAGATCTCAATGTCATTGCCGCCCTTTTGACGATCATTGGATATTCGCTCAACGACACGATCGTGATCCTCGATCGAATCCGAGAAAACAAGGGCAAACTGCGGTACGCATCATGGTCGACAGTCAACCAATCGATCAACCAGACCTTCAGCAGAACGCTGATGACGGGTGGGACCACGCTGCTTGCGGCAGGCGTTCTTTACATTTACGGCGGACCGGCCATCCAGCCATTCGCGTTCACCTTCATCATCGGGCTGATCGCAGGAACAATCAGTTCGGTCGTCATCGCAGGCCCCTTGACCTACTCAAAGGAGCAGGACCGCAGCGTGCCAGCGGAAGGTCACTCCACTTCGGGTGGACTTGCGACAGCCAGCCCGGTTTGACACAGACTTCACGGTCGGAACGTATTCCGACTCTCTTGCCTGACTGCATGGTCGCAGTCGGGAAGTGCATCACCACCACTTTTTCTGGACATGGAGGTCCTCACTATGACTCGCGGTTCCAAGATCGTCATTAGCGCCATCTTTGGTCTCCTGCTTCTGGCAGGCGTCTACTTCGCATTCTTCGCACCAAATCCGGCCCAGCAGCACATCGATGGCGTTTCCGAGCCATCCCCGCTTGCAGGGACTGACTCGCTGACACTCGGCCCTGGTCCGGGCCTTCCATCGACCTCGGCAACGGACTCGGGATCCGCTCTTGGCACCGTGCCTGGGCTCGCGCCGAGTAGCCCCACGACTGGTCCTGCTTCCGGTGCAAGCGTCAACGGCTTCGGTGATCTCACCGCGCTTCCGCCGTCCTCGGCACCAACCGATCCAATCATCTCGCCCGTCCAGCCGCAGCCGCTCAACCCGAATGCACCAACGACGGTTGTTGGAACGGTCGGCCCCGCTCAGCCCACGGTCGCTCCGCCCACCAACTCGCCGCCGCCAAGTCTCGCCCCAGCCGCGACAACGACCGTCAAGGCAAAGTCGACCAACTACGCCAGCTACACAGTGAAATCAGGTGACACGCTCTCAAGCATCGCCGGCGAGTGGTTCCGCGATGTGACACGGTGGAAGGACATTGTGGCCGTGAACCCGGGGCTCTCACCCCAGTCGCTGCGCGTTGGGCAGAAGATCAATCTGCCTTCGAAGGCCGGTTCGCCCGCGGAGAAGTTGGCGGGTGGAAACACGGGAAGCAAGGGGGCGAAGTCGTCAGCCTCCACGGGATCAGCGAAGACTGCTGGAGGATCGCAGCATGTCGTGGCGGCGGGTGAAACGCTCGCGTCCATCGCGGCGAAGGCATACGGCAGCGGATCGTCCGCGAACTGGAAGCGCATCTATGACGCCAACAAAGGTGTGATCGGGGCGAACCCCAGCGCACTCAAGGTGGGCATGAAGTTGGTCATCCCGGCGCGGCAGGGCTGAGCGCCGTTCAAGCGTTTGGTGATGTTCGTGAAGGACCCCCGCCCCTCGCAGGGCGGGGGTTTTCATTCGGCAACCTCGTGCACTCGGCTGCTATCGTGCGCATCCTCCAATGACCTACAAGGCAGTTCTCATTCCTGGTGACGGCATCGGTCCTGAAGTGGCGGATGCGGTCGTGTCGATCCTCGCCGCGGCATCGGCGCCCATCGAGTGGATTCCACGCCTTGCAGGAGTCGCGGCGCTCGAAGCGGGCGCCAAGGAACTCCTCCCGCCCGAGACGGTCTCGGCGGTGAAGGAGCACAAGTACGCGCTCAAGGGCCCCTGCACAACACCGGTGGGTGGTGGGTTTTCGTCTGTGAATGTGGCGCTGCGAAAGACACTCGACTTGTACGGTGCCGTTCGCCCGGTGCGTTCGCTGCCTGGCGTCAAGACGCGCTTCGACGGCGTCGATCTTGTCGTTGTCCGCGAGAACACCGAAGGTTTGTATGCGGGCATCGAGAACGAGATCACACGCGGTGTCGTGACAAGCGTGAAGGTTGCCACGCGCGAAGCGTGCACGCGAATTGCCGATTTTGCGTTCCGCTATGCAGTGCACCGCAAGCGCCGCAAGGTGTCGGTGTTCCACAAGGCGAACATCATGAAGCTGTCGGATGGGATGTTCATCCGCTGTGCACGCGAGGTGCGCGAGGCGAAGTTCCCGCAGCTTGAGTATGAGGAGCTCATCATCGATGCGGCTTGCATGAAGTTGGTGCAAGACCCGACACGTTTCGACGTGCTTCTCATGGAAAATCTGTACGGCGATGTCATCAGTGATCTCTGTGCAGGACTGGTGGGTGGACTCGGTGCGGTGCCTGGCGCCAACTATGGCGAGGCGGGTTCGGTATTCGAAGCGGTGCACGGCAGTGCGCCAGATATTGCGGGCAAGGGCATCGCCAATCCGCTCGCACTGACCATGAGTGCGGTGATGATGCTCAATCACATTTCGGAGTCGCACAACGATATGGCGCTCGCAGCCACGGCCAAGCGCATCCGCGAGGCGTATGACCGCGCACTTCTCGATGGGTGCAAGACGGGGGACCTCGGCGGAACCCT
>VGYQ01000027.1 GCA_016872915.1 Planctomycetota bacterium | reverse complement strand
AGTTCCAAGTGCCCCTCGTGCAGCGCACCCATTGTGGGCACGAATCCGCATCCCTTGAACGCCGCGAGCCCTTCTGTGGAATCAACGATTTCCATGCTGTGGAGTTGCCGAGCGTTCGATGGGGGCTACAATTGGACTCAGTTGAGAATCAGTCTCAATTGACGGATCGGAGCGCGTTCGGCGGTCCCTTCCGAGAAGAGATTTTCCACCATGCAACTCACGCAGCAAATCTACCTCGACAACGCAGCAACCACCCCGTGTGATCCCCGCGTGGTGGAGGCGATGCTTCCCTATTTCACCGAAAAGTTCGGTAACGCCGGCTCGCGCAACCACCGCTTCGGCTGGGACGCCGAAGACGCCATCGAACTTGCGCGCGAGCACGCTGCAAAGGTGATCGGCGCAAACGCCAAGGAAGTCATCTTTACCTCGGGCTCCACCGAGTCGAACAACCTTGCCATCAAGGGCGCTGCAGAGATGTACGCGCGCGCCCCCAAGGGCCAGTCGGGTCGCGGTCACATCGTGACGGTTGCGCATGAACACAAGGCCGTGCTCGATCCCATCCGCCGCCTCATGCGCGAAGGCTTCGAAGCCACATTCATTACGCCGCCCGCCGATGGCGTCATCACCGTTGACCATGTCCGCGAGGCGCTCCGCCCAGACACGATCCTCGTGAGCGTGATGTGGGCGAACAACGAACTCGGCACCATCAACGAAGTACCGCAGATCGGCCGCCTCTGCCACGAACGCGAAATCATCCTCCACACCGACGCCACGCAATGGGTGGGCAAGATGCCGACCGCCGTTGAAACGGACTGCATCGATCTGCTGTCGTGGAGCGGTCACAAGATGTACGGCCCGAAGGGCGTGGGCGGTCTTTATGTGCGCCGCCGCAAGCCGCGTGTGCGGCTCGAATCGCTCGTGGACGGCGGCGGCCAAGAGCGCGGCATGCGTTCAGGCACACAGAATGTCACGGGCATCGTCGGGTTCGGCAAGGCCTGCGAGATCGCGCTCGCCGAGATGGACAAGGACCGGGCGCACCTGCAGCCGCTGCGCGATCGACTTGAACGCGAACTGACGTCGCGCCTGGAAGTCTGTCAGGTGAACGGTCATCCGACCAAGCGTCTGCCGCACATCTCGAACATCTCCTTCGGCTTCGTGGAAGGCGAGAGCCTCATGATGGGCGTGCGCGACATCGCGTGTTCGAGTGGCAGCGCATGCACAAGCGCGAGCCTCGAGCCGTCGTATGTGCTGAAGAGCCTCGGCATCGGCGATGACCTGGCACACTCATCGCTCCGCCTCTCGTTTGGGCGGTGGACCACCGCGAAGGATGTGGACGCGGCGATCGGACTGATTGAACGTGCTGTCAACCATCTTCGGTCGATGAGCCCGCTCTTCGACCTGCACAAGGAAGGTGTGGACCTTTCCAAGATTGTTTGGCAGAGCCACTAAAGCGAAAGACAACCCAAGACCTCATCAGGAAATCAATATGGCATACAGCGACAAAGTCGTGGATCACTATGAGAAGCCTCGCAACGTGGGCAGCTTCGGTACTTCCAAGGAAGTGGCCGCCCGCAAGGACATCGGCGTCGGCATCGTCGGCGCGCCCGAGTGCGGCGATGTCATGCAGCTCCAGATTCGCGTGAGCGATTCTGGAGTCATCGAGGATGCAAAGTTCAAGTGCTTTGGCTGCGGCTCGGCGATCGCCAGCTCATCGCTCGCGACGGAGTGGATCAAAGGCAAGAAGGTGGATGAGGCGCTCACGATCCGCAACACGCAGATCGTGGAGGAACTCAGTCTGCCCCCAGTGAAGATCCACTGCAGCGTGCTCGCGGAGGATTCGATTCGCAGCGCGATCGAGGACTGGAAGCGCAAGAGCGGCAACACTGCTGCCACGACCGATGCGGCTCCAACTGCCTCCACCGTCACGGCTCACTGATTCACCCAGCACAAACGATTGATTGACTGACCCAATTTTCCGAGAACAAGCGAGAACACCATGCCACTGAATGTCACTGAGACAGCCGCCCGAGAGATCGACACCATCATCCGCCAGCAGGGGCTCGACGCCTCGAAGATCCGCCTCCGCGTCGGCGTGAAGGGCGGCGGCTGCTCAGGCTTTTCGTACATCCTCGACCTCACCGAGGTTCAGAAGGAGACCGACGAGTGCTGGGACTACACCTACACGCGCCGCGCTCAGACCGCAGAGCAGGGCAGCAGCGAGTCGGCAGGCGGAGGAGCCGCCACGGCGGTCGCGACAGCAGCATCGGGCGGCGAACCCTTCACGGTGCATGTCATCTGCGATCCGAAGTCGTACCTCTATCTCAACGGCACGACGATCGACTTCAAGGACGAGCTGATGGGCCGCGGGTTTGTGTTCAACAACCCCAATGCGACCAACACCTGCGGCTGCGGCAGCAGCTTCAGCGCTTGACGAACTCTGCTGTTTCCGCGCGCGGCGCGATGAGCGCCGCCGTCTGTTGGATCGCCTGACCGCTCGCCTCGGCAAGCGGTAGGGGGCTGACCCCCGACCCGACCGCGCGCTTCATCCACAAGTCGGGCGTGAATCGCCCGATCGATGTGATGCGCCTCGTCTCCGCCGCGATGTCCTTGCCGCGCATGAACGAACGGATCTGATGGCTCATCACATGCCCGATCGTGTAGTCCGCCAGGTAGAGCGGATGGGCGATCATGTGCTGATACGCCGCGAGGAGATGGTTCTGATCTGCGCCGAAATCCCGCTGATAAAAGCGTTTCCAGAGACGGTCAGCGATCGCGAGCACCTCTGTGCGCAGCGCGGCGGCGTCCGCGTGCGGATTCGCATAGAGCCAGCGCCACGCGTGCAGTTCGAGCAGGCTCGGGCCCGCGATCTGGCATGCAGAAAGCATCGTCTGGATGCTGTCGATGGCGAAGGCGCGGTCGGCGGCAGAGCCGTCGTCCATGCCGAGCACGCGCTTGCCAAGCGATTGGTAGAGGAACGCAAACGCCTCCGTGCACGCGGTATTCGGCACGTTGCGCAGCGCGGGTCGCGGAACGAAGAAGGTGGAGCAGAGTTGCTCGAGGTTGTGCCCGAGTTCGTGCATCGCCGTATCGAAGCCGTCCCAGCCGAGCCGATCCTTCAGCCGGCTCGTGCGCAGCCACGCGCCGTACTCGGGCAGCCGCGGACGCATCGCGTGACCTGAGCCGCGCGCAATCTCCACCCGAATGCGCGAGCCCAAGAAGTCTGCATCGTCCGCAGAGAAACCAAGTCCGCGAAGGACTTGCGGCAGGGCGTGTTCAAACGCCTTCTCGTCGGGGAAGCGCGCCGTGACCGCCGCATCAAGTTCGCTAGCCGAGCGCGCCTCCGCAACATCATCGAAATAGATATCGAATGGCTCGAGATCGCGCCCGAGCCGCGCCCGCAGGAACGCGGCAAGATCGACGCGCGCAGGATGATCGAGCAGATCCGTCAGCAATTGCTCCACTTCATGTTCGCTCATCTCGCGCGCGAGTTCGAACTTGCGTGCGATGGCGGTCGGATGTTCTGGGTGATGCGCATCGAACTCCTGCGCCAGATGAAACTGCTCGATCCAGTGCTCGTACCGCGCGAGGCCGACCGCATCCGTACCGATGGGTGAGCCGCCGAGCGTTCCCGCCTGCGGATCCCAGTCGCGCGAATCGCTGCGATTCATCACCGCCAGCGGAACACCCCCGTCGATGGCTCGTCCCAGCACCGCGGCGAGTGCGCGCTGGCGCGGCAAACCGGTGGCATCGTTGTACTGCGCCTTGATCTCCTCGCGCACGAGCCAGTGCGTCAACAGTGTGCGGTCGGGTGCGTACCAGCGCTTACCCGAGGAATCCACGAGCGTGCCAACGGGAATGTGATGGCGAGCCACCCACTGGCTAGCGGCGTGCCCCACATGCCGCGCGCGGTCCGCAAGCGCAGCGGGAATGCGCGCATCGAAGGACTGCGCGATCCGCACCGCAGCCCAGTGTCCATGATCCCACGTCGGTCCATCGCGCAGCATCGTGGCGAGCGTTTCGCGCGGCAGATTCAGCAGCGCAAGGAACGCCAGCTTCTGGCGGTACATCTGCTCCGCAAGGTCGGGAGCCGGATCGAATGTCGCGAGCATGTCATCGACACCGGCGAACTCGTCGCCCGCCAGATCACTGTGGCGGCGCAGCGTTCGGCGCATCTCGTACAGGTGTCCGTGCACTTGCTCGAGCGCAGACTCAAGACGTTCCACCAGTCGGTCGAGATCGCTGCCCGCGGGCACGAAGCGGTCCGTGCAGAAGGACTGAAACTGAGCGGGCGTTCCATCGCACTCCTGCCAGCGCGCCGCAACCTGTCGCACGCCGCGTTCGATGCGACTTCGTTCGCCGTCGCCGTGCCGCTTCACGAGGTCCGTCACGACTGCCGCTGATTCCGCGCTGAGATGTTCCATCGCATCATTGTCGCGGGGCGGGGCATCCGCGACAACCGCGCTATTCTCCCCTCATGCCCAGTGCCACTCGACTCTCGCTCTGCGTGCGCACGATCCCGGCACTGCTTGCCATCGTGTTGTCGCTCCCTCTTGCGGTTGTTGCCCAATCATGCCAAACCCCGGAGCAGGGCAGATTCTCACAACTTCGCAAGGGCATGCAGGACTGGGAGGTGATGACGCTGCTGGGCAAGCCGTCGTCGAAGACGCCCGCGGTGACGGGGAAGGACGGCAAGGTCGTTTCGCCCGCATCGTGGAACTACGGCGACAACCTGTCCACGCTCGCGTCGGGAACGATGTTCAAGGACCAGCCGCCCCCCGAAAATGTCTGGTCGGTCTTTTTCGGACCCGACGGGCGCGTCAGTGGATGGCGCACGCCAACCTGGGAAAAGTGAACGCAGGCACGCCAGCGAATGGCGAGCTCCGAGCTGGAGAAAGTGAACGCAGCCGCGTCAGACGGCAGCGGCCATCTTCTGAGCCTTCTTGCGCGCGTCCTCGAGATTGCCGACGTACATGAACGAGCTCTCGGGCAGATCGTCCGCTTCGCCGGCGCAGAGGCGCTCGAAGCTGTCGATCGTGTCCTCGAGCGTGCAGGTCACGCCTGGCAGTCCTGTGAACACTTCCGCGACATAGAACGGCTGTGAGAGGAAGCGCTCGATCTTGCGCGCACGCGAGACGGTGAGCTTGTCCTCTTCCGACAGTTCATCGACGCCGAGGATGGCGATGATGTCCTGCAGATCCTTGTAGCGCTGCAAGATGCCCTGCACACGGCGCGCGATGCGATAGTGGCGATCACCCACGACCTGCGGATCGAGAATGCGGCTCGTCGACGCGATCGGATCGACGGCGGGGTAGATGCCCTTCTCGGCGATACGGCGTTCCAAGTTGATGAACGCATCGAGATGGCTGAAGGTGGTGGCGGGCGCAGGATCGGTGTAATCGTCAGCAGGCACGTAGATCGCCTGCACGGAGGTGATGGCGCCCTGACGCGTGGAAGTGATGCGTTCCTGCATCGCACCCATCTCGGTCGAGAGCGTTGGCTGATAGCCCACGGCGCTCGGCATTCGTCCAAGCAGCGCGCTCACTTCCGACCCCGCCTGCGTGAAGCGGAACACGTTGTCCACGAACAGCAGCGTCTCCTTGCCTGACTTGTCTCGGAAATTCTCGGCCATGGTGAGCGCGGACAGTCCCACGCGAAGACGCGCGCCTGGCGGCTCGTTCATCTGGCCGAACACCATCGCGACCTTGTCGAGCACGTGGCACTTCTTGCCGCTCGCGTCGAAGTACTCGGCCTCCTGCATTTCGCGCCAGAGATCGTTTCCTTCGCGGGTTCGTTCACCGACGCCGGCGAACACCGAGTAGCCACCGAAGTTTCGCGCGATACGCGCAATCATTTCCTGGATGACGACGGTCTTGCCGACGCCTGCGCCGCCGAAGAGGCCGATCTTGCCACCGCGCACGAACGGGCAGAGGAGATCGATCACCTTGATGCCTGTGGCGAGCACTTCGGTCTTGGGGTTGAGGTCGGTGAGATTCGGTGCAAGGCGGTGAATCGGCGCTCGTTCGGTCGTATTGACGGGCCCGCGCTCATCGACGGGTTGACCGAGCAGGTTGAACACTCGTCCGAGGACTGCTTCACCCACGGGGACGCTGACGGGTGCCCCCGTGTTGATGCATGCGTCGCCGCGGCGAAGTCCGTCCGTCGATGCGAGCGCCACGCAGCGGACCACGCCGCCACCAAGATGCTTGGCCACTTCACCCACGAGCGTCGACTTCACTCCACGCAGCGTGAAGTCGATGGTCACGGCGTTGTAGATCTCGGGCATCGCATTTTCGGAAAAGCGAGCGTCGAAGGTCGATCCGATCACTTGGGTGACAACGCCAGTATTGGAAGTAGACATGTTGTTCGAAGGGGTTTTGAGGCTTGATCTCGGCAACTTCTTGGGGGTTTGGGAGGATATCCGCAGTGCGCCGCTGCGTCCATGAAGGGGGGGCTTGCCGAGAGCGGACTACGCGAGCCGAAGACCGCCGTGCGAGCGCTGCATCAAATCGGGCGCAGGAAGCATGGTCACAAGCAGTTGAACCCCTTGCGACCCCGCGATGGCCTCCCATGGCGGCGATTCCGCGGGAATGACGATGGTTCCACCAGCGCGCAGTGGCTGGGCGAGCGTAGGAATGCGAACTTCACCGTCGAGAACGGTCCAAGAAATCGGCACACCTGCGGTGCCATGTTCGATCGTGGTGCCTGCGCGAACCGACCAGCGTTCCACGTCGAAGTAGTCCGTGCGAACGAGCCCGGTGATCGCGATCCGCTCGCCTGCAAGCGCGGGATGGTGCGGTGGCGCATCCAGCAGATCAATCTGCTGTTCATCGCCGAGCAGAATGCACTCGATCGCCTGCTCGATGTGCAGCGGACGCGCAGGGTCGTTGCGCCCCCAGTCCCATACGCGGAAGGTGGTGTCGCTTGGCGTCTGTACTTCAGCCACAAGCGTGCCCGCACCCAGCGCGTGGCAGATACCAGAGGGCAGCCAGAAGCAGTCCCCAACGCGCGCAGGGACCTTGATCATCGCATCGAGCAGCGTGTCGTCGAGGATTTTGCGGCGCAGCGCATCGCGGTCGATCGATGGATCGATGCCGCGGTAGATGACCGCGCCAGGTTCAGCATCGAGCACAAGCCACATCTCACTCTTCATGTGCGTGTCCGGATTTCGGTGCGCGTAGGCGGCATCGGGATGAACCTGTACGGAGAGATTTTCAGCCGCGTCAAGCAGTTTCACGAGCAGCGGAAAATATCCATCGCCCGCAGACCCGGTCTTCGCATGCCCCATCAGATTGCGTTTCAGCGGCGGAGCCGAAAGGAGATCCGACAGGCAGTTGCCCTCATGCGGACCCGCAGCAATGCGGCTCTTGCCATCGAGGATCGTTGGCGGAAGATCGGCAAGCAGCCACGCCTCGCCGATGCTGCCACGCGCCTGCGCATGCTTGTAAGCGATTGCGGGCGGATCGCCAGCGGCAAGCCATTTCCCCAGTCGATCCCCGCCCCACACCCGATGACGAAAAACGGGATTCAGCAGAAGCGGGGGGATCATGTGGCAATACTTTGCCTAGATCACCATGCCAGTGATCGTTCCCTCGAACACGAGCTTTTCGCCCACAACGCCTTGCGCTTTGCTGATGAAGCGTCGGCGATTGAATTCGATCTCTTCGGAGAGCAGCAGGAGGTGATCGCCGGGAACAACCTGACCGCGGAAAACCACATCAGTGCAGCGGGTAAAGCCAAGGAACCCATGCGCTCTTCCGAGCCTTGTATGGAGAAGGCTGCACATCTGAGCCGCGGCCTCAATCATCAGCACTCCGGGGAAGATCGGTCGCCCGGGAATGTGCCCCTCCACCCAGAACTCATCGTCGCGGATGGCACGCACCCCGAGTGCAGCGGTTCCGTTCGCATGGATCCAGATGACCCGATCGATCATCCGCATATGCCCAGTCTGCGGCAGATACTTATCGACCTCTTTCTTATCGCAAACTGTCGCGCGGAGGTCGATCTGGTCGATGGGAAAAAGGAGTTCGGCAGCCATTTCGTGCTTCTGGAACTGCAACAAGATAGCAATCCGTTATCATTTTGGCACTCTAAGGAGGAATTGACCATGATCATGAACAGTTATGAGGAACTCTTGCGCATCGTGAACGCTGCCCGAGAGGACATCGAAAAGGCTCACGGTGGCAATCGAGCGGCCGGAACGCGCGCACGCAAGCACATGCAGACGGTGCGCGCAGCTGCACAAGAGGTCCGCAAGGCGATCCTTGCCGGGCGTGAGCAGCCCCCGGCGGCCTGAATCTGCCGAGATCGCTGGACGGGAGTCCTGCCGTGCGCAGGCCCGTTCGAAGCGTCGGTTTAGAGGGGTTGATGGGGTTTCGCTGAAATCGTTTTTGCATCGGCTGTGGCGGCCACGGTGTGGCCGTGCTGCTTCATAGCCTCACGCCTATGCAGTCAGCGGATTCCAAATTTGCAGCGGAAGTTCAGGCGTTGCTCGATCAGGGCTACGCGCAACGTGCGCTCGAGGTCGCCGAACGCTGGTGCGGCAAGTCGCGCCATCAGGTGGGGGCATGGCTGGCGCGGGCGAGTGCGAATTCGAGACTTGGACGGCTTGATGCCGCCGACCGCAATCTGGAAGTGGCTGCTCGGCTTGCTCCAAAGGATGATCGAGTGGTCTTTCTCAGTGGGCTGTCGGATCAGCAGCTTGCTCGGTTCGATGCATCCATCACGCGCTTACGCCCGCTCACCCAACGGTTTGGTCCGTATGCGACGGAGGCATGGATGGGTCTTGTCGACAGCCTTTGGATCGCGGGTCGTCACGCTGAGCTCGCCGAAGAAGTCGCGCGAACGGGTCCGTGGAAATCAGATCCCCGCCATGCGCTGTATGCAGCGCGCAGCATCTTCGGCACGGACCCCGCTCGCGCCGTGTCGGAACTGGCCAAGGTTGCGCAGTCTCCGGTCGCACCGATCGTGAAGCGCATCGCCGGCTTCGATGCAGTTCGTCTTCTGGATCGTCTGGGCAGATATCGCGAGGCCTTCGATCTCGCACAGAAGACGCACGCAGAAACGGGCTTGCCATTTGATTTGGACGCATTCCTGCAGCCCGTGCTCGATGAAGGACAGCGTGCGGCGGCCCGGTCATCGCACATGCAGTCAGTCCCGGCAGTGGATGGACTTGCCATGTTCATCGCGGTTCCGCGCAGCGGAACGACCCTGCTGGAGCAGATGCTGGATGCCCATCCACACATCAGTGGCATCGGTGAGTACAACGGCCTTCGCTTTATCGGGGAGGCGCTGCAGTCGCTCGGTTGTGGGGGACGTTCCACGCATCACCTCGAGAGCCAGGATGCGCTTCGCCTGCAGGGCGAGTACTTGACGGATGCACGTCGCCGACAGCGCGCGGGTTCGAAGTGGATGGTCGACAAGAACCTGTGCGCGTGGCGCTTCATTCCGGAACTTGCTGCAGTGTTGCCGGGTACACGCTGTCTGCATGTGGTGCGCGACCCGCGCGATACCGCAATCAGCATTCTGCTGTCGTACTTTCAGCCACACACGGATGGTTGGACCGCATCGCTCCATTCGATTCGGCGTGTCTTGGAGTCGGTCGACAGCGTGCTGCCAGATGCGCTTGCTTCACACGGTCTTGAACATGTGACGATCGCGTATGAGCGGCTTGTCGAGGATCCTTCCGGCGAAGCGAATCGCTGCTTGAAGATGCTCGGACTTGATTTGGCAGAGGCTGTGCTTCGACCGGAAGCAAATCCTCGCGGTGTGTTCACGCTGAGCCATGCGCAGGTGCGGGCGCCGATCAATACCTCTGCGGTTGGTCGTTGGCAGAACTATGCCTGGGCATTCGGAGCAGACTGGGATTCACTCGCTGCGCGACACGACGCGCGCCGCACAGCCAAGTGATCATCGGCCTGGCGTCCTCAGACGCCGCGGCGCATGGCGAGGATGTCCTTCGCGATGGGCAGCATCCGCTTGAATGCCGGATGTTCGCAGGAGTGCATCAGTTCGTAGAGCGCACTGATGGCGCCCGTCGGCGTGCTGCCAACGCGCTCCATTCGACGAAAAGCGGGCTCGATCTGATCGGGCTGCCCGGCGGAGATCGCATCGGTCGCATGGAACGCTTGCAGGCCGCTCGCGCAGCAGTCCAGCACGGTTTGCAAGACGCACACGTGCGCTTCAATGCCGCACACGATGATCGATGTGCGCCGTGCCGCACGAAGGGCGGATACGACGTCCGGCGTGAGGGCTGAAAAGGCCATCTTCTCAAAGACGGGTGCGCCCGCCGGCAGCACTTGGGAAATCGCCGCACAGGTATGCCCGAGTCCGCGCACATACTGTTCGGTCACGATCACGGGCATTTCCAAGAGTGTGCAGCCCTGAATAAGTCCGCGCACGGAAGCGATCATCGCATCGTGAGCATGAATGGTTGGCAGCAGCCGATCCTGGATGTCGACCACCAACAGCGCCGTCGTGCTTGGGTGCATGCGCAGGAGTGGCATCGTCAGACTCGGAGTGCTGGCGTGTCGGCGATGTCGGCCTTGTAACGAGCGCGAATGGGCGCTGCAATCTCGGCGAGGAAGAGGTCCACTTGCTCCGAGGATCGCCCTACGAAACGCTCCGGCTGCAGCAGTGCGGTCAAATCGATGCCGCGAAATGCCGCATCCGTCGAGAGCCGCGCCACGAGGTCGTTTGGCGAACCAGTCGCCTTCATGTGAGCGGCCGTCGCCTGTGCATGATGTCGAATCGCTTCGTGCGCCTGCTGGCGATCCCCGCCGCGCGCCACGGCGGCAAGGATGAACTCCTCCGTGGCAAGAAAGGGGAGCTCTGCTTCGATCCGGCGCGCACACTGCAGTGGATGCACAACGAGCCCGCCGCACACATCTGCCATCACTTCGAGCGCTCCATCGAGTGCCAAGAATGCTTCTGGAATCGATAGGCGTCTGTTGGCGGAATCATCGAGCGTGCGTTCCAGCCATTGTGTGGCGGCAGTATCGAGCGCATTCTGCGGCATACAGATGACGAAGCGTGCAAGCCCGGTCGCGCGCTCGCAGCGCATGGGATTGCGCTTGTAGGGCATCGCACTCGATCCGATCTGTTCGCTCTCGAATGGCTCATCGACTTCGCGAAGATTGCAAAGCAGGCGGATGTCATTCGCACACTTGTGCACGGCTGCAGCGGCGGCGGCGAGCGACGAGAGCATCTGCGCATCCCAGAGGCGCGGATAGGTCTGCGTGGTGAGAGGCCACGTCGCGGCCGCGTCACCCGCAAGGAGTGCAGTGAAACGTCGCTCCAGCGCGTCGACTTTGTTTCGGTCGCCACCGCAGAGCGACAGAAACGATGCCTGCGTGCCCGTGGCGCCACGCAGCCCGCGCAGACGCAGGCTTGCCAGGCGCTGCTCGATGTCCTGCAGTGCCGTCGTGAAGTCCTGTGCCCATTGTGCCGCACGGCGACCCATGGTGAGAGGCTGTGCAGGCTGATAGTGGGTGAATCCGAGCACAGGCAGATCGCGGTGCTTCGCCGCGAACGTCGCGAGTCGATCGATCACTCGCGCAAGACGACCGGCGATCAGCCGAAGTGCATCGCGCTGCAGAAGTGCATCGGCGTTACACACGATGTCCTGGCTTGTGGCCCCCAAGTGGATGATGGCGCGCGCCGCGGGCGCCTGATCCGCAAGCGCGTGGACATGCGCCATCACATCATGGCGCAAACGCTGCTCATGGCGTGCAGCCGCCGCCATGTCAACGCGTTCAACTTGGGCGCGGATTGCGTCCACTTGTTCGCGTGTGACGCCGAGTCCCAGCTCCGACTGCGCCTGCGCCAGCGCAAGCCAGACGCGGCGCCAGGTTGTGAAGCGGCGATGCTCGCTCCAGATGCCGCGCATCGCTGCGGTTGCGTTTCGCGTCTCAAGCGGTGATCGGTAGCCGAGCTCTGGTTCCGCTGCGCTCATGACCGAAGCGTATCGGAGGGGCGGGTGGCAGGTGGGTGTGACGGCGGAGTCGCTCCCGCAGTGGCTGTGCTCTTGGTCCCTCCGATGCGGAGTTCCGTTCCTGCACGCAGACGTGCGATATTCGCGCGGTGCTTCCAGATCACGAGCGCAGCGAGCAGGGTGACGGCGATCAGGAGTGGCAGAAACTCGGCGGTTTGCATCGGGTCACTGCCCGGCCACGCGCGCGCTCGCACGAGCAGCAGCACAGGCAGCGCAAGCGCGGCGAGCATTGATGCGGCGGAGACATATCGCGTCACCTTCACGATCACGATCCAAACCGCCAGCGCGCCCAGAGCCGGGAAAGTCATCAGCGGCCACATTGCCAGCAGTGCTCCAAAGCTCGTCGCGACTCCTTTGCCTCCCTTGAACGCCACCCACGGCGAGTAGATGTGGCCGAGAATGGCGGCAATGCCGGTCAGGGGCATCAGAAGTCCCGTCCGCTGCGCATCGGGCACTTGGTCCCCGAGCAGAGAACCCGCGAGCATCACCGGCAGCACGCCTTTCAGCGCGTCCAGCACGAAGCACAGGTAGCCGAATGGTCGCCCAAGGACACGACCGACATTCGTGGCGCCGATGTTGCGCGATCCATGTTCGCGCACATCCACCCCCTTGAGTCGACCGATGAGAAGTCCAAATGGAACGCTGCCGGCTGCGAATCCTGCAAGCGGCGCGATGATCCAGGGCCACGCGGTCACGCTGCGATCCTACTTCCGAGTGTGCGCGGCATGGAGCAGCGACTCCACCGCCGTCCATGCATCCGCCACTGGGATGCGCGTGATTGCGCAGCGGAGTGGATGGTCGTTCGCGATGAGTCCATCCTCAAGGAATGGATCAGCGGTCATGATGCGCTCTCGCGGGTAGTCCGTGGGTGTCCAGCGACAATCAGTCGGGCCAAAAAACGAAAGCGTGGGCGTTCCAAATGCCGCTGCAACGTGGCGCGGCCCCGTGTCATTGGTGACAAGCAGTGCTGCGCGCTGCAGCAGGGCCTTCAGTGCACCGAGCGTGACACCGCGCGCGACGAGATCGATGCAGCCTGTCCGCGCTGCGATGAGCGCGCACAGATCCGCCTCCGTCGGTGATCCGTTCACGGCGATGAGCGGTGCCGTGCCCGTTGGCGCATGACGTATCAGCCGCTGCGCGAGTTCGATGAATCGCTCGGCTGGCCAACGCTTGTCTGCGCGGTTTGCACCTGGGTTGAGGATGATGAGCGGCTGCGCTGGATCGTGCGGGTGACCAATGAGGCGGTCTGCCTCGCTCGACTCTGCGCTTGTCACGGCAAGTTGCGGGACACACACCGAAGGTCTCGTTCCGGTCCACCATGCGGCCAGATCGCCGTACATCGCTGCGGTATTCATGATGTCACGGTTGCGCGCCACGCGATCGGTCAGCAGGAGTCCGCGCAGATCCGATGCGAAGCCGACTCGCCGTGGTATGCGACAGAGTGCGGTGAAGAGCGCGCTGCGGAATGAGTTCGGCAGGAGCAGTGCCACCTGCGGTCGGTGCGCGCGGATTCGCGCGCGGAGTTCGCCAGCAGTCATGCGAAGGGATCCACCCTCGAATGCGCTCACAAATGGCACACCTTCGATGAGTGGACGGAGATTCGGTCGACCAAGGAGGGCAATGGTTGCACGCGGATGATGCGATGCAATGTGGGCAATGGCGGGAGTGGCCATGCAGACATCGCCCACCCAAGAAGGCAGCACGATCAGCAGCCGCTCCAGCGACGGGGGCATATGAGCAGATGGCGAAGCTGCGGATGCGTCGGTGGTGATCATTCGCCAGCCCAGAGCGACGGCAGTCCGCGCGACGCGGCCCACAGATTGGTGTTGCGTCGCAGTTCCGTCGCAAGACCGATGGCCACCACCTCGGGGCCCACCACTTCAAGATCCACTCCCCACGGCTCCACCTCGACGCGCAGCAGCGAAACACCCTCACGCTCGGCGATGGCAAGCGCCGTTGCAGTGATGAGTTCGCGGGTCGCAAGTGCGTTCAGCATGTCATTCTTGGCAAGCAAGCGCGTGTGGGTTGTCGACTCCCAGCGCGGAGTGCCATCCTTCCCGTCCGCACGGAGGATTCGATGGCCTGCGTGCAGCAGATCCGTCTCCACGAAATCGGCGCCGCTCGATGCGCGTACATCTGTCCCACTCTCGCCCGCACGAAGCAGTCGAATGGTGCGGCAGTGTGCAGCGCGGCCGGCTTCGACATCACGCTCCTGATCGCCGATCATCCAACTGCGCGTGCAGTCGATGTCATGCCGCTTCGCACCCTCCAGCAGCATTCCAGGTGC
Source organism: Planctomycetota bacterium (assembly GCA_016872915.1). Lineage (GTDB taxonomy): Bacteria > Planctomycetota > Phycisphaerae > Phycisphaerales > SM1A02 > F1-60-MAGs104. The sequence goes on along the minus strand of VGYQ01000027.1, from coordinate 13,683 downwards.
CGGCTTCCGCCAGGGGTGTTCGCATCGATAGGCGTCGACCGTTCCCTGCGGATGAAAAGGGCAGGAGATCCAGTCGCGCACGAGCGGCTCCCTGCGTTTCCACTCGCACGCGTCTTCGAGCATCCGCGCCGTCCGTGCATGGACGGCATCCACATCCGACTCGCCATATGCGCCTCGTGCCACACCACCCTGATTGGTCACCACGATCAGCAGATAGCCCGCCTCCCGAAGCGCTCGCACACCCCACGCCGCGCCCGGCATCAGACGAACGAGCGAGGGGTCTCCGAGATCGCCGTCGTTGGCGATGATCGTGTTGTCTCGGTCGAGAAAGACGGCGCTCTGCACTGCCAAGAGGCTAGCGCAGCACTCGTCAGACGGTGGTCGACAGCCCTCGAGTGCCAAGGCGATGTACCTCGTGATCGCCAAAGGACGTGCCAAGCGCCCGAGCCGCGGTAATCAGCGAATGGTCCGTGGGAACAAGCCGCTGCGTCCCCGCCGACACGAGGAGATCGACGTCAGTGAAGACGTTGTTCTCACGGACGACCAACCTGCCGCGCGCGCCTCCCAGCAGGATCGCCAGCGCGTGGTAACCGAAGTTCGTGGCAAGGATTCGATCCGCGGCAATGGGCGCACCTCCGCGCAGCACATGGCCGAGCGCCGTTGTCCGAACATCCGCTTTCGTGCGTGCGCGGATGATCTCGGCCACTCGGTTCCCAATGCCGCCGAGCCGCACCGGGTCTGGGCTCGTGGGATCAAGCCGAGCGATGGTCTGTTGTCCACCCGCGGCCACTGCACCTTCCGCTACGACCACAATGGCGAAACCAGGTCCGCGGTTCATACGGCTGCCGATGAACTCCTCGATCGCATCTTCATGGAAGGGGATCTCGGGGATCAAAATCATGTCCGATCCGCTCGCCACACCGGCAGTGAGTGCAATCCATCCCGCATTCCGCCCCATCACTTCACAGACCATCACACGGTGATGACTATCCGCCGTGGAATGCAGTCGATCCAGTGCTTCGGTCGCGGTGTGGACGGCGGTGAGAAAACCGAAAGTGATCTCCGTGCCGAACAGATCGTTGTCGATCGTTTTTGGGATCCCGATGACATTGATGCCAGCCTCCACGAATGGAGCCGCACACTTCATCGAACCATCACCACCGATGACGATCAGAGCATCGATACGGTGCTTGCGAATATTGTCGATGCATGTTCCTGTGACATTCCGGAAGATCGGCGCGCCATCCGAGTCAAATCCAGAGCACCAACGTGCAGGATTGCAGCGGTTGTTGGTGCCGAGGATCGTTCCACCTCGAGTGAGGATGCCAGAGACATCGCGGAAAGTCAGCGGACGGATGCGATCCTCAATCAGCCCCTGAAATCCATCCTCAATGCCGAGCACTTCGATTCGGTACTGCAGGATGGCGGTCTTGGCGACCGCACGGATGACCGCATTCAAGCCGGGACAGTCGCCGCCACCAGTCAAGATGCCGATTCGGCGGATGGTTTCGGGGCTCATAGGTGGACCATGGAGGGCAGTGGGTGCAAGGGGGATTTGGGGAGCACTCCAATGTAGTGCAACAGCTCGCGCTCTGCGAGAGGGCGTACTCTCTTGCCATGCATATCGCCAGTCAGATATCGAAGATGAAGGAGTCCGCAACGCTTGCGGTCGGAGCGAAGGTGACGGCATTGAAGGCGAAGGGCGTGGATGTTGTCGGATTCGCCATGGGCGAGCCGGACTTTGACACGCCGCAGTCGATCAAGCAGCGCGCTGCGGATGCACTGATGGCGGGAATGACCAAGTATGCACCCACGCCCGGCGACAAGGCATCGCGTGAGGCGATTGCTGCAAAACTGCGCAGTGAGAATGGCATCGACTGCGCTGCCGAGCATGTCACCATTACCGTCGGTGCCAAGCATGCCATCTTCATGGCGCTTCAGGCGCTGATCGAGCCAGGTCGTGGAGACGAATTCATCCTTCCAACGCCCGCATGGGTCAGCTATCGCCCGCTCATCGAGTTGGCGGGTGGCGTGTGTGTCGAGGTGGCCGGTTCCGTGAAGAACGCCTTCCGAATCACGCCGCAGCAGTTGGAGGCGGCGATCACGCCACGCACGGTCGGACTTCTGTTGAATTCACCCAGCAATCCGTGTGGTGTGACCTATCCCGCGAGCGAACTTCGCTCACTCATCGATGTGGTGGCCACGCATCCGCGCATCAGCATCGTGTCTGATGAGATTTACGAGAAGCTGATCTTCTCGGAGATCGAGCCAGGGCTGACGCACTGGTCTCCGGCGAGCGATCCGCGTGTGGCGGGACGCACGGTCACCGTGAACGGCATGAGCAAGGCGTTCGCGATGACTGGGTGGCGCCTTGGATATCTCTGCGCCCCCGGCGATCAAGGACGCTTCATCCGGGAGATCATCAAGCTGCAGGGACAGATGACCAACTCCGTGCCGAGTTTCTTCCTGCCTGCTGTCGTGGAGGCATTGTCGGCGCGGGTCGCGCCTGAGGTGGAACGCATGCGCGCTGCATTCGCGGCGCGCGCAGGTCTGATCCATCGGCTCTTGTCGCACGTGCCAGGCCTTCAAGTACCGCGGTCGACAGGGGCGTTCTATGCATTTCCAAGCATCGCAGCATGGATTGGCAGCGTGACGCCCCTTGGTACTCGCATTGACTCAGCGCAGGCCTTCGCCGATGCGCTGCTCGCAGAGGGGCACGTCGCTGTCGTGCCGGGGGAAGACTTCGGGGAGTGTGCGCGCCACCATGTGCGACTTTCCTTTGCGTGCAGCGAAGCGCAGATCACCGAAGGCGTGCTGCGGCTCGATCGCTTCGTTCGTTCACTGCAAGGTGCGCACGCAGCCACTCACGCCAGTTGAGGCGCACGTCGGGACAGGACTGGCGGGGCAATCTTCAGGTGGCGCCGATTGTCACGGGCAGGGGCTGTGCACGCGGCTCATAGTTCGGGCTCAGCGCAATATTCAACGGACGACGGTGTCCCGATGGATCGCGTGGAATGCCCTCTTCATCGATGATGCGCTGAATCGCCATGATCCCCTCGATCAACATCTCGGGGCGGGGTGGGCAACCGGGGACATAGACATCCACGGGAATGAACTGATCGACCCCCTGCACGACGGCATAGGTATCGAACACGCCACCCGTCGATGCGCACGCGCCCATGGAGATGACCCACTTGGGTTCTGCCATCTGTGCATAGATGCGCTGGAGAACCGGCAGCGTCTTCACGCTGACGCGCCCAGCCACGATCATGAGATCCGCTTGACGCGGCGAGAAGCGCATCACCTCTGCGCCAAACCGCGCAAGATCGAAGCGTGAGCATGCGGTCGCCATCAGCTCGATTCCGCAGCACGCCGTCGCAAACGGCATCGGCCAGACACTGGACCGCCGCGCCCAGTTCACGACTCTCTGGAGGCTGGTGGTCAGCACGCTGTCGGACGGAAGTGCAGTCTCAAGTCCCATGGTGCAAGTGTAGGCGCTCTGGGACTCCCGCGGTCAAAGCAGGAGTCGTTCCAATTCAGCGGTCGACGTGGCGGTCGTGAACATGCGATCGACGCGCATGAGTCGAAAGAGTTCCGCAAGTTGAACGTTCATGCCTGAGATCACAGGGCGCAATCCCGCTTCGCTGCCTCGATTGGCAAGCGTGACGCACAGGCCTAGCGCCATGCTCGACAGCGCCTGGCAGCGGGAGAGATCGATGACCATGCACTTGCCACGCGGGGTGGCATCGATTGCCTTGCACCCCTCTTCCGCAATGATCGCCGCCGCCCGCGCATCGATGGCGTTCGACTCAAAGCGGATGATGGTGTGCCGATTTCGCTGTTGGACCGTCACGACTCCATTCGTCTGAGATGTGGGAGGAATGGGATTCACTGTGTGGTCCGCACCCATTGTGCGGGTAATCCATTGTCTTTGCAATCCGTCCGGCATGCAAATGTGCGGTTTCCAACAGTTTCGAGTTGCGCCGCGCGCAGCGATCCGAGCATTTCCCCGCACGCACCCCTTCCGCTCGACATCGTTGCATCGAAGCCGATGCGCAGCACATCCGCAACGCACACCTGATCCGCCGATCGAGCGGGAACCACTTGCCCGGTCTCCGGGATCAGCAGCACCAACTGATTCGCCTTGAGCAATCCGCACAACTGATGGATGGCGGCAGACTCGACGGCAAGTTCGTCCATCAAGGAATCGAATGTGGCGGGCTCTCCACTTTGATGGCGATGACAAATGTGTTCCATGGCACTGACCACGAGTGCGGGATCGAATGCGCGGAGCGGATGCGCTGACTCGCTCCGGACGCGGTCGTTACTGAGCAGCGCGTTCAGCAGCGAACTGACCTGCAGCCCAAACAAAATGATCAGCCACATCGCATACACCCAGAACATGAAAAGCGGTACAAGACCGAGCGAGCCATACAGCCGATTTCCTGAGAACGCCCGTTCCATGTAGATGGCGAGGAACTTGCGTCCGAGTTCGATGCCCACGGCAGCCACGAGTGCGCCGGCCAAGAGCGTTTTCCATCGCATTCGCACAGTCGGCATGACTCCATACGCCAGGAGCAGCACGGCCAGCAGGAGGACGAATCCGAGCACAGGACGCACGTAGCCGTATGCGGCGGGGAATGTGGGTTGTCCGTCCATGACGCGCTTCAGTTCGCCATCGACAAACGGCAGCGCGGCAAGAAGGATGGGGCCGAGCGTGAGCATTGTCCAGTACACGAGCAGCCGTCGATGCCAAGGACGATTGCTCAGCGCACGACAGACGATGTTGAAGGTCTTTTCGATTGCGACGATCAGCCAGATCGCGGAGAACAGCACGATGCCAAGACCGATGAAGCCGAGTGCAGAGAGGTCCACCGTGCCCGAAACGCGTACCAACTCTTCCATCCATGCACTCACGGATTGCTGCTCTGCGCTCATGCCATCTTTGGCGACCGTCACGCCAATCTCATCCAAGCCAGCCATCGCTGCCATCGATGTCACGAGTTTTGGAAAGTCGTCCCCCGTCAGTGCGCGAACAAGTAGCGTCGCGACGAACAGCACAGGGATCATGCCAAAGAGTGTTCGAAACGAAAGGGCGGCCGCCATATCTGGCGCGCGTACTTCACTCAGGTGCCGAGCGCAGTAGCGGGCGATGGCCCAGCCACGACTTGAAGTGCGAACAAGATTCATGTCCACCGTTCAATCCTAACGGTTGCCAGATGTGTTGACCGCGGGATTGGCTTGGTGTTGCGCAGCATGGTCGAAGACCCTGCGTGCGCGCATTCCCATCATGGGCGTGTCGAGCGGTGCTGCACTGCCCAAAGAGGGCCACTGCCAGACGATGTCGTCCGTCCACGGTCCACTGCTGGTGAACGCATCCATACTGCCAAGCAGCAGCAGACTGAGGGAACGCGCGGCGCGGTGATCGGGGTGATAGGTGTTCGGTCCCGACTCGCCTTGACGGTAGGGACCAGCAGCGCTGAAGTGATCGTGGCCGCCAAAGTCGACGAGCGCCGCGAGCGCACTTTGCGCGGCGGATCCCTGCACGAGCGCGCCGCCGCGGTAGGAGTCGTTGCCGTCCGCATCGATCAGCACGCCGACCGCTTCATCCCACGCTGCGCCCTGCGCCGCGCTGATGGTCGACCAGTACGTGTCGTCGCCGCTGAGATCAATCAGTGCGCCCGCCGCCTGATGGCAGCCGAACCCCTGCGAGTAGTGGCTGCCGCGGTAGAGATCGTGGCCTGCCGTATCGCAGAGCACACCAAGCCCAAGCCAGTACGCACCGCCCTGCGAAAACTCATCGGCTTCATAGCGGTCATCGCCGCCAATGTTCACGAGCGCACCAATGCCGCCGGGCAGAAGCCTGCGTGCACCGACTGCCATGCCCTGCGAAAAACTCAGCGTGATGCCAGGAACTGCATCCGCGCCGCCCGTCAAGCCACGACTGTGGTGCAGGTCATTTCCCGCGCTGTCGATCAGGAGCCCAATGCCGACGGGTCCGCCCAGACCTTGGGAAAATCCCCGGTCGAAATACACATCACGGCCCGCATCATCGAAAAGGAATCCTGCGCCGCAAAGTCCTGCCCCAAGCGACCACTGTCCACAGTCGTACACGTCGTCACCCGCGCGGTCCATGAGCAGTCCGACGCCGAGCCACCCGCATCCGCCGCCGAGACGCCCACCTGAGTACCGATCATTGCCAGCAACATCGAGCACGAGCGACATCCCGCGCCACGCGCCAGCCGGACCTTGTTCGGAGCTCCCTTCGTACTGGTCATTACCCGCCAAGTCGATGATGGCCTGATTGCCCTCGCGAATCGTTCCCCAGACATAGCGATCGTTGCCGCCTGAATCGAACACGCCCGCGAGACGGGACATGTCGTAGCGATTGTCACCGAGTCCACCGACCACGATCCAACCAATGCCTGGAAGTTCCTGTGCCGTGAACACGGCGCCTTCGATGGCAGCGGCGATTTCGGGCGGAACAGGCTCCGCTTCCTCCTTACTCCAATCGGCTGTGACGCCGAACTCCGCATCGGCGTGGACGAGTGTGCGTGCGATAGCCCACATCAAGCCGTTCTCGCCGCGCAGTCGTGTCCCGAGCTGCTCCGATGCGGCGCGTAGCGCCGTGCGCGTTTCGCCCGATGGACTGATCTCGGTGCGGAGCATGCGGGCGATCGATTCCAACTCGTCGATGCTCGGGCGGTCGCGGAGCGAATCCTCAAGCAGAAGCCGCGGAGGGTTCAACAAGAAATCCATCGCATAGATCGCGCCCTGCGCGCTCGGGACGGGAACGGAACCTTGTGGCGGCGAAAGCAGACTGGCATCGAGTTGCCATGCTCGGCAGACAAAATCCGCCGCGCGGCGCATCGGTGAAGCGTGATGCGTTGGATCGGAAGGGGGTACGAACGGCAGCAGCATCTCTGCGGATACGTTTGCCAAATGGCCAGGCTTCGCGGCGATTTCGTGCATGGGAGCGCATAGACGGTCATCGGCGTTCTTTTGCAGGGCATCCTGTACGCGAAGTTCCGTGGCCCGCGCTTCCGCGGCGAGCCCGCGGTCGATGAAAGCCCGAGTTACGGGCGATGATCGGCTTTGCAAATCGAGCAGCGCGGTCGCTCTGGCACTTGCCTCCGACAAGGTGATCGGTTGCTGGGGATTGAGCGGAGGATGGACGCTCGCACAGCCAACAAGCACCACGGTCAGTAAGAGGACGGCAGATCGCACGCGCAGAGGATAGAAGGGAGTGCAGCGACTACCTTCCGCGCGATGCCCCGACGCCGAAACAAACCGACCCATGCGTTCATGGATGCCGCGCGAGGCATTCGCATCCAAAAGGTGATCGCCGATGCAGGTGCTGCATCCCGGCGTGAGGCGGAGCAGATGATCGAAGCGGGGCGCGTGAGCGTCAACGGTGAGGTCGTGTCGGCGCTTCCCGCTTGGGTCGATCCCGCGCGTGACCGTATCGCGATCGATGGCAAGCCGATGCAGCGGGCGCAAGAGCATGTGTTTGTGATGCTGCACAAGCCGGGTGGATCGCTGGTCACGCGCTCTGACCCAGAGGGACGTTCATCGGTGCTTGCGCTTGTCGACCATCCAAGCGGAGCGCGGCTCAATCCTGTGGGACGGCTCGATGTGGATGCCATTGGTCTCGTGCTGTTGACGAATGATGGAGAACTCATCAACCGTCTCACGCATCCGCGCTATGAAATCGGCAAGGAGTATGAAGTGCTCGTTCGCAGCGATGTGCAGACAACGGATCTGCCGCATATAGAGGAGGCGCTCTTCGGATCGGCCTCGGGCAGGTCTGCGGAGGGTGGGCAGCTGTCGCATGTGCGGATTCTGCGCCGCGAGGGAGAGCGCACGCTGCTCGCCATTGAGGTGAACGAGCCGCGGCAGCGCACCATTCGAGATGCCCTGGCAGAGATCGGTCGCCCCGTGAAGCGCATCAAGCGCACGAGGATCGGTCCGCTGCAACTGCGCGGGCTTGCAGTCGGCGAGTGGCGTGATCTGACGAGCGGCGAATTGGCGCAACTGCGAGCGGCTGCGTTCGCTGATGCGGCGACGATTCGTCAGCGCCGCGAACGCGCCCTGCATGCGCTCGATCGCACGCCGCGCGAGACGCGTGGCGCACAGCGCATTGTTCGAGCGCCGGGTGGGAAGCGTGACTTTCGATCGGGAAAATCAGGTGCGCGGACTTCGGGCGGTGCCCGCGACTTCCGTCCAAAAGGGGCAGACCAGCGCGGTCGCAAGCCGGGGTTTCGCGGCCGCTCCCGCTGACTTTGGGGTCCGCACCCCCTACACTCCTTGGTATGCCGCAGTATGAATATGTGTGCGAAGCCGACCATGAAGTGATCACGCTGCTCCGACCCATGGCCCAGGCGGACGACCCAGTGGCCGACCCGGCCGGCAAAGGCAGAACCTTCATCCGACGTCTGAGCACGTTTGGCGTTTCAGGGGTGGAGGGCGGAACGTCTGCCGCGCCACATGTGCATGTGGGTGGATGCTGTCCCTGCGGCAAGCCACAGTCGGCCTGCGGTCGCCAGTGAACCCACCCATTCTGCATGGCGTGGACTTTTCTGGGGCGGATCAGGGCGGTCTGCACAAGATTCGCATCGCCACGCTCGAGTCGGGCAACGTTCGGCTCGCCCGCGCTGATCGTGGGCAACTCCTGCGATCCATCATCGACTCATCGGCGAGCGCGGAGCGTCATATCTGGCGCATCGATGCACCCGTGGGACTGCCGCTCGCGACACTGCGCGCGCACGGTGTTCGTGAGGAGTGGCTCGCGTCCGCGAAGTGGGCTCTCGACAGCGGATCTCCTCGCGCATGGCGTTCGATGATGAGATCGATTTCTCGCGAAGAGCCTCGCCGCCGTGCGGATATCGAGGCGCGGACACCGATGGCGCCTATGAACCTCCGCATCTTCAAGCAAACATGGACTTTGATGTGTGAAGTGCTTCTGCCGTTGCACGCCGCCGGCGTCTCCATCGTGCCGATGGCGCCTACGGCATCGAATGCGATGGTCTGTGAGGGATGCCCCTCCAGTGTTCTGCAGCGCCGAGGATGGCCCGCGCGTGGATACAAGGGCTCCGGTGGGCCTCCGCGCGAGGTGCGTCACACCATTCTGCAGAAACTGATGGGTACGGGACTTCGAGTCCCACCTCGAATAGCTGCGGAAGCGGAGGAGGATGAAGAAGGCGACGCGCTCGATGCGCTCCTGCTCCTGACGCCGCCGCAGGTGACGGTCGTTCCGCGCGAGGCGCTTGTGGAAGGTTGGGTGTATTGACGCAATCTGCGGCTGCGGTCTCGACACACCCCGATGCGGACCGAAGCCATCACACACCGCGCGTCTGCGGCTCCCAGATGATCTTGTGAAGTTGCATCTGCACTCGTACTCGAAGTCCATCCGCAAGAACCCACGCCGCCAGATCGCGCGGTGAGAGCCCCTGCATGCCGCCAATCTCGACGCCGCGCGGCTGTTCATGAACGGGCGAGAACAACACGCAGCGGCAGCGTTCGATCAGGCGGTGGGTTCGCGTGGTCTCCCGCGCAAACTCATAGTCGCCGCGCGAACAGATCACGAACTTCACTTCATCGTGTGCCCGCAGCCGATCCACATTCGACCAGTCCATGCGGTTCGCCTCGCCAGATCCTGGCGTCTTGATGTCAAGAATGATGTGCGCGCGAGGATCCACGGGCGTCGTGTTGATGGCGCCCGACGTCTCGATCAGCACGGTACGACCCGCATCGAGCAGTTCACGTATCAGGTCGAACGCCTCCCGCTGAGCGAGAGGTTCACCGCCGGTGATCTCCACAAGATCACAGTCGTACGCAAGCACCTGACGCAGTATGTCGGCACGTTCGCGCAGCGCTCCCTCGCGGAAGGCATACTCGGTATCGCAGTACCCGCACCGCAGGGGACAGCCCGTCAGACGCACGAACACACAGGGCGCACCTGCCCAAGTCGACTCGCCTTGAACGGAGTGGAAGATCTCGTTGATTCTCAGTGGCAAGGGACTTTCGAAAGGAAGAGGCACTTCTGCAGAGGATTCCATGAAAAAGGGCGCCCGTGGGCGGCGCCCTTCAGAATGCCCAGAAGAGGACTCGAACCTCCAAGAGATTTCTCCCACCAGCACCTCAAGCTGGCGCGTCTGCCAATTCCGCCACCTGGGCAACGGACGAAGCAGTATATGGATTCGGGCTTGAAGCGCGGGGGATCAGTCCGTGAGTGCGTCAGCCGGTCCATGCCGACAGCAGTGCCGCAAGGTCAATGCCATCGGTCGTCCCGTCGCCGTTCACATCGCCCGCCGCCGTACCCCAGCCACTCAGCAGGATCGCGAGATCCGTTCCACTGACCGACCCATCGTTGTTGAGATCTGCTGGATTATTCGGCGGTGTGCAACTGATACCGAAGACACCGAAGTCGTCGACACCAGCCTCCACCACCGAGCCGCTTCCAAGATCACTGGCCACCCAGCGCACACGCATGGTGGCAGTCGGCGTCACGAAATCGGCCACACGGAAAGTCTTCACAGACCACGCATTGAGATTTTCCGTGACCGACTCCAGTTGCACCCATGTCGCGCCATTGTCATTGGAGATCTGCACGGGCATCGAGTCTGCATTTGGGCTTGCGCCCTTGTCGTTGGAGTACCAACGCGCGTAAGAGATCCACGGATTAGCAACGTTCGTTGCCGAAAAGACGGGCGTCATGAGGGTGGTCGTGCCATTATCGACGTCTGCCTCCCCGAGCGAACCTCCCGGCGAGCCTTGGCCCGTGACGGCGCATCTCACGCCGGGATCCGGGGTGTGGTCATCTTCTGACTGCGCTAGTGTTCCGTTCGGATTCACAAGCACCCATTGCCCCGCTATTGCAGTGTCGCCTGCGATGCCGGTGGTCCATCCCGTGTTGATCTCGAGATTGTCGAACACCACGATGACATCTCCATACCCAGCGGCAGTGGTGTGCACAGCGGTTGGCGCACTCGCCGGACTTGTGACTGTTGCGCCGGTCGTTGTCTGCGCTTGGAAGTAGTACTGAACGATGCTGCCGCATGTCCCCATGGGGAGCGATGCTGTGTAGACGTTCGTGGCACCTTGCGTCATCGCAATACTCGTAAATGCGCCGCTTAATCCCGCGCGCCAAAAGAGGCGCCCCGTACCGGCCTGCGGTTGTCCAGCGAGTGCGCTGACTGTGACCGTGAGGTTGCGGGTCGACGATGGATTCGCGTAGGGAGGGATACCTCCAGCCACTAAGAACGCAAGTGGCGAGACGGGAGGGCCCGGCATGCCGTGATCCGAGAAGCCCGTGTTGATCTGCACATAGTGGGGCGTCCCATCTTCGAGCGTGGCATTGTTGTCATCGAGCGTGAGGTAGTGCCGAGTGATGTCGCTGTTGATGCCGGTGCCTGTGTGGAGCAGCGTGCTGTTGACAGCGAGATTGCGCATGATCGTGCGATAATTCGCTGGCTCAGTCGTCTGCATGTTCAGCCAGGTATCCCACACGCAGCCCGAAAGCAGCGTGCCACAGGTGTGAATTGAGCTCCCCGCGGTCGAGCAGCCACTCTCCACGTACTGATTGTTGTTGTCCGCATTTCGAATGCCCGTGCTGCAGGACTGGAAGCCGACTGCCAGCAGGGAAGCCTCACTAATGACAAGCGACAGCACATCCGCCTGTCCTTCGCCGTAGGCGCCTTGGCCACTCCCTGCCGATGCGACCATGTGATGGCCGTACTCATGGTGAACGACCGTCGCGAAGGCCGTGTTGTTGCATCCTCCACCGGCGGCATAGAAGTTGATCGAACTGCCGTTGTAGAACGCGTTGCAGCTTCCGGATACCTGCACATTGATCTGGAACGCGGAGCCGTCCTGCTGACCTGTGATCACGGGATAGGCCGGGTTTGCTGAGAGGATCGCGTCCCGCGCGATGTTGGCATGCAGATAGGCGTTCACTTGGGCGCGCACATTCGCATCCGTATTCGCCGCGTTGTGCACGAGCGTGGCGGAGCCACCGCTTGGGATGTCCTGCGAAAGTGAAGACACGGGGCCCGCGTTGTCCGCCACCTTGAAGTAGCGACCCGCAACGCCAAAGTTGCTCGTCACATTGACGGCGCCAGTTCCAGGGTTGGGTACCACGAAGTTGCCATTGACATTCGCAAACACAGTCGTCGATCCGGCGGTCACTCGCGCGTACGGCATGCCCGTCTGCGCTTCAGGATTGCACGCGTCAGCCGCGAAGCCCTGCGTCGCCTGACCCGCGATCGTTCCAGAGACATCCGCGTGGAAAATCTGGCTCTCGGAGAAAAGCACCTTGCCCGTCCGCGCATCCGCGACATAGAGCATCTTGGTGTAGCCAGTCCCAAGCACACCGCGCTCCACCACGAAACTGACCGCAAGCGTGGGCTGAGCAGGGGTCTCGTCCACCCCGGCGAAGATGACCAGTTGCGCTTCCTGCGGCTCTCCGAATGCACGGTGCGTAATCGCCTCGCTGCTCCAGACGCGCTGATCGAAGTCTGCCAGCGTTGGGCGACCGGCGAGCGTTGCAGGGAAGTCCCCGAGATCTCGGAGGTCGGCGCTCGCAAGCACGAGCGGGAATCCAGCCTCATTTCGCATCAGCAGTTTCAGTGCGCTGCGGAACACGGGGATGCCCTCCACAACCTGCGAGTACCCAAGCAGGGTGAAGCGATAGGATTGCGTGGCTTCGTCCCACATGACGTCGACGGAGTGGATCGCCTGTGGGAACGCGCCGAAGGGCGTGATGTCCTGCGTGCGCGCGCCGAAGATGCCTACGTGCTGCCGCAGGAACGCCTCGGCGCTGCGCGACGGCGAGGTGCCTTGCGAGAAGAATCGTCCCGACAGACAGGTCACGCGATCCGCAACGGTGTAGAGCTCAGTTGCCGGGTGCGCTTCCTTGAACTTGGCTTGTGCAGCAGCCGCATCGACATCGATGATGATGCCTTCGTTCTTTCCGTCCACTGGATCGACCTGCTGTGCGCGCGTGGGTGCTGCGCCAAGGAATCCGATGAACACGGCGAGGAGTGAAACGGCTGCAACGGTCTTGGGGGTGTTGTGCATTTGGAGTGTGCTGTCCAGAGATAAAGCGGTATCGAACCTAGACTCAGCGGGCAACGCACACCACGCGCCCAAGCCCCCGAAAAGGAGATGTCGTAAACTCTACGAGTTGTCGACTCGGAAATATGCACCCAGTTTGAGTTGGGGCAACATTCCCGAAACAATCCTCGCAATGTTTATGCGGTCGCAAAGCGATCGCGGAACGGAATGGAACGATGGCGGGTCGCGCGGAGAAACAGCCGAAAGACAGCCCGACCATCGAAAATCGGCGAGCTTTTCATGACTTTTCCATCGGCGAGACGGTGGAGTGCGGCATGGAGCTGAAGGGCACCGAGGTGAAGTCCGTGCGTGCTTCGCAGGTCAGCATCGCGGAGGGGTTTGTGATGGCCGAGGGATCGCCGCTCCAACTCGCTCTCCACGGCGTTCACATTGCCGAGTACCCACCCGCGGGGCGCGATCGTCAGCACGACCCGACGCGCGTGCGGCGATTGCTTGCTTCGCGGCGCGAGATCGAGCGGCTTGCAGGTCAAGTGCAGGCCAAGGGCGTTTCGCTGGTTCCGCTGAAGATCTATTTCAAGAACGGATTCGCCAAGTTGCTCATCGGTGTTG
>VGYQ01000026.1 GCA_016872915.1 Planctomycetota bacterium | reverse complement strand
GGTGGCCAGAATGTTCGTCTGACACCGACGATTCCACTCGAGACATTGACGCTTGGTGTGGGAAGGGCTGGTGGTGCTGCGGCAGAGATCAAGACAGAGCCGTGCGAGCCGGCAGATGTGGAAATCATGGTGCGACCCATCGAACAGTCCACGTGGACGGAGACCGCCAGTGCACCGGGTGAGGTTGTTGGTCTGCTCGGTGGGGTTGAGATGTCTCTGGTGGTCGAGAGTGGTGTGTGCAAACTGCAGCAGGCGGATGCCCCGTTTGAGGAATACAAGAGAGAGCTGGAGAAGCTTCGGCAGATGAAGTCACTAGAGCCGTATCTCACGGTCGCACAGCGGAAGATCTATGCCTATCAACTTGATCCACAGGAGCGGCGTGTGCGAGCATTGCAGGCGAAGGTCACCGCAGCCCATGGTGATGGCATTGCGGGCAGCTGGTTGCTTGTGCTCCGAGATATCCGCAGCGGTCATCTGTATGCCACGGCGATTCTTCGTGGGGGAAAGGACTGATCCATGCGAAGGCTGCAGCAGATCACGGAACAAGTGAAGGAAGTGCTGGCAGGCACGAGCCGCGAGGGATCTGTTCCCGAGCAAGCGGCGATCCAGTACGCCGAGGCGGTACGTGCTGCGAATGCTCGGTTGACCGCTGCCCTGGAATTGGCACGGCGTGGGCTCTGGATGGAACTCAGAAGTGTGGTCGATGCACAGCCTCCTCTTCTCTCTGCCATCGATGTACTCCACTTTGAAACCGATGCGATTTCACTCCCCTCAGCACGCGGCTCAGAAGGTTCACCGCAACTTGATGTGATGATGGAGGAAGAGCAACTATCGGCGACCGTCAGTGCCGACGAGTTCGATATCGCCTCGTTTGGTGGCGATGTTGATCTGGAGGACAAGACTCGCCCAAGCGAGATCAGTTCGCTTCTTGCCGCGGCGGCAAAACCCCCAAGCCGCTTGGCATCGGAGTGGCGCACATTCTGTCGTGAAAATGGACTCGAAGTTGCGCCAGAGATATCGCTTGCCGTGGCCGATGAGGTGCGCGGTGCACTCCGCCGTGCAACGAAGCCACGCTTTGATGCGTTGCATCGCCACTATCGAAGGCAGTGTCTCGGTCTCGCGTCCATCGAGTCTCGTATGGAGACCGTTCGGCTGATTGCGCGACGAGATAGGAGCAATGCGATCTGGGCAGAGGAACTGCAACGGCTGGAAGCGGCTCGCATGGAAGAGTTGAAGCGAAGTCTTGAAGAGGCTCTTCGTGATGGAAAACTGACAGAGGCTGAGTCAATCCTGGATTACCTGCAGACTGCAGAATGGCGTGACCCGCACACGGCACGCCGCATGGTGGCGGAGTCTGAGGCTCGGCTCAACGAGGCTTGGGGTCGATTTGCTGGTCAGCATGCGCAGGCGACGGCTGATGCGATGTATGCGAATTACATGGCCGAGGCAGTCGAGCAAGTGGAGGTTCAGTCGAGGCACTGGTCTCGCCTTTGCGAACGCCTTCAAAGAGTCCAAATGCCGATACCGGACGGTCCAGCGGCTACGGTTGCCCCTATTTTGGACTGGCTGCAAAGGCGGATGGATGAACAGCAGTCGTTCCGAGAGAGACAAAGTGCGCGCGAGACACTGGAGCGGCTTGCGGTGGATCGAAGTGCATCGCCAAGCGTGCTGAACGATGCACTCATTGAAGCTGAGCGTATTGGATGTGATCTGCCTCCAACACTTCGAGATGTTGTGCAGAGCCGCCTTCGGGCTCATCGACTCCAACAGCGAAACTGGCGTCGTTTGAAAGTTGGACTTGTTGGGATTGCAGCAGCAGGTGTTCTCGCAACGGTAGTGTGGGGCGTTGTCGCGCTCCAAAGGCAACAACTTCGAGAGGAGCATGTTCAGCAGCTAGAAACCGCCGTGCAGCGCCGTGATATGTCCGAGGTCGAGCGGCTGATCGCGGATGCAGAGGCAGTACGTCGTGGTTTTATGGCGGACGAGCGTGCAATTGCTGCCATGGCCTTGCACAAGCAGTTGACGGATGAGGAGACGGCTCGTGATGCACAGTTTGAGGATGCGATGTCCGCTGCCGGTGATCCCGAGAATGTGAGTGTTGCACGGACAGCCGTGGAAACGGCGGCATCGCTCGTGCGAACCGAGGAACAGCGCGAGCGGGTGGCACGTTGGAGGCAAGTGCAGGTGGCGGCTGAGTCCAGGGAGCAAACGCGACGAACGGCTGAGTTCATGGCAGAGGCGCGTGCCCTTTCGCTTCGGATTGACGGACTTGAACGTGAGGACATGGCAAATCAAGATGCGCAGAATGCACTGGCCGATATCGAAAGATCCTTGACGCGACTCGGATCCGTATCGGGTGTGGGTGCCGATGCGAGTGGCGTGTTCACCACACAACGCAAACGAGTCGCAGCCCTACGCACGGAAGTTGATTCAATCGTCCGTGCTGATCAGGAACGCCGAGATGAGGCGGGCCAGTTGCAGGCTCTGGAGGGTGCATGCGGCGACCCCGATCGTTGGTGTCGTCTGCTTGGAGAATTCGCAGCCCGGTTCCCACAATCTCCCTATGCATCACAGTTTTCGGAGGTGTCTGGTCAGTGTGGAGCGACGACAGCACTTGTGCGGTGGGGCGAGATTGCAGCGCAATTCACATCCGATCCGTTTCCGGCGGAGGAGGCTGAACGCACGCGTATCCGCGGAACCCTTCAGCGTTATCGCACGGCGAATCCGGTGAGTCCTGTGGATGGCGCAGTCCGACGATACGAGGAGCTTCTGGCCGATAGCAGCGCATGGACACAGTGGCTCCTTAACACACTGCGCACATGGACTCCACTTGAGACAAACCAAGTGGTATTGAGATCAGGTGTGCGTCTGTTCTACGACATGAAGGATCGGCCCGTAACTCGGGGGACCGAGTCATCGATCTATATGGTCTGGAAGAACTGGAAGGCTGGTGAGAAGGGGTCGCAGGTCATCGCACTGAAGGAGATCGTGAGCGATGGCGCAAGCCCACAGCATGCGCTCCGTGAGAGAATTGAAAAGGTGATTGGAGGCCGCGCGGCGCGCACTGATGGATTGGCGGCACTGCAGATTGTGCAGATGATTCGTGATGACACCAAGGTAGATCCGATCGCACGCGCAATACTTTTGGAGGGTCTGTTACCGCATGTACAGGTTGCGCTCCCGAATCTAAAGCAGCAAATCGAGCGAAGCACAGGACTGCTCGGACAGTTGAATCTCGCAGCGATGGACTGGATGACTCCATGCATTCCAGAGAGCAGAAAAGAGCACGCGAAGGCCGTGGATGCCCTGCGCCTCGATGTGCCAGTAGAGGCGTGGATAACGGAGCGGCGACAGGCGATGGATGCAATCCGCGATTGGCTCAAGAGCAAGTTGAGACCTATCGGCCTCATCGATGCCATTGATCCAAAGCGATCGCTCAGGCTTGGGATCGGCATTCGACTCCAGGCCGGCGATGGACTCTTCACTTTGAACGATTCAGGATCGCTGCTGCAGATCGGCAAGGTTGGTCCGAGTGGCGTTCCCGTGCTTGATGGGCTCCCGCGTACACAGCCGTCAGGATCCCTTGTATTCGCAGGCACGGATCGGATTCCCCGTCCACCCAAAGGAGCGAAATGACTTCGACACAGAGCAGTACGTCCACGGCGGCAGGCTTGCTTGACTCGGCAGCTGGCGACATTGAGTGTGCGCTCGGCTTTTCATCGGGTCGTTATACGCGTGCACATGGTCCATTCTGGTTTGCAGTGGCTGTTGCACTGACGGTGCTCTCTTGGCTCGCATTGATCCCCTTTCGTGATACGTACCTGGGTGTCGTCATTGAGAGTGGATGGCAAACCAACTGGCTCTGCATTCTGTTCACCTGGTGGTGTATTTGCATTTTGCTTTCGAAGTGGCAGAAGGTGCGTGTCCAACGAAAGGCGCTTGAGTTGTCGGGAATCTTTCCAACGCGGGGTGACTTTGTACTGTCGCCAGGGTCCTCCGATGGAATCTTGGAGCGGATCACACAGCGAGTGGCCCGGCCGCGGGAGTTTTTGCTGTTCAATCGCGTTTGGATGGCGCTGTCCAATCTCGGAAACATCGGCGAGGTGCGCGATGTTGGGGCAGTGCTGGATTCGCAAGCGGATAACGACGCAAGCACGATCGACTCGTCGTACACCGCTCTGCGTGCACTCATCTGGACCATTCCTGTGCTCGGCTTCATCGGAACCGTGATTGGTCTCGGCACTGCCATTGGCAGTTTCACCGATGTGATCGCGGCCGGCGGTGCCGCCGAGGCGGCGGGAAACATCCGTGACAAATTATCTCCCGTCGTTGGAGGACTTGCGACTGCGTTCAACACGACGCTTGTCGCCCTTGTGGCGGCAGTCGGTATCCAACTCTTCAGCACATTCGTTTACAAGCTTGAGGAAGATCTGCTCGATGACTGTGCGAAGTACTGCACGGATCACATCACGAGCAGATTGAAACTGACAGACTGGTAGTCGCTTGGAGTAGGCCATGGGACGAAAGCAGGAATCCTCGCCCATGTCGTTCTTCTCCTTCCAAGACATCATGGCGTGTGTGACGGGCATCATGATTCTCGTCACATTGATCCTTGCACTTGATCCGCTCAGCAACATACCGCTGATCAGTCCAACGCCATCTCCACCGAGTGATCTGAGAGAGCGCCTCCGTGCGGCGCAGGAGCGTGCGGGTGGTGCGGAGGATGCATTGGCAAAGGCGCGAGAACTTTTGCAGCAAACGAGCGCCGACGAACGAGTCACGGGTCGTCAAATGGAGAAGTTGCAACAGTTGAAGCAGTCTGAGCAGACGAAGTTGACGGCCGCCAAACGTCAACTCGAAAGCGGTGCGGCCAAACTCCAGAAGTCACGAAGTGAAGTTCAACTGGTGACAAAGGAAGTACAGCTGGCTGCAGAGCGGGCGAGGGGACTTCGTCAGGAGGTGATCGATCTGGACATGCAGTCGCGTGTCAAGCGCCAGTCCGGACCGCAAGAGCCCCTTCAACCAGTCGTCATCGAGGTGCGACCCGATGGAATTGCCGTTGGCACTCTTGATGAGCGGGGAACTCCAACACTCAAGAGCGTTCTCCCGAATAGGGCGGCAATCGATGCTCCCTTGGTTTGGGCTTCTGCCGCGCAGCGGCTGTTGGCCGACTATCCGCCCGCAAAGGATGGCGGCAGTATCGGTTGGTATGGGCTCTTCATCATCCGCAGTGACGCCGTAGCCGAGGGGATCAGCCTCTACTCCAATCTCCATGCAGACTCGTGGGAGGCTGGCTGCCAACTCTGGGACGCATCGGAAGGCGGCTTCTTTGACGCATCACTTCGCGGAGAAGTGAAGTGAGGCGCCGTCGTCGAAGGACTCGTCGTGGAGCGACGGCATCTTCGGATTCATTCGATCTGTTCTTGGATGCACTTTGCAACGCACTCGGTGTTGTGATGTTCATCATGCTGATGATCGTGATCTTTACGCAGTCCGCCGGCACGTCGGACGCGATCATGGATGCAGAGTCGATGGAGAAAGCGGCGGAGGCGGCGGATGCGCAGGCCAAAGCATCGGAGGCACAATTACAGGAAGTCCTGCAGGCTATTGCAGCGCTCCCGCCGCGTGGCGATCCCAAACTGCTTGAGCAGTGGAAGGCGGGGCAGGCGGAACTTGCGAAGACCGCGGATGCACTTCGGAGCGTCGGAGACTCGCTCTCTGCGCAGCGGAAGGATCTCTCGGCTGCACTTGCGGCGCTCTCGGAGCTTCGGCGAACAATGACATCCGTGCAGCAGGAGATCAAGGAACTTGAACTCGCACGCGCACGCCGAAGCGAGCCGAGACAGTTCATCCGTCTTGCCAAGCTGCGTCCAGACATTCGTCCACAAACGGTCCAACTGTTGTGTGCGGATGGACGACTCTGTAGTGCGAACTTCACGGACCGTCTTCAGAAAATCAGTGAGCCCAAGGGACAAGGGGAAATCGTCCAGAGTGCTGCACAGGCAAAGGAGGCCCTGCTTCGTTTCCTTGCTGGCAAGGATCCTGCGAAAGTGCGAGTGGAGATCGTGGTGTGGCCGAGTGGATTTCGTGCTTTCAAGCTGCTGGAGCCGGAGTTGATTCAGGCTCAATTCGCATTCAACCCGATTCCTGTGGCATCCGGCCAGACGATTGGCGAGGAGGGGCCGTATCGCGGGGTGCAGTAACGGTGGCCACAAGAGCACCGATCAGCATGAGGACTGCACCGATCCACTTTCGTCCGTCGAATGACTCGTTCAACCAGAGAGCGCCCGAGAGTTCCGCGAAGACCGACTCGAGTGAAAGTAATACGGCGGCGTGCGCAGGTGGCGCGGCAGACTGCGCAATGACCTGCAGTGTGAACGCCAACGCGATGGAAAAGATCGCAGAAAAGACGATTGGTCCTGCGCCTGCGCGCAGCATTTCACCCGAGACAGGCTCGCTTGCGGTTGCAATGATGGCGGAGAGTGCTCCCGTCACCAACAGCTGAACAAGCGATATTCCTAGGGCGTCCTCCCGAGAAGCACACCACCCGATGACATGGACATGGACAGCCCACATACCGGCACAGCCAATCAGATACAGATCACCCGTGGCAATCTCGGGCTGTCCATGAATGCTCATCACCCAGAGTCCTGCAAGCGACAGCAGCGCACCGATCCAGATTCGCCTCGATACCCGCATGCCCCAAAGCAGTCCAATGAGTGGAGTCCACACGACATACGTTCCGGTGATGAAGCCGGCTGTTCCGGGAGCAACTGTGGCCATTGCCTTCTGCTGCAGCGAGGCGGCAATGACCATGACGACACCAGCGATGGCGCCACCGCGCCATGTAGACCACCGACGCAGTGAGGGCCGCATGATCACGAATGGCAGCAGCAGGACCGCGCCAATCAGGAAACGAGCTGCATTGAAGGTGAATGGTGTGTCACCCATCTGCTGCGCAGCAATGCGTTGTGCAACGAAGCCTGTCCCCCAGAAGATTGCACAGAGCATCAGTGCGCCGTTGGCCGTCCACACTGGCAGTTTCATCGCCATACTCACGCGCGCATATCAGCGGATGAATCGGACTCGGCCGAAGTCAGGAATGAATGCTTTCCCCGCCGGTGAAAGTGCGACCGGTGCAGGGAAGTACACGGACCACGCCTTGCCAATCACCATCTCACGCGGCACAACAAATGGGCTGGAGACACCGAGTTCTTGCGTCACAAGAGGATGCGGCAATCCCCAGACACGCGAATCCTTGCTGGCTGCACTGTTGTCGCCGAACATGACGTAGGTCTCGCTGCCCGTTTGGGCCGGCTTGAGTGGATTTGCTCCATAGGAGAGACCAATCAGAGGTTCGCCATTCGTTGGGAACTGATTTGCGGCACTGAGGAAGTCCGGTCTGTAGTAAAGATCACGCTTGACCTGAACGCGCCGAAGCACGAAGGGCGAGCCTTCGAATGTCCATTCGAGTTGCGTTGGTGGTGGTCGCTGTGCGATGGGATTTGCGATCACTTGTTCGGCTGTCCGTCCGAAGTGGGAGGACTCGGTCCGGGCACGTGGGCCGCCGATGGTGTAGGGCAAAATGGCGACTGGGGTGCCATCGAGCCAGAAAGTCAATTGCTCATCGACATGCCACATCTCCGCCCAGTGTGTGCGATTGGGCGTGAGGCGGCACGGCACGGTTTGACGCGCCACTTCTCGCTGCGACTCCGACTCTGTCACCGAGAGCAGTGCTTCACCACGCGCGAGGCTGAATGCGACCTCGAGTCCTCGGGTGCGGATCACAAGCCGAGATTGAAATGAATCACTGTCTCGTGTTTCAATCGCTGCTGCGACGCATACATCCCCTGTTGGGAACAGGGGCATATCACGGCGATAGCAGTTGTAGGCATTCCAATCGTCGATGGCGATGATTTGATTCGACCATGTCAGGCTCGCTGGAGCGGATGATTTCCACTCCCAAGCGCGCTGTGCTCGGATGTCCCACCCGGCGCTCGCGGTCCATGGAACGCCCTGCCACGGACGCTTCATGGCTGACTCCAGGCGCGACACGTCGACGGGTTCGAAGTCGCTGTCATGCACGGGCTGCCAGACAGCGCGCTGCACATGATTGGGTTTCCGCTCGATGCGCAGCGACTCTGGATCCGCATCGATCGGTCCCGTATAGATGTCCCCATCGACAACCGCGAAGGACTCGTTCGGAAGTCCCACAACCCGCTTGATGTAGTACACGGAGTCGCCAACAGGATCCGTTGGGTTCTTGAAGACCGCAACATCCCACCGTTGCGGTGCTGTGAACGGCTTGAGGTACTTCACCACCATCACGCGATCGCCCAAGCGACCATCGCGCGCCAAGACGTCGTTGGGCATTGTTGCAATCGGCTGCTGATGGCTGATCATCGGATCGAGGATCGGACGGTCACCGCGCATACCCGCCATGGCTGTCATCACGACTTCCTGATTGTCCGCAGCGAACTCATACCCAGTCGCAGGACTCCGTAGCCGCACATGGGATCCCATCAATGTGGGCGCCATGGATCCGGTGGGGATCACATATCCCTCGACGATAAAGCCTCGAAAAATCATCGCAAACACAAACGAAACGATGAGCGACTGCACCGTATCGATCATGCTTGTTGGCCCGGCCGGACTCTGCGATGCTTCATGCGCACTCATCGAGCGCGATACTACCGATGCGTGTCAGGTTGTTCGTGGTGGTCCGGCGTGTGATCCCCCCGGCGGGAGCACTTGAAGATCTTCCACTGGGTAAGCATGGTCTTGCCCTTGATCCAGTCGCACGAGCGCAAGTTGAACCAGTGTCCTTGACTCAAGTACGGTTCCGGGTCCATCGGGTGTTTGGACGCGTGCTTTCACCTTCGGCATGCGCTTGCTCAACGTTTCATAGGTCTCGTCCTCGTAGCGCAGGCAGCACATCAGCCGTCCGCATCTTCCGCTGATTTTCATCGGATCAAGTGTTGCCTTTTGCAGCTTGGCCTGTTTCATCGAGATGGGCTTCAGAACCTTCAGGAAGTTTCGGCAGCAGCAGTGCTGTCCGCACTTTTCGTAGTCCGCAACCAGCCGCGCCTCGTCACGTGCGCCGACTTGCCGCAGTTCGATGCGCATGGCGAAGGTCGCAGCAAGTGTCTTCAGCAGTTCACGGAAATCGACTCGTTCCTCGCTCAGGAAGTAGATCGTGAGGACCTCCCGGCCAAGGATCAGTTCCGCTTGCACGAACTTCATGGGCAGGCCGCTCTCCATCAGAAGGCGTTTTGCGGTAGGTGCGATCGTTGCCGCTTCGGCCTGAACAGATGTCCACTGGGAGAGGTCTTCGGGAGTTGCAACGCGGAGAATCTGCCCCTCGTTGTGGAAGGGGAAGTCCTTGCCACCTGACTGCTCGATGTACTCCAGCATTTCCTGTCGCGAGACACTCTTGCCGCATCCGGAGTTCGAGCAGGTCGTGGTGAGCATTTCCACCAGTTCGGTACCACGGTGCGTGCGGGCAACGAGCTTGCTCCCGCATCCGGGTTTCGCATTGCCGTCGTATGGGTACTCGGCGATCCAGCGCGTCACCCCTGCACGCACGACGATGGATGAGGGTGGCTTCAAGCGCGCGTATGCGGCTGCGTCGTCTGCGCCCTCCCGGAACGCGGGATCTGCGTCGCGTTCAAAGATTGGGAGGGGATGAATCGACATGGTGCGTCTAGCGTCGAGGTGCAGGCTTCTTGCGCGCTGCGGATTTGCTTCGTGTGGCGCTCTTTCGTGGAGGCGCAGCGGCGGGATCTCGTTTGCGCGCGCTGAACAGCAGTTTGATGGGTACTTCGGAGAACGGCACCTCATCACGCATTCGATTCAGCAGGAAGCGTTCGTAACTGCCCTCAAACATCGATGGCTTGTTCACCACCATCGCGATCGTCGGCGGATTTGTCTCTACCTGTGCGATATAGAAGACCTTCGCCACGGTGCCAAGCTTGGACGATGGCCCACGCTCCGTCAAGATGCGTTGGACGAGTGCGTTCAACTTGCCCGTTGTCTCACGGTGACGCGCCTGCGTGAGTAGGTTGAACGCCATCGAAATTGCGTCGCTCGCTCCCTTGCCCTCGCGCGCACTCGTGAACACCATCGGCGCGAAGTCGAACATCGGCAACTCTTGCGTGATGTACTC
Source organism: Planctomycetota bacterium (assembly GCA_016872915.1). Taxonomy (GTDB): domain Bacteria; phylum Planctomycetota; class Phycisphaerae; order Phycisphaerales; family SM1A02; genus F1-60-MAGs104. The sequence goes on along the minus strand of VGYQ01000026.1, from coordinate 18,584 downwards.
GAGATAGTCCTTTGGAACGCGCGCTCGCTCGACCAGATCCCACTTGTTGATGACGAGTACGGTGGGTTTGAAGGCGGCCGCGAGTTCGCCCGCGAGATGCTTCTCCACCTGCGAGACGGGCTCCGTTGCATCCAGAAGGAGCAGTGCGACATCCGCTCGGCGGATCGCCTCCTGCGTCCGATGATTCGAGTAATACTCGACATCATCCGCCCAGCTCTTGCGCTTGCGGATACCCGCCGTATCGATTGCCACGAACACGCGGCCATCCTGTTCAAAGCGAACATCAACCGAGTCACGCGTGGTGCCTGCGATCTCACTCACGATGACCCGCGGCTCGCCGGCAAGCGCGTTGACAAGACTGCTCTTGCCGGCGTTTCGTCTGCCGACGATCGCCACTTTCATTTCTTCCGACTGCGGTTCGCTTTCGGTTCGCCCTTCCAGCCGATGCCAGAGTGCTTCGCGCAAGAGGCGCAGCCCAGATCCTGCTTTCGTAGAGACGGGGATGACTTGGCCAAACCCAAGCGATGCAGCCTCCAGTGCGTGAGCCTCCCAAGATGGGCCATCCACCTTGTTGGCGACGGTCATCACGCGCGTGGTATTTCCACCCTTGCGAATGAGCGATGCGATCCGCTCGTCGAGCGCCGTGATGCCATCCTGTGCATCGATGGTGAAGAGCACGACGGCGGCGTTCGAGATGGCGCTCAGAATCTGTCCCTCGATGTCCGGCGCGAGAGAGGCGAGATCCTTTCCTGCGTCATCGAAGCGTCCGCCCTCCGCCATATAGATCCCGTAGCCACCCGTATCACTCACTTCCGCCGCCCGCGGGAATGAGTCATCGGCCGCATCGGCTGGTGGCTCGAATGTGACGACGGCACTGATGCGGTCGCGAGTGACGCCGGGCGTCGGGTCCACGATCGATATGCGCTCACCGACAAGACGGTTGAAGAGGCTGGACTTGCCGACATTCGGCCGTCCGACAATGGCGATCATTGGCAACATCTGCTCTCCGTGAGGATATCGCTGGGGCTCCGAAGGGCTGCTTCTGTCAGGGGCGAACACGCATCGTAAAACCGAACTTCCTGCAGAGCGGGCCCTGCTCGCGCCGCATCAGCCGGACCGCATCACGCACACCCGCTCTTGTTCGCGTCTCGTAGTGGAGCAAGGTGATCCAGTAAGACTCAAAGATGGTCGCCTCCAACCACGGGACTTCCTCCGTGAATCCGCTGATACACAGTGCACGCGTACGCCGAAGAAACCTATCGATACGTGCGCGCGGCAGGCGCAGGAAACGACAGCCAGAGAAGTGGAGGATCCGACCGGCACACTTGCCGGCGAGCAGATCTTCGAGCGCATCGATCGAAATGCGTTCGAGCGGAACCCGCATGTCGCCCGGCAACAATTCGCCCGGACGGGAGTGGATCGCAAACCACATGAGATCGAATGCCTCGTAGCGCGCCTGAAAGGATCGCCGCAAGTAAAACTCGATCTCGGCGCGGGTCGCCACATCGCGAAGCACATAGGGGATCTTGGCATCACTGCCGTGCAGCAGGTCGAGCACGGGCTTCATCGACATCGGTCGCACAAGCCCGAACCAATCCGCCTCGAGGCAAAAAACGCCTGGCACTTTCGCCATGTCGTGATGCTACGAAGGGATCAGCAGGCTGCGCCCTGTCATCGCTGTCGGTTTGGGAATGCCCATCATGTCAAGAAGCGTCGGCGCAATGTCCGCGAGTCGGCCATCATCCCGCAGCCGTCGGCCTGCCAATGCGCGTCCAATCACAAGCAACGGCACTGTGTAGTTGGTGTGCGCGGTATGCGGAGCACCCGTTTCGGGATCACGCATCTGTTCCACATTGCCATGATCCGCCGTGACGATCAGCGATCCGCCGCGAGCGAGAACCGCATCCACAATCGCACCCACACACGCATCCGTCACCTGAACGGCCTTGATCGCCGCAGGCAAACTGCCCGTATGGCCAACCATATCGCAGTTCGCAAAGTTGACGATCAGCAGATCCTCGCAGTCCGCCGAAGCAATGCGATCGAGGACAGCATCTCGCACGCCAAATGCACTCATCTCGGGCTTCAAGTCATAGGTTGCCACATCGCGCGGACTCGGGATGATGGTGCGTGCTTCCCCTGCGAAAGGCTCCTCGCGGTAGTCGTTGAAGAAGAAGGTCACATGCGGAAACTTCTCCGTTTCCGCGCAGCGAAACTGCCGCAGTCCTTGCGCTGCAATCCAGGAGCCGAGGATGTCGGGCATCTTTTCAGCGCGTGGAAAGATGACCTGAACAGGGAGTCCAGCTTCATACTCCGCCATCGTGGCGAAGAACAGATCGCGCGGGCGCTCGCCGCGCGCAAATCCGCCGCCTGGAAGCGCCGCAAACGCGTCGTCGTCGAAGAGGAATGCCTTGACCAGCTCACGTGGGCGGTCGCCGCGGAAGTTGAAGAACACGACACTGTCGCCATTGCGTATGGCGCCATCCACGCCCTGCAGACGTGTGGGTGGAAGGAATTCATCGCTGTCACCGCCTTCGCGCCCCTTGGATGCATGATGTTCGCTCACGGCATGGAGCGCGGTCGCGCGCGAATCGCCATCGCGTCCGAGCAGACACTCCCATGCGCGCGCCACGCGCTCCCATCGGTGGTCGCGATCCATGGCCCAGAAGCGTCCAATCACGGTTGCGATTCGCCCGCCATGTGACGCAAGATGTCCCTCGAGTTCCTTGATGAATCGCGTGGCAGAATGGGGCGGTGTGTCGCGTCCATCTGTGAACGCATGAATGAAAAGTCGATCGGAGTGAAGGCCGCGCGCCAATGCAAGATCGATGAGCGCAAGGAGATGGGAGAGGTCACTGTGAACCTTGCCATCACTCACCAATCCCATCAGGTGGAGTGCGTGATGCGTATCGCGTGCTCGGTCGATGGCTTTGCACAGTATGGGGTTCGCGGCGAAGCGGCCATCACGGATCGCATTCGTGATGCGCATCAGTTCCTGATCCACAATTCGTCCTGCACCGATGTTCTGGTGACCCACCTCTGAGTTGCCCATGACGGGGCCGTGCGCGTCCGTGGGTAATCCGACGTCCTCACCGCTGGTGCGGATGAGCGTGAACGGCCACTCGCGGCGAAGACGTGCATCGATCGCAGGATGCGCCTGCACGATGGCGTTCGATGGATCTTGACTCGGATGCGGATTCTCGCCCCACCCATCACGGACAATCAGGACACAGGGCATAGGGCGAGTCGGCACTGTCACGATTGCAAGAGTAGCGCTCGCCGCGAGGAACTTGTGTTGCGCTCGTGCACCTCGGACGCGCGGCTCGGGTACCCTTCGCGGCGGGCAAACATGCAGGAGGCAGGAGCATCAGCACTGACCATGGAAGGTTCACTCCGCGAGCGATACGAGGCCGTTCAGAGACGCGTAGCTGATGCTGCGCGCCGCAGCGGCCGTCGGCCCGAACAGATCAAGCTTGTTGTTGTGACGAAGTCCGCGACGATCGAACAGATCCGCGAATTGATCGCACTTGGGCATCAAGACTTCGGCGAGAACCGTGTGCAGCAGCTGATGCAGCGAACGGCGCAAATCGATGAACACTGTGCGCGGCTACGCGATCTGCGCGGCTCAGCGCCCGATGTTCGCTGGCACATGATTGGATCGGTCCAGCGGAACAAGGTTCGGAAGATGATCGAACTTGTTCGGCTCGTTCACTCCGTCGACAGCCTCCGCTTGGCGGAGGAGATTCATGTGCAGTCTGCGCGTCGTCCGCAACCGATGGATGTGCTCATCGAGGTCAATGTGTCAGGCGAGATTTCCAAGCACGGCATCACAGCGGCTGCCGTTCGGCATGTGGTACAGCAGATGGAGACGATGGTGAATGTGCGGACGCGTGGACTTATGGTGATGGCTCCGCTCGAGGGCGGCTTGGATGCAGCACGTGAGACCTTTCGCCGTGGGGCTGAGCTCTTCCACGATGTGCGAGGCGCACTTGGCGCCGGTCTCGGCTCGGGCAGTGGACCCGGCGATGCGTTCGATCTGCTCTCCATGGGAATGTCCGGTGACTTCGAGTTGGCCATTGAAGCCGGAGCGAACATTGTGCGTGTCGGATCCGCCATCATCGGTGTTCCGAGTACCGATGCGACGACCGGAGAGGAGGCATCATGATGCCATCATTCGTCACACAGCCGCCTTCGGATCATCGCTCGATGCAGATTCGTGCGAGGCTAGACTCGATCGTGATGCGCGATCATGCAGCATGGTCATCGTTGCTGCCAGGGCGGTTCATCGTGTTCGATGGGCCTGATGGAAGCGGCAAAAGCACGCAGTTCCGTGCAATGGCGGATGCTGCTCGTGCGTCGGGGGTCGAAACGGTGGAGGTGCGAGAGCCCGGCGGCACGCCGATCGGCGAGCGTATTCGTGATGTACTGCTCGACCCCGCGCTTGGCGAGATGGTCAGCCGTTGTGAGATGCTGCTGTACATGGCCAGTCGAGCGCAACTCATGGAAGAACGCGTGTTGCCCGCGCTTGCACGTGGTGCATTTGTGCTGGCGGATCGCTTCATCTCGTCGACCCTCGCCTATCAAGGCAGTGCGGGCGGGGTTCCAGAGGATCAGATCCGCGCCGTGGGTGGCATTGCCATCGGTGGGCGTTGGCCAGATCTGGTGGTGATTTTTGATGTCGATTGGGACACCGCCCAGCGCCGTATGAAGCCGACGCTCGATCGGGTGGAACGCAAGGGTGCGGACTATCACGCGCGCGTTCGTGCGGGGTATCTCAATCAGGCGCGACAGGAGCCATCGCGGTATCTCGTCGTCAACTCCTCGCAGGAGCCCGAATCCGTGTTCGAGCAGGTCAGTCGCGGGGTTCGTGAACGACTCGCACGGTAAGCGGCGCGCGTGCGGGACGGTGTCATCACATCTCGTTGAACGCGGTGAGCGGAATGCAGAGCATGAAGAGCGATGCGAGGCCGGCGCATGTGACTCGGCTCGCGCCGAGTCCAACGGGGCACATGCACCTTGGACATGCATGGAGTTTTTTGATCGCCTGGTGTCTCGCACGTCGGAGTCAGTGGCGCATTGTTCTGCGCTTGGAAGATCTTGATGCGCAACGTGCACACCGCGAGGCCGAAGCCGATCTCCGTTGGATGCTTGAGTGGCTCGGCATCGACTGGGATGGAGAAGTCGTGCGGCAGTCGGAGCGTATGGATTGGCATGTCGAGTGCATGCGTACGCTCGAGTCGAAGGGAGTCGTATTCGAGGCACCGCATTCGCGGGCGGAACTCCGTGCAAGACAGACACCCGTGCGCGATGTGCGCATGCAGCGTGATAGTGCAGGGAGCGGCGGTTCAAAGGATGGCGCGGATGCCCCACACGAGGGGGATGATGTCCTTCGGTTCCCATCATCCTTGCGTCCGCCACGCGATCAGTGGCGATTCACGAATCGAACCGTGAATCATCGGCTCGCTCTCGATCCGGGCGAGGAGTGTGTTCATGACCAAGTGCTTGGAACACGAGTATTCGATCCAAGTGCGATCTGGGGCGATCCGCTTGTGTGGTTGAAAGCCGAGTCGGCGAGTTACCAACTCGCGGTCGTCGCTGATGACATTGCGCAGGGGATCACAGATGTGATTCGAGGCAACGACCTGTTGCCGAGTGCAGCATTGCAGCAGCGGCTGCACACACTTCTCACTGGGCAGTCAACGCCGCCGCGTTGGTGGCACCTTCCGCTCGTGCGGGATGCTGCGGGCAAGCGGCTCGCAAAGCGTCATGATGCGATGTCTGTGGCCGGGCTTGCAAGGCGTGGTGCAACCGCCGATCGAGTTCGCGGTGCCGTTGCCTTCTGGCTCGGTGTGTGCGATGTGCCCTGCGACATCACGCGCGATGCATTCTTGGAGATAGATATGGAGCACAGCGTTCGCACGCTGTCGGCACGAGCCACTCCATGTCGAGTCGATAAGGCGCTGGAGGCGTGGTTAGTGGCGCGCTGAGGTGGCGCTCGCGCCAAGTCGAGTGACGAGCAGTTCGCACACTTTCTCGGTACACCGGGCGAGATCATCGTTCACGACGAAGGCGTCGTACGTGCCACTGTTGCGAGCGCGAGTGATCTCGCGGGTACTTTCGGCAAGGCGGCGTTCGATTGCCGCTTCATCCTCCCGCGCACGCGTGCGGAGGCGACGCAGCAGGTCATCTTCGGAGGGTGGCAGTATGAAGATGCCGAACATGTCTGGATGCTTGGCGCGAATCTGCTCCGCTCCCTGCACATCGATGTCAAGACCGATCACGCGACCCGCGGCGAGCGAAGCAAGGATGGGTGCACGTGGCGTTCCATACCACGAACGACCGAAGACTTGGGCATATTCCAGGAACTCATTCGCATCGATCATTTGTTGGAAGCGCGTCTGATCGATGAAGTGGTAGTCACGGCCATCGAGTTCACCAGGTCCGGCAGTGCGCGTCGTTGCAGAAATACTGAAATCGCCGCTGAATCGGCGCACGACCTCATGAACGATGGAGGTTTTGCCAACACCCGAAGGTCCACTCACAACGAGCAACAGACCAGGTGGCGGGCGTTCCATTTTGTCAGTGTACGGACTGCAATTTCTGTAATGCTGCCCGCCCCTTCTGCCTTCTTCCTTTTGCATGGTGACGGATGCGGGACCCGATGCCCCGCTGAAAGTGTGGTCTCGATGTCGCGTGACGATGTTCGGCGCGATCGACTTGAGCAGTTTGTCGATCTTGCAAGGATCTACCGGCGGTGGACCAAGCAGCAAGTGGCTCAGGCGCTTGGGCGTGAACCTTCGAAGATGGTTCCCGAGAGTGGCAATCCGAAATTGGATCTGGTCATTGGACTGGCCGATGTGCTCGACTGGGATGTCGGTGATGTCGCCGAGGGAGTATGGCGTGAGGATCCAGAAGAAAAGGCGCAAATAGAATTGCTCGCACAGCGCGGATTCCTTGCGCTTGATCGTGAGGCCATCGAGGCGCACCGCGCTGGCGATTACCGACGAATGACGACACTGGCCCGGGCGATGACCCTGGCCGCACAGACGGGAGTGGAGCGAGCCACGGCGTGCAACCGTCTTGCCGGAGCGCAGGATGGTCTCGGCAGATACACAAAGGCTCTGGCGGCGCTGCAGCAAGGGCTCGCGGAGCCAGCTGTACCGCCACATGTGCGCATGATGCTTGAAGTGAATCTGGCGAATGCGCACTACGCGCTCTGGCATCTCATCGAATCGCATGCGGTCGCAAGCGGATTGGTCGATCGGTGGATCGCGGACGAGCCGCGCAGCAGGGTCGAACGTGTTGTGCACGCATTTGGACACTACGTCCGAGGGCACTCAAGACGCCGCATGATGGAGAGTGATCCGCAGGGTGCAAATCACCATGCAAAGGCGGCGCATGGGGATCTGATTCGAGCGCAATCGCTGTATGACGAACTCGCAAACGATTTCGATGATCCGTCGTATGCAGGTGTGGCGAACACATGCCGCGGCGCCGTCTTGGAGTGTGCGGCGGCGCTCGGCACCATGGAGACGCATGCTGCGATCGATGCGCTGATGCAAGGGCTGGAGCAAGTCGTGGAAGTGGACGCATATCCGCCCGGTGATTGGCTTGAGAGTTACGGGTGGTGGGCGGTGTTCGGGTGCAATATCGCACTGCGTGGCGCGAGTGGACCCGAACTGCACAGGGCGATGGCAGTCTTCTCGAACAAGGCGTCGGAGATCGCGGAACGGCTTGAAAACTGGTCGATGCGTGAACGCGCATTTACTTTCGAGCATCTTCGAAGGCAGCGGCAGTTTGAGGCGATCGGTTCAGCAGATCAGTGGCTGCTTGATGATGAAGACATCCGAATCGTCGCAGGCACGATGGGACGATTCCCGGCGTTCCGTGAAACTGGTTGGCGAATCTTGGAAAGCGCGCGATCGCTTGAGTCCGCCTGAGGAGTACACAGGAGACACCCATGAAGAATCCCCCCAAAACTCGAAGCCTCTCGTTCATGTACAGGCTGCAATGGACTGCGCTCCGTGCCGCGGTGCTGTGTGTGCTCTGGATGCCTGCAGCCGTTGTGAGCCAAGTGCATGCGGTTCCACCGCTGCACGGAACGCGCGCGACCATCTACCCGTCCGCATTTTGTGCCTACATGGAGGTTCACCACGGCGAATACTGGATGCACACCGTCCAAGAGCGGATCGTCAGGCGTATCTATATGGAGTGGTGTCAGAAGCAGAAGGAGAAGCCCAAGCCGCGTGATCGCAAGCGCTGACGACAGCGCACAATCAAGTCACTTCATCCAGCCGGAGGCGTTCACTCACCATGCCGCATGCCGGCCCCGACGACCCTCGCGCATCCGAATTCGGTGCGACGAGGGTCGTTCGTTGGTCACATGCTCAAGAAGCGGTGCGCTGTCCCGATGGACATCGGCTTTTCTGGGATTCAGGAGCGCGTGCGGCTATCAGCCGTGAATGACGCGACCCTCTGTGGCAAGTGCGGCTTCGTGGAGCGATTCGTGCATCGTGGGATGCGCGTGGACGGTGGAGATGATGTCCTCCGCCGTCGCCTCCAGACGCTTGGCCAACCCCATCTCGCCGATCAGCTCGCTCGCATCTTCGCCAAAGATGTGCGCGCCGAGGATTTCTCCATAGGGTTCACTCGTGATGATCTTCACAAGACCATCGGTTGCACCCACAGCGATCGCTTTGCCGTGTGCCTTCAGCGGGTACTTGCCGACCTTGTGCTTGATGCCCTTTGCCTTGACTTCGCGTTCGGTCATGCCGATCGAGGCGACCTGTGGCGTGCAGTAGGTGCAACCGGGGATTGATGCGTAGTCCACTCCGAGTGTGTGGTGTCCTTTCATGCGCTCGACAGCGGCGACTGCCTCTTCGCTGGCGACATGCGCAAGCCAAGGCGGACCAATCACATCACCGATCGCGTAGATGCCGGGCACACTCGTTTGATAGGTCGGTTCAGTCTTGTCGCGATAGTCAGTCCATATATGTCCCTTCGCAGGACCGCTGTCGACAAGTCGCAGCCCAAGTGATGGATCACACAAGCCATCGATCCGTGCGCCGACACCGATGGCTACAAGCACGACATCCACCTCCATCACTTCCGTCTTCTTCTCGTCCTTCACATCAAACAGTGTCACCTTTGCACCCTTGGCCGTTTTGTCGATCGACTTGATGCTGGTTGCTGTTTTGAACGCGATCCCCTGGGACGAGAAGGTCTTCAGCGCCGCAGCAGAAATGTCATCATCCTCCGACGGCAAGATGCGATCCTGCATCTCCACGACGGTGACCTTCGTGCCAAATGCGTTGTAGAAGTAAGCGAACTCCACGCCAATCGCACCCGAACCGACAATCAGGATGGATGCGGGGCGCGTCGGCAGCGTCATGGCCTCCGAACTCGAGATGATCACCTTGCCGTCGCAAGGGGCGATAGGCAGTTGCCGCGGCGCAGCGCCTGTCGCAATCATCACGCGATCAGCGGTCAGCATTTGCGCGTCACCCTCGCCGGTTCCCTTGTAGTACGTGCCCGTGGACTTGCGAACTTCAACCTTGCACGGACCGCTCGCGGTCTTCCCAGAAACGATCTTTGCATGACCAGCGATGTGTTCGATCTTGTTCTTCTTGAAGAGGAATGCGATGCCGGAGTTCAGTTGGCCCGTGATATTGCGGCTGCGTCCGATCACCTTCTCCCAATTGACCTTCACATTCTCCGGCTTGATCTCAATACCCCAAGAGTCGCCATGACGGATGGCGTGCATGTAGAGCTCCGCATTGTGCAGCAGGGCCTTTGTGGGGATACAGCCCCAGTTGAGACAGACACCACCCAGCTTGTCTCGCTCCACGCAGCACACGCGCATGCCCATTTGTGCGGCGCGGATCGCACCGACGTAGCCTCCAGGTCCGCCGCCAATCACGATGAGATCGAAGTGCCGTGTGTCAGCCATAGGGGTGGGAAGTTTAGCCGTCAGACGGCGAACAGTTTGCTAGGATTCTGTCTCGCCGCCTGCGTGCTGGCGAACGATGCGCACGGCTCTTATCAGCGATATTCACTCGAATCTTTCGGCACTGGAGGTTGTGCTCGCAGATATTGACCGCCGTGGAGTGGACCGCATCCTGTGCCTTGGCGACATCGTTGGGTATGGACCTGATCCGAAGGAGTGCGTGGATCTTGTCGCCAAGCGCTGCGAGTGGAGTCTGATGGGAAACCATGATTTCGGGGTGCTGTATGAGCCGACGAATTTCAATGCGTCCGCCGAATCTGCCGCGTATTGGACGCGGCGTCAGCTCGAACCAACACGACATGAGCATGGGGCGGGTGTCGATGAAGTAGCGGATGCGACGCGGCGATGGGACTTCCTCGGTCAGTTGCGCGTTCGCGTCGTGTTTGGACCGTTCCTCTGCGTCCATGGTTCTCCCCGTCGGCCGATCAACGAATACATCTTTCCTGAGGATGCACAGAACAGTGCTCGAAAGGTGCAGGACATTTTCAAGCGCATCAAGCCTGCGCGCATTTGCCTTGTGGGACACACTCACGTGCCGGGCGTCTTCACAGACGATCCGGATTTCTTGCCTGCGGCAGAGATGGCAGAAGGCATTCATCGGTTCGCAGTCGACGAAACAGTCATCGTCAATCCAGGCTCGGTGGGCCAGCCGCGTGATCTCGATCCGCGAGCGTCCTATGCGATTCTGGAGACGGGCGAGAATCACGAGCCGCAGTCCGTGCAGTTTTACAGGCTCGAATACGACATTCAGCGCACAGTCGACAAGATCAAGGCCATCGATGAGTTGAACGACTGGCTCGGTGAACGTCTGTTGCAGGGTCGCTGAGCATCGGTACGGGAGCAACGAAAGATGGAACCAAAAATGAAGCGCATCCTCCTCACGATGGCGATCGTGCTGCTGGCATCAAGTGTCGCGGCGATCACCATTTTGGGTCCTGGTCGACAGCAGCCCGCACCGAAGTCCCAAGACAGTGCGGCTGCCGCATCACAGACTGAAACCAAAGGCGACGCAAAGCCAGATACAAAAGCCGAGACAAAGAGTGATCGAAAGACCGAGGGTCAGTCCGAAATCAGTGGTACATCGCCCAAGCAGGAACCAGCGCAAGCGGTTCCAGCTTCGGCAGCAGCAGCACCAACGGCGAAGCCTGCGGATTCGCCCGCGTCGAGTGCTGCAGTGAAGTACTCGGTACGGCCGCCGCTCTCCGCGCCGATTCGACCGGACAGCATCGGATCGCTCGATCCCGCAAAGCATCGGTTTCGTATTGACTTTGCACCCACGAGTGCCGGTATCGAGCGCATCGTCTTCAGCGAATTCTGGCTGAATGCACAAGACCGCATCGCTGCGGAGCGGAATGCTGCCGCAGTGGCCGGTGGGTCGATGGCCGAGGTGCCGCCACTGCCGCCGATCGAGTCGCGCTACCAACTGCAGTCCGAGGGGAAGTTGGCGGGGTTCAGCGTGCCGCTGTTGGCGATGCATTCCATCATCGTTGATGGCGTTCGTGTCGATTTGTTCAGCAAGGCGTGGGTGCAGCCGCAGCCCGGTGAATTCGTCGCGATCATCGATGATGCGCAGGGTCAAGCGGTACTGCGCGTGCGACGCGCCTATTCAATCGTGGCAGATGCGGGGGGCGGCTTCGACCTGCGTATGGAGCAGGGAGTCGAGAACCTCTCGAGCATCCCGCGGCAAGTGCAGATCATCCATTATGCGCCGAGCGATCTGGCGCGTTCTCCAGATGAGATGATGGACATTCGGCGGCTGAAGTTTGGCTATCTGCTCAGCACGCGGCGCGATCCGGCGCAGGTGTCCGTGTTGTCCAACGATGCGATGCTTGAACGGGCGGATGTGGTGAAGTCCGTGGAGGCGGGGCGCTTCGATGTCTGGCCCAATGAGCAGCAGCGTGCGGAGGAGCACAACCTCAGTTGGTTTGGTGCGACGAACCGCTACTTCGCTCTCGCGCTCCACGCGCTTGCCGGAGGCGAGGGGGGTGCGACAAGCAGCAGGTCGATCGCGCCGCTTGTCGAGGTGGTCCGCGCACAGCTAGGTTCGCCCGCGGCGAGGGATCCGAGCGGTGCGCCATCATTGTTTGCCATTGTGCAGTCACCGCTGACGGATGTGCAGCCCGGCACAACGGCCGATTTTTCGGTCGGCGTGTTTGCGGGCCCGCTCGATCGCAGGTTGCTCGACGCGACACCTCCCTACTCGCTTCTGGAGATGATCGGACTTATCGCGTACTCGCTCGGCGGCTGCTGCGCATGGTGCACCTTTGCATGGCTGGCCGACATTCTGGTGGAGTTCCTCGGCATTCTGCACACTTATGTGGTGTTCGACTGGGGTATCGCCATCATCGTGCTGGTGATGGTGGTGCGGCTGTTGCTGCACCCGATCTCGAAAAAGTCGCAGGTACAGATGCAGCGCATCAGCAAGGGAATGGCGGCACTGAAGCCCGAACTTGATGCGCTCAAGGCGCGCTATGGGGACGACCCAAAGCGCATGCAGCAAGAACAGTTCCGTCTCTATCGTGAGAAGAACATCAACCCAGTCGGTTGTCTTGGTGGATTCTTGCCCACATTCTTGCAGATGCCAGTTTGGATGGCGCTGTATGCGGTGCTCTATCTCGCGTTTGAGTTGCGGCAGCAGCCGGCATTTTTCGGTGTGTTCCAGATCTTTGGTGGCTGGCAGTTTCTTGGCGATCTGAGCGCTCAGGATCGCTTCATCCCGCTGCCGTTCTCTGTGAACCTCTTTCTGTTCACACTTTCGAGCATCAACATCATCCCACTGCTGATGGGTGTTGTGTTCTATGTGCAGCAGAAGTACATGGCGCCGCCGACAGCCCAGTTGTCTCCAGAGCAGGCGCAGCAGCAGAAGATGATGCGCATCATGACCGTCGTCATGTTCCCACTCATGCTGTATGTCGCGCCATCTGGACTCACGCTGTACATCATGACCTCCACGTTGATTGGCATTTGGGAGAGCAAGATGGTGCGTCGGCAGGTCGAAGAGGAAGAACGCAACCCGCGTCCTGTGAAGACGTCGAAGGCACAAGATGCGCTTGGGCGCATTTATCAGAAGGCAATGGAGCGCGCACAGGAAAAGCAGCAGCGCAGCAAGACGTTCAAGGGCAGGGGATGAACGCGGGGATTCCGCTCGCTGCGGCGGAACGTTGTGATGCGATCGTCGCCGTCTCGACATCGGCAGGTCCCTCGGTGCGAGGGTTGGTCCGCATCAGTGGCGATGATGCACTTGCCGTTGTGAATGCACGCCTTGTCCGAAAGACCCTTCACAGATCGCGTTCCATTCAGTGTGTTCGCCTCACAGCTGTTGTCGCTCTTGAATCCGTCGAATGCCCCGCCATTGCGTTCGTCATGCCTGGACCGGCATCCTTTACGGGAGCGGATACGGTCGAACTCTTGTTGCCAGGAAACCCGCACCTTCTCGCGGCAGTGGTGGACGCGCTCTGCGATGTTCGCGTTGGTGCACCAAGTGCGAAGCGCGCCGGACCAGGTGCATTCAGTAGCGCCGCCTATGCCGCAGGTCGACTCCCCCTGGCGGATGCAGAGCGCATTGCACTTTCGATCGCGGCGGAGTCCCAGTCCCAGTGGAACGCTGCTCGTTCACTTCTGCATTCACCGGTGCAGTCTGCCGGCACGAGTGCCGCAGAGACTGTGACCGCACTGCTCGCACTGGTCGAGGCGGGCATTGACTTCAGCGATCAGGAAGATGTGATCGCAATCGAAGCGGGCGAACTCTCGCGACGCGTGCGTGCAGTGTGTGACGCACTCGACGGTGTTGTGCAGCAATCGATCCCGGAAGAGTCGCTGCGTGCCTTGCCGCTCGTCGCACTGTATGGCGCACCAAATGCCGGCAAGTCCAGCCTGTTCAATGCACTGCTTGGACAGTCGCGTGTGGTCGAGTCCGAGATTCCAGGTTCGACACGAGATGCGATCATCGAACCTCTGTCGTTGCCTGAAGGCGAGATTCTGCTCTGCGACCTTCCTGGCATTGAGGATCCGCAGCATGCGCTTGCAGCCCAAATGCAACTCATGCGCCGCGAAACCATGGACCGTGCTGCACTGACGCTTCGCTGCGTGCCGCTCGCTGCTGCTGCGGCTTGCACGGAGTCAGCCGCGCAGGATCAAGCACTGCAGGTTTGGACGAAGGCCGACGAGATCGGACGCCGCGATCGCTCCACCTTTCCCTCACACGGGATCACGACGAGTGCACGCACGGGCGAGGGAATCGCTGCCCTTCGAATGGCCATTTCGACTGCCGTATTGCATGCGCGCATCAACAGTGATGCGCCCATGCTGCTTCAGCGGCATCGGAGTGCGATCGCAGCTGCGCAATCGCATCTCTATGCCGCAGCGGAACTCGCGGATGACAGCATTGCACGCGGAAATCGATCTGCGGAACCCGCAGAACTTGTCGCGATCGAGCTCCGAAGCGCACTGGATGAACTTGGCATCGTGGCGGGGCACCGGACGCCCGACGACGTGCTTGGCGAGCTCTTTGCCCGATTTTGTATCGGTAAGTGAACGCACCATCATCTGATACAACGCCACGATGGCGAGCTCACATGCCATTGAGATCAGGGTTCGTTACTGCGAGTGTGATCCCATGGGTGTTGTTCACCACACCGTATATCCCGTGTGGTTTGAAATGGGTCGCACGGAATTCCTGCGGTCACGCGGCGGTTCCTACGCGCAGATGGAAGCGGATGGGCTGCTCCTGGCAGTTACGCGGCTCGAGGTGCGCTATCGCAAGCCGGCTCGGTACGACGAACTTCTGACGCTGGAGACAACACTCCGCGATGTTGGGCATGTCAAGATCGAACACACCTATCGACTCCTCCGTGGCACCGATGAGTTGGTCGTTGGGGAAACGACCCTCGCATGCATCGATCGCGAGGGGCGCGTGCAACCTGTCCCCGCTTCCATCAGCACACCTTGATCGGTAGGGCGTGATCGGTGCGCTCCGCATGGAGCGAGTTCATCGTTCCAGATGTATCAGCGACCTTCGAGATCGACACGCCCCACACGCATCCGTACACGTGTGATGCGTCCCTCGCTCGCGATCCGTATTGCAGTTTCGGCACCCTCGCGGAGAAGCCGGTCAAGTGCGTAGCTCGTGGAGGCCGATCCGGTGACGACGTGGAGTACACCGCCCGTGATCCCTGACAGGCGCGTATCTGCGCGGATCGTGGCGGGCACGATGCGTTCCCAGATGTCGCCTGCCGAACCCATGCGGCGTGCGGTGCGTTCAAGCGATGCGCGAAGTTGTCTGACTTCGGCGCCAATCGTGGACTTTGGGATCACCGTGCCGCGCGAACTTCGTCGCTCCTGCAACCCCTTGAGATGCTCGATTGGATTGCCCACGTGCGCGATGGTACGTCCGCCATGCGCGATAGACGCCGATATCCTGCGGCTGTGACGAGCGTTCATCTGACTGGAATCCGAAAGGCGTATGACCGTGCTGTTGCGGTCGAGGAGGTGTCGCTGGACATCCCGTCGGGCTCACTCTTCTTTCTGCTCGGTGCGTCGGGCTGTGGAAAGACGACAATCTTGCGAATGATCGCGGGGTTTGTGCAGCCGACGGCGGGGCGTATTCGATTCGGTGATCGGGATGTGACAGATCTTCCACCCGAGCGTCGCAATACGGGAATGGTCTTCCAGAACTATGCGCTCTGGCCGCACATGACAGTTGCGCAGAATGTCGGCTTCGGTCTGGAGGTACGTGGCATCGCATCCGATGAGCGCAAGCGACGCATCGGCGAAGCACTCGATCTTGTGCGTATGGGTGAATATGCCGAGCGGGTTCCCAATCAGCTTTCTGGCGGACAGCAGCAACGCGTGGCGCTGGCACGGGCGTTGGCGTTTCGTCCTGATGTGCTGCTGCTTGATGAACCACTCTCCAATCTCGATGCGAAGCTGAGGCTCGAGATGCGCGCAGAGATTCGTCGCATTTCATCCGAATTGCGGATCACGATGGTGTATGTGACACACGATCAGCACGAGGCGCTCTCACTCGCAGATCAAGTGGCCGTGATGTTCCGCGGGCGAATCGAGCAGCTCGGTGCGCCGCGCGCCATCTATCAAAAGCCCCGCACTCGTTTCGTGGCGGAGTTCATTGGCGAAACGAATTTCATCGCCGCACATCTACGAAGTGCGGTCGATGCTGGCGGATGCGCGGATGTCGAGTCCCCGCTTGGGTCGTGGCGCGCGAGCGTGCCGGCGTCGGCACGAAATGGATCGGAAGTTCTGCTTTCCGTGCGACCAGAATCGATTCGTGTGACCGATGCATCGCAGGGCGGTTTGGGTGTTCGCGGCAGATGTACGGAGTCGACATACCTCGGCTCGCACGCGCAGCATGTCATCGAGGTTGCAGGCGCCAAACTGAAGGTGCTCGAAACCAATCCACATGGACCGTCGCTGCAGGGGCGGGAGGTCGCTGTGCAGATCGATATAGATCAGGTCGTTGGTGTTGAGGGGTGACCGGTGGATGCGGGGGGCTTGAGAGGTGCCTTCTCGTGGACGAAGCGGAGTGCAAGGAAAAGGCAGATGGCAGCGATGGCAATGTGAAGTCCAAAGCCAGATGCGATTCCGCGCAGTGTCAGCCCCGACGTGCCGATCACCTCACCAGAGGCGGACAGGTGCATCACAAGCACTATCAGCGTGATGCCAAATGTGCTGCCGAGTTGCCGCATTTGCTGTACCAGTCCAGCCACTTCACCGCGTCGCTCCGTCGGTGCGCGTGAGAGCGCATCAACATTGGCAGGGCTCATGGCAAGCCCGCAGCCTGCGCCGAGCAGTGTCATGCCCGCTCCAAGCACGGGATAGCTTTCGGCAGCGATTCCGAAAGTCTCGACACCTGTACCCATCAGTATCAAGAGAAGCCCACTGACAATCGGTGTGCGCGGACCACTCTTGTCGTACATGCGACCGGCAACATGAACGAGAAGAATGACCGGTACCAACAGCGGGAGCGACCCCACTCCTGCCTGCACGGGGGTAAATCCAAGGCACTCCTGCATATAAATCGATCCAAAGATTCCCTGACCAACGGTGATCACTTGCAAACCCATCAGCAGCAGCGCATTCGTTCGAAGAGATTGATTGCGAAAGAGTCGTAGATCGATCAGCGGCGTGGCGATCATCAGTTGGCGGCGAATGAAGAGCCATGCCAGCCCAATACCGATCGCAGCAGTCGTCCACCGTAACCATGCATCTGCTGAGTGTGCCGTGTCCTGCTGCAGTGCCCATGTCAACAGCAGCATGCTTGTGGGAAGCATGAGCACCGATGGGCCATCGAGCGGTCGTCGTGAAGGCACTGTCGACACCAACTGAAGTCCGATGGTCGCGGCGAGTGATGCGATCACGACTGGCACATTGATCAGAAAGCACCACGGCCACGATGCCTGCTCGACCAGCATGCCGCCGATCACTGGGCCTGCTGCCAGGAACAGCAACGAGATACCCGCGTAGGTCGCCATGGCGACACCGCGCCGTTCGGGCGCAGCGACGTCGATCACGATCGCGGCGCTTGCGGGCTGCATCAGCGCAGCACAGAGACCTTGTGCGACCCGTGCCGCGACGAACCATTCGGCAGTCGTCGCTGCCGCGCATCCAATGGACGCCAGCATGAAGCCGAACATCCCGATCTGGAACGCCCGCACACGCCCGATCGCATCGCCGACTCGGCCGCCGATAGCGACGCACGATGCCATGGCGAGCAGAAAGCCGTTCACTGCCCATGCCTGCATACCCCCGCTCATGGAGAGATCACTACTGACAGTCGGCAGCGCAACCCCGAGCACCGTCGAATCAAGCATAATCATGGACAGGGACCCCGTCATCGCGAGGATCACGGGCCAGCGTCGCTGTGAGCGCCCGTTCACTGCCATCCGCAAAGTATAGAAGTGACTTCAAGGCGAATCGCGCTAGGCTTTGGCGATGGCGCAGATCGCATTGAATGGTCAAGAAGTTCCGCTCACCGTGCAGCCGCAGGAGACACTCGGACTGCTGGGGCAGTCACTCATACCCCTGCTTGCTGGAGGCCATGAGCTTGTCGCATCGCTCGGCGGCATCGTGGGAGAGGCTCTCAAGCAGGGGATGGCACCCACCGATGCAAAGGTGCAGGCGTGTCTCTGGCTTCTGCATGAACTCGGCGTGCGTGCATTGACAGTACCCCGCGATGGCAGCACGGGAGGATCGATTGACCAGATTCTTGATGCAGGCGATCTTGCCAGAGATACATCAGATCCCTACTCGCCTGGCAACATGGCAACGGGTCGCGCTCTCGCGACGGCGCTTCGAAATGTGTCATCGCGGACCTTCATCTTGAATGGCGAGACCCGGGCAGTGCGACTGCTGCCGCGCGAGAAGATTGTGCCTGCGATTCAAGCAGTCGTCGATATGCGGCGGTTGAATGAACCCGTTCACCTGACCACGACTCGTGCGCTCGCCGCAATCGTCGCTTCTGGTGCTTCGATGCAGGACGAGCGGATCGATGCACTTGTCGAACTTGCATCGGATCTTGGCATCGTTGCACTGAGCGTGGACCGCGCGACAAACACCATCACGT
>VGYQ01000025.1 GCA_016872915.1 Planctomycetota bacterium | reverse complement strand
CCATCGCGCCGCGATGTCACGGTGGTGCGTTCAGACGGATCCACCTTCGTGGCCACTGTGCACTATCCCGCCACATCAAGTGCAGCCAATGCGCCAGTCGATACAAGCAGCGGCCCACGACCTGTCCTTGCGTTCGGTCATGGTTTCGTGACGCCCGTGAACCAATATCTGTCGACGGGTGCGCATCTTGCATCGTGGGGGATCGTCGTCATCTTGCCGCAGTCGCAGGGGGGATTGCTGCCGAGTCACGCAGCATTTGCCCTCGATCTTGTTGCGTCGATGGATTGGCTTGTGGCACAGTCAACGGTGGCAGGATCACCTTGGCAGGGAGCGATCGATGGCGAGCGTAGAGCCGTTGCGGGGCATTCGATGGGTGGTGGCTGCGCGCTCCTGGCGGCAAAGAGTGACCCGCGTATCCGTGCAGTGATCGGACAGGCGGCAGCGAACACAAATCCATCGTCGATTGCAGCAGCTGTGGACGTGCGCTGTGCGACGCGGCTCATCGTCGGCAGCCAAGACACGATCGTTCCGCCGTCGTCGACGAGCACCATGTATCCCAACCTCGCAGGTGCGGCGCAGTTGATCACCATCACGGGTGGTTTCCACTGCGGATTCATCGACAGTGCGATCGCTTTCTGCGACTCCGGGTCAGTCTCTCGTGCGCAGCAGCTGGCGATCACGCGGCGCGAGATGACTGAGTTTCTGCTGCTGTATCTCGTGGGCGACCGTGATCGGTGTGGTGAAGTATGGAGCAATCCACCTGCGGCCGATGGTGTTGTTCAGCAATCAAGACGTACACCGGATCTGGACGGCAATGGGCGCATAGATGGGGCAGATCTCACGCTTCTGCTCTCAGCGTTCGGCAGTGAGAGCTGTGCGGATGTGAATGGCGATGGCATCTCGGATGGCTCGGACCTTACGCCGCTGCTCGCAGCTTGGTCTCCTTAAACGATTCTGAGGACTCTGCTACCTTTTGCCGATCGAGAGAGCCGAAGGAACCGAAGCACCACGGCTTCGCGAGCCTGGTGCGACTCGTGAGGAGACAACGACCCCATGGCGCTTCCCCATCTGACGGATGATCAGGTTCGCGACATGTCGCGGGAGGAGAAGGATCGGTGGTGGCTGAAGAATGTGTTCCGCGGTGATATGCCGCAGCTGACACTGCGGTCGGCGGTCACAGGCTTCCTGCTTGGCGGCGTACTCAGCGCAACGAACCTGTATGTCGGAGCGAAAACGGGCTGGACACTTGGCGTTGGTGTGACGAGCGTCATCCTCAGCTTCGTGATTTTTCGCGCCATGGCGCGCTCGGGATTCGTGAAGGACCTGACCATCCTCGAAAACAACGCGGTGCAGTCGATTGCAACCGCCGCGGGCTACATGACTGGGCCGCTGATCAGCGCCTTGATGGCCTTCATGTTCATCGAAAATCGCGCAATGCCGTGGTTCCAAATCATGGTGTGGAACATCCTGGCGAGCATCCTTGGTGTGCTCGTGGCGTTCCCAATGAAGCGGCGATTCATCAACGATGAGCAGCAGCCGTTCCCGGAAGGTCGCGCCGCAGGTGTTGTCATGGATTCGCTCTATCCCTCTGCCCCACGCGGCGGCACGGATCACATGGTGAACAATCTGCCTGTGGAGCGCAGCGATGGGTCAGACGACGACGAGGGTGCGCGCGCTGGCATTTTCAAGGCCAAGGCGCTCGCGGCAGCGGCCGCCATCGGAGCAATCGTGCAGGTGTTGCTGACCGTGGGATGGATGTCGCTGCTGCAGATCAAAGTGCTTGGCACATCCAAGAGCCAGGAGACGATCTGGCATCTCACCGAGCGGCTTGACAAGTGGTACTACGACTATGCCGTGAAGGCGCAGGCGTGGGTGCCACGCGTGCAGGGCGTGACCGTCGAGCAACTTGGTGTCACCGTCGGCATCGAGCTCGCGATGTTCGGTGCAGGTGGACTGATGGGGCTCCGTTTGACCAACAGTCTGATGATCGGCATGGCGCTGAATTATCTGCTGATTGCACCACTCATGATCGCGAACGGCGAGATCTTGCCGAAGAACTTCGCAGCAATCGCGCAGGCGGACGGATCGTTCGACCTCTCGCAGGCAATCTTCGGGCAGCGACACATCATGAACACGTGGAGTTTGTGGTGGGGAGTGTCCATGATGGTGACGGCGAGCCTGGCCGGACTGCTCGCGAAGCCAAAGGTGATCATCAGTGCGTTCACGGGGCTGTTCCGCCGCGGTGGGAGCAGTGAGGATTGTCTGCGCCACATCGAGTTCCCGATGTGGATCACGCTGGTGGGCGTGCCTGTGATGGTTGGGGTCACCGTTCTCATGAACTGGCTGTGGTTCGGGGTCAATCCCTTGCTTGGGCTTCTGTCGATTCCGCTGATCGTGCTCCTGACCTTGATTGCGGCGAATGCCACCGCGCTGACGAGCATCACGCCAACGGGCGCGCTGTCGAAGATCACGCAGTTCACTTTTGGTGCCGCGAATCCAACGCACGCCGGAACCAACCTCATTACCGCAGGCATGACCACCGAAGTGGCGAGCAATGCGAGCAATCTGCTGATGGATATCAAGCCGGGATACATGCTCGGCGCGAAGCCAAGGCAGCAGGCGTGGGGACATGTGATTGGCATCTTTGCAGGCGCGATCGCAAGTACGCCTCTCTTCTTCATTCTGTTCCTGAGCGATTGGACGCCAGAGACAGGGCAGACGCTGCGCGATGCGGCGACGCAGAAGTACGACATGATCGGTGCCGTGCAGTGGGCCGCGATCGCGGAGGTGATCCGCGGGATGGGTTCCGGTACCGGCGAGACGATTCAAGTTGTCGATGGCATTCGCAAGTATTGGGGAGTCCTCCCAGTCAGCGCCGCAATCGCCATGGGATTCGGTGCGCTTGCTGCGGTCGTGTTCGAGGCATTGAAAATCTTGACACGCGGCAAGTTCCCGCTGAGCGCCGTCGGTATTGGCCTCGGTGTCGTGCTTGGGCCTGAGTCGACGATCATGATGTGGATGGGTGCGCTTGTGTTCTCGTTCCTCGAGATGATCAACCGCAGTCGGATCGGATCGTTTGGTCATCGGTTGTGGGTGGATGGACGCGAGGCCGTGTGTGCGGGAGTGATCGCCGGTTGGGCGCTCTTTGGAGTTGGCGATGGCGTGATCCTCGCGTTTGTTGAAGTACCGAAGACCGAAGCTCAGGTTGCGCAGATGGAGAAGCAGGCGATCGATGACGCCAAGGCAGCAGAGGCGGCCGTGATTGGACAGCCGCAGCCCGCACCGGCACCCGCACCTACACCCGCGCCCGCACCGAAACCCTGATCGACCAATCTGCCGTGAGGGGCTACCGTGCTGCGTACGGCATGGTTCGAGGGCGCTCCATCACATCCGACGCAGCGCGCAGAGTGCTGCTCCTGCTCGCAGTGTGTGCCGCGGCTGGATTCCATCACACTCCGGCAAGCGCACACCTACAGGAGATCACCGCTGTGGTGTCGGCTGAAGATGCCGCGGCAGCCGGCGCGACAACGGCGAGTTTGTTCACGCCAGGCAAGTTGCCATTGGCGGTCGCCATCATCGTGACGAGTGGCTGCATCATCGCGTGGATGCTGCAGGCGCGTGCTGGTGCAGCGATGTACCTGCGCCGCATCCCTGCGCTCGATGCCGTGACGAATGCGGTGGGACGTTCCACGGAGATGGGCCGCCCCGTGCTCTTCATCGCCGGTATTCAGGACATGGACAACATCCAGACGGTCGCGGGCATCACGGTACTGAGCCATGTCGCAAAGACCACCGCCGAGTACGACGCGACCATCGAGGTGCCGACGAGTCGATCACTCGTGATGGAAGCCGCACGCGAAGCGGTCCGCGGTTCGTATCAGGCGGCCGGGCGATTCGATGCCTATAACGCCGATGCAATCCGATACATCACTGACGAACAATTCGGTTTCGTCGCATCCGTGTCGGGACAAATGGTTCGCGAGAAACCAGCCGCCTGCTTCTACATGGGTTGCTTTTTTGCGGAGAGCCTGATCTTGGCGGAGACGGGCAACTCCATTGGCGCGATTCAGATTGCCGGCACCGCGGAAAGCAGTCAGCTTCCATTCTTCGTCGCCGCTTGTGATTACACGTTGATCGGGGAAGAGTTCATGGCGGCGAGCGCGTACCTGTCTGGCGCCCCAGATCAGATCGGATCGCTAAAGGGGCAGGATGCTGCCAAGGTGATTGTGGCAACGCTGATCTTGTTGGGTGTGGTCCTCGCCACGATTGCGGCGCTGAATGTGCCGCAAAGTGAGGCAGTCTCGCGAGTACTCGAGTCGGTGAAGGGGGCGCTTGGGTCATGATGCGCATCGTTGCGATGGCCATTGCATCGATCGCGGGGCTGGTGATGCTGCTGTCACCCTTCTTCCCAGACTTGGAGAGTGTCGGTGCGCAGTCCAGCGAGATTTTCAATGTGATCGCCGCGATCGCGTTCATCTTGGGTGCGGGCAGTCTCGTGAAGGTGAATCTGTCGCGCATCGGACGGCGTGATGCGGGCTGGGGATACGCGCTCGTGACGCTGCTCTGCTTCGCCATCACTCTCATCGTGGGGTTGGGCAAGATTGGGGTACCACCGAATCCGCAGTTTGCCGCAACACCATGGGCGGGCGAGAAAGATGCGGCAGGATCAGCCTTTGCGTGGATCTATGAGTTCGTGTTGACGCCGATTACGAGCACGATGTTTGCACTCCTTGCGTTCTATGTCGCGAGCGCCGCATTCCGCGCCTTCCGTGCGAAGAACCGAGAGGCGATGCTGCTCCTTGGGACCGCTTTCATCGTGTTGCTCGGGCGCACCTTCGCGGGCGTGTGGCTGACGGGGGGTTTGCCCGAGTGGGCGAGTGGACTGCGGCTTGAGAATCTCTCGATGTTCATCATGCAGGTCTTCAACACTGCGGGGAACCGAGCGATCATCATCGGCATCGCACTCGGTGTGACCGCAACGAGTCTGCGCATTCTGCTTGGCATTGACCGTTCGTGGATGGGTGCGGGCGGGGGGAGCGCGTAAGCATGCAGGGAGTTCTCGGCATTCTGGAGAGACTGGACCGCCGCTGGGTGTTCTTGGCGATGGCGCTCGCTGTGGCGGGGCCGATTCTTGTGATGGGTATCACGCGCAAGACGCTTCCCGAGACGCCGACGGATGCCTCGCGCGCGGTGTTTCAGGCGGTGCAATCGCTGCCGCGGGGAAGCACCGTGCTGCTGTCGTTCGACTTTGATCCGGGCAGTGCTGGAGAACTGGAGCCCATGGGCGTCAGCATGGCGCGTCAGTGCGCGCTTTGTGGGCACAAGATGGTGTTCATTTCACTCTGGCCTCTTGGTGGACAGATGATTGATCAGACGATCAAGAAGGTGCTGCGCGCCGATTTCCCACACTTGCAGGATGGCGTGGATTATGTGAATCTCGGGTTTCAAGCCGGGAATGAACAGGTGATGCGTGTCGTGCTCACGGACTTCAAGCGTGCTTTCCCGACCACGAAGTCAGGACGCGCCACCGCAGACCTGCCGATCCTGAGCGGCATTCAGCGCGTGGGAGACTTCGCGCTGCTCGCCGAGGTGAGTGCGGGTTACCCAGGGTCGAAGGAGTGGGTGCAGTATGTGGTGTCCGCATCGGGTGGCAAGTTGCCGATGGTGTCGGGTTGCACGGGCGTTCAGACGCCGCAGCTCTACCCCTATTTCCCAGGGCAGATTCGAGGACTGCTCGGTGCGATCAAGGGTGCGGCGGAGTATGAGTCTTTGATCAATGCGTGGGTCTTGGATCCGGCGAATGCGGCGGAGATCGCGAGTACAGGGGCAGATGTCGGCGTCTCTGCCGTGATCCCGCCGAAGTATCTCGAAGCGCAGCGGCGCATGGGACCACAGCTTGGCGCGCACCTGCTGATGGTTGTGCTGATTCTGCTCGGCAATGTCGTGTATCTCGCGCAGCGGCGCTCACAACGGAGGGCTGCAGCATGAGTACAGGCCCTCGATCCTCAGCGGTTGTGGTCTGGGCGGTGATCGTGCTTGCGGTTGCCGCCGTCGTGGGGCTTCGAATTGGGCTTGGCGATGGCATGGCACGTGCGTATGCAGAGCGCGTGGAGATGCGTGTGACCGTCCAGGACTCGGAAAGTCCAAATGGCGAGAGGGTTGTGGAATGGGTGGAGTGGAAGTCCGTTTCGCCCGCAGCTTTTTTGCTCGCCTCTCGCGAAACTCCATCGCAGGATCGTGTGCAGTTGAGCGCTGCATATACGGTGGGATTGTGGGTTGCCGCACTGCTGACTCTGGCGATCTTTTCGTTCCTTTACCGAGACAATCCTGCGTACCGCTTGGCGGAGGCGATCGTCATCGGCGTATCGGCTGCGTACTGGGGGGTGATCGGCGTATGGGATTCGATCGTGCCGAAGTTGGGTGGGGCACTCGCGCATGGCTGGACGACGGCGTACATCCTTCCCAATCTGCCCGAACCGACTGCGCAGTCGCAGGTCGGCATGGGAATCGCACTGGCGTTTGGCGTTCTTCTGTTGTTGCGGCTCGTGCCTGCTGTGGGAGGGATCAGTGTGTGGACGATGGCATTCATCGTTGGCATCACAGCGGGTGCGAAGATCGTCAGTCATGTGGAGAGCGATCTGCTTGCGCAGACGGTGGCAACGATGCAGCCGCTCGTACAGCCTGTCGATGGCACGCTCTGGAATGTGGCCACGGTCTGGGCAAGTTTGCCGAATGTGTTGGTGGTGATTGGAGTTCTGTGTTGTCTCACTTACTTCTTCTTCTCCGTGGAGCACAAGGGGGTGGTCGGTGGTGCAGCACGGGTTGGCATCATGTATTTGATGATCACCTTCGGTGCGGCATTTGGTTTCACCGTCATGGGACGTGTAGCGCTGCTTTCGCAGCGTGTGGAGTTTCTGCTGGATGACTGGCTCTGGCTGATTGATCCGCTGGAGCGCCGATTGGTGGATGGTGTATCGATGATTGTCGGAACGGGAGGTATCTGGTGATTCGCAAGGCTGATCCCTGTGTGCTTGTGATCTTTGGTGCGTCAGGCGATCTGACTGCACGCAAGCTGATCCCTGCGCTCTATGAGATGTACATACTCGGCAATCTCCCCGAGGCATTTCGCGTGCTGGGCGTATCGCGCCGTGCGAAGAGTGACGCGCAGTGGCGAGATGAGTT
Organism: Planctomycetota bacterium; assembly: GCA_016872915.1. Lineage (GTDB taxonomy): Bacteria > Planctomycetota > Phycisphaerae > Phycisphaerales > SM1A02 > F1-60-MAGs104. The sequence continues at coordinate 23,106 of VGYQ01000025.1, read as the reverse complement.
GGCGGCGTCAGTACGGGAGTACGCCACGCGCTGGGATGCGGTGCGTTGGCAAGAGTTCTCGAAGTGCATCGAGTACTTCCCGGGGGATGCAGCGCAGGGCGAGATGTATCGAGCGCTTGCCGACCGCATGGCGGCGATGGATGCATCGGCAGGGACGCGGGGCAATCGGCTCTTTTACTTGTCCGTGGCGCCCGAACTTTACGAGTCGATCGTGCAGCGCATCGATGAGGCGGCGCTCGTGACGGAAGGCAGGCGTTGGTGCTCGATCGACGCGAGCACGCGTTCGTGGCAGCGCATCATCGTGGAGAAGCCCTTCGGCCACGATGAGGAGAGCGCGGCGAGCCTGAACCGTGCACTCGGCCGCGTGTTCGAGGAAGAGGACATTTACCGCATCGATCATTACCTCGGCAAAGAAGTAGTGCAGGCGATGCTCGTGCTTCGCTTTGCCAACACGATGTTCGAACCAGTGTGGAACCACCGATACATCGATCATGTCCAGATCACGGCGTCGGAGAAAGTCGGTGTGGGGAATCGAACAGGCTTTTATGACCAGACGGGCGCGATTCGAGACATGATTCAGTCCCATCTGTTGCAGATCTTCGCATTCGCAGCGATGGAGCCCCCCACGAGCATCAGCGCAGAGGAGATTCGTACTGAGAAGATCAAGGTGGTGCGTGCGCTAAGACCGACGACCGATGCGGATGTGCCATCTCACGGCGTCCTTGGGCAGTATGCGGCGTCGGCTGAGGAAGGCGCCTTCGTGGATTTGCCTGGTGTCGCCAAGGGCAGCACTACCGAGACCTTCGCTGCGCTCAAGCTTCATGTCGACAACTGGCGGTGGGCGGGAACACCGTTCTATCTGCGGACGGGAAAGCGCATGGCTGCGAAGCGGACGGAAGTCGTCGTGCAGTTCAAGCGTCCCGCTGCGGACCTATTCCATGACATCCCGCATGCTGCGGGCGGTGTGCGTGGAAACCGCTTGGTGATTGAGATCGCGCCGATGCAGCGCACGCTGCTGCGATTTGAGACGAAGGTTCCCGGAATGCCTCTTCGGATGGACAGCGTCGAGATGCAGGCAGATCTGGAGAAACAGTTTGGTGTAGCGGCGATCGAGGCGTACGGACCGCTGCTTGTCGATGCGATGCGTGGCGATCAGTCACTCTACAAGCACCGCATCGAAGTCGAGAGCGGCTGGGCAGCTGTGATGCCCTTCTTGGATCAACGCTCGGTTGGATTGCGGCGTGGGATGGCGAGCAACTACGCGCAGGGTTCCTGGGGACCCGCGGCTGCGGATGATCTGATGCGGCGCGATGGCCGCGCATGGCATGATGATTGATCGCCCAAGAGTCGGCGTACCCTCGTGCCATGAACATTCAGGAATTGACAGGGCTGCGTATGAAGAACGGGGGGGTTGCCGAGGCGCTCGCGAAGACGAGCGTTCTGATTGCTCTGGCATCCGTGGTTTTCGTGTCCACAGCGTTTGGTGCGTCGCCACAGGAAGCAAAGGGTGTGGTGGAGGATCCGGCTTTGGAACGGGTGAAGGCGATGCCGATCGTCGCGGCTCCACTCGACGAGGCAACGCTTCGCAACTGCATGCGTGCGGTCGGTCTGCGGTCACTCGGCGGTGATGCGACAAAGGCGATCGACGCGGCGATTGAAAAGGCATTTGAGGCGGCGAAGGAACAGCGTGCGGCCTTTAATGCAGGCGCGCTAATCGCTGCAGAAAAGTCGATCGCGCAGCAGATAGGTGAAAGTGGGGTGTTCAATGACGCTGCACTGAAGAGTGTGGCACAGGCGCGCCGCGGCGCATCGGAGATTGACTTGAAGGTAGTAGGCGTTGTTGCAACTGCGCTCCCGGATGCGAATGACCCAAGTCGCACGCGTCTTCTGGATGCACTTCGGCAGATGCTGCGCATCGATGCGGCGATGAGCACCCTCGAGCGGATGCCATTGGTGCCTGTGTCGTTCATCTCTGTTGGACCTGGGCTGCAGACGATCAACCTGTCGACCGACCGAGGCGTGCTGACACGGGACTTGTTGATTGCAGATCTTGAGCGGCGCGCTGAGGCAGCGGAGGGGTTGTCGTTGGCATCACTGGAGGTCTCGGCGGCGGATGTTCAGTCGATGAACACGACGATTCAGATGAGCTTGACCAATCTGTTGGCGCAGGAGGTCGCGGTCGATCCTGAGTTATTGCGTGTGCTCTCTGTGCTGATGATCGGTCGACCGGCCGTCAAGCCAGCAGCCGAACTGGCAAAGCTTGACACGGAGCTGGTGAAAGCACTGGCGACTGCACTGGCACCTGTCGAGGCGGCCGATGTACTGATCGCGCTTGACCCGCGCGCGATGCGGCGCGGCGTGGGTGCGCTGGACATCAGGCGGCTCTGCGCCGAGGCGGTGCTGCTGAAGGGCACGACCCCTGAGCAGTCGACCAAGGTTGAGTCGGTGCTTGAGAGCTGGCAGAAGGCGCAGTTGGCGGCGTACCAGGGTGTGCTCGATGTGGATGCGCGGTGGCTGCGCGAGACGCAGCCGCTCGCGGAGCGCCTGAAGGCGGACGATCCATCGACGTGGCAGATGAACCCGCCGTCGCCGCTCCTTCAGCAAGTGGCGAAAGAGATGACGCAGCGGCGGGATCAATCGAAGGCGGCGAAGGAAGCGTCGGAACGAGCCCGCGATCAACTGAAGGAGATCCTCGGCAACGAGATGTGGCTGCAGCTTGTGCCTGCGGAGGCGAAGCCGGCGTGAGGAGACGAACTCGTTGAGGATCGGGTAACGATCGGTCACGCGCCCGCCCGCGGCCCCGAAGGCTCTGCGATCACGCAGGTACACCGGGAGCCAGGCGAGGCTTCGCTGCTTCATGGCCTTGCGGGCCACATAGAGGAGGTCGAGTGGTCGGAATACCGATGCGCGTTTGGGCATTTGAGCGGTCTACGGCTCGGCGGTCGGCGCGTCGCGCCTGGCGATGGTTACGCGAAATTATGCCAAGATAGCCTCCGCTCATTCCGCCACGGATCGCCATCATCGCCGAGAAATACGGCGGCATCGGCGGCAGCGAACGGTTCGTGAAGGAGGTCACCGAGCGCCTCATTGCGATCGGCAAGCACGAGTTCCATGTCTTTGCGAATCGGTGGGAGCGCGGGCGAACCGATGTCATCTTCCACAAGGTGCCGCGCATCAAGTTCCCGCGGTTTTTGCAGCAGTGGTTCTTCAGTGCGATGGCGCAGCGCGGGATCGCCCGTGGTGGGTTCGATCTGGTGCACTCGCACTGGCCGACATTCAAGGCGGATGTCTTCAGCACGCATGGGCGCCACACGAGTGGTGGGTGAGGCATGTGCTGAAGCGCCGACCGAACCTGTGCGATCGAGTCATGATGATGATCGACCGGCGCATGATCACAGGTGGATCGAAGTCGGTGTTCATGCCCGTGGGCGCGTTCCTGCAGGAGCGCTTCGAGGAGGTGTTCGGCGAGCTTCCCGGCGAGTGGAGTGTGGTGCACCCTGGCGTGGACGCGGAGCGGTTTGCACATGATCCCAAGGCCCGGGCCGAGATCCGGGCCATGCACGGCATCGGTCCGGAGGACTTCGTGATGCTCTTCGTCGGCATGAACTTCGGGCCCAAGGGCCTGGGGCCGCTGATGGAGGGCTTCGCCGAGTTCCGAAGGCGCGAGCCGGGCCGCGCGGCAAGGTTGCTGGTGGTGGGGCGGGGTCCCGTGCCGGAGTTCGAGCGCCGGGCGACAAAGCTGGGCATCCGCCAGGACGTGATCTTCGCCGGCGTCCAGGTCCACGGCATCGAGCGCTACTACAGCGCGGCCGATGCCTTCGCGTTGCTCAGTGAGTTCGAGACCTTCGGCATGGTGGTGCTGGAGGCGATGGCGGCGGGGCTGCCGGTGATCGTGAGTGAGCGAATGGGGATGGGGGGGGCTGGTGCGCGATGGCAAGATTGGATTCGTGGTTTCAGCCGAGGAGATCGACAAGGCCTGCGCCAGCCTGCTGTGCGGCTGCTGAACGAGCGCGTGCGCAAGGTCATGGCGAGGCGGCGCGTCGGACTGCGCAGGATCACGCGTGGGATCGGGTGGCGGAGGTGGTGGAGGGCGTGTACGAGCGCGGCATCGCGGACCGCTCCGTCGCCGCTCGCTGATACAGTGGCCATCTCCGACCCATGCCATCCACGCCGGAACCACGCATCACGATCGTTACTCCAAGTTTCCAACAAGCGCGATTTCTGCCCTGGACCATCCGCAGCGTCACGGCCCAGGACTATGCCGACCTCGAGTACATCGTGATCGATGGCGGCAGCACGGATGGAAGCCGCGAGATCATCGAATCCCACGCCAAGCGGCTCGCATGGTGGTGCAGCGAGCGGGATGGCGGCCAGACGCAGGCGATCAACAAGGGTTTTCGGCGTGCCACCGGCGAGATCGTGGGTTGGTTGAACAGCGACGACATGCTGCTTCCCGGATGTCTTCGGACCGTCGCGAGTGCATTCAAGGATCCGTCGGTCGAGGCCATCTGCGGCTGGGGTGTGATGATGTCGGAGCAGGGTCGGGTACGCCGGCGGTGGGTGCATGCCCAGCCGACCGCCAGGATGCTTTGCAGCGAAAGCTTGCTGTTCCAGCCGGCCGTTTTCTGGAGGAGGCGCCTGCATGATGCCTTTGGCTTTCTCGACGAATCATTCCGCTTCACGATGGATCGTGAGTGGTTCGCTCGTCTTGCCGCGGGTGGCGTCGTGCCTCGCCTGCTACCTCGCTGCCTTGCCGCCTACCGCGCGCATGCCGCGACCAAGACAAGTATGTTCGGCGACGTGGGCGCACTCGAGTCGGAACGAGTGCTCGCGCTACACGGCAAGTCGCAAAGCGGGTCTGACCGAGTTTCCTGGGATTGGCGAGCGAGAAATCGCGCTTGGAAGCTGATGCTGGAGAAGGCGGGGCAGGTCCTGCCCCCATGGTGGCGCGGACGGGACGTGCATCGCACGGTCGCGCTCGTCAGCGGCTCGACGACGTGAACCTTTCTGCTGCTGCACGCAGGAAGGGCTCTCGCTGCGAGACGTCGCCCTGCAGGTAGGCCCACATGCAGTCGTCGATCGGCTCGTCTCGCGTGGAGGTCGCCGCGGGATTGAGAGTCGCAAGTTGCAGCACAGATCGAGCGGACAGCCGCGGAATCTCGCGAATCGCTCGGCGCACGGTCTTCCAGGAGGCCGCGGGCTCGAGACTTTTGAATTGGCGGGCGATTCCGCGATCCTCAGCATGCTGCCCACCCGTTGCACGAAGGCGCTGTCGCAGGTATTCGACATACGTCGATATAAAGATCGAGGAAACTTCGCTTCGGAACTCGGACGAGACGTGCTGCGCGATGCGTGAGAGGTTGGCGGCGAGCGAATCGCAAAGCGTCGGCAGGCTAGTCTGCCTTCCGATTCCACCTTGACCCGAGAAGCTCATCTCGGTCACGACGAACACTGCGCCCATCCGCTCCGTGACATGGAACGGCCAGATGCTTGCCACGAGCGTCAGAAAGAGGCGGTCATCACCGAAGTCATGGAATCCGCCGAGTACGTCGATAATGTCCCGACGGAAGACGACGCCCGTCGACGTGAAGTGTGATCGCATCATTTGGTGCACCGAATCAAGGCTCGGCGCATGAAAGCCAGGACGCCAGTCCTGATTGCGCCGTTCAAGGCGTCGGCGTCTCGCGTCAACAAAGAGTACAGGGGAGCATGAGAAGCCAAGGTGCGGAGATTCCCGGAACGCGTCCATCGCATCCTCAAGAAAATTGGGGAATAGGAAGTCGTCGTCAGAGAGGATGCAGTAGTGCGAAGTGACGACACTACCAATCAACTTCTGGATGTTGCCCACCGCCCCCAGATTCCTTTCGTTACGCGTGTATTGAATCCTAGGATCCTCAGCAACCGCTCGCTCACAGATGCCCCGGGTCTCGTCGTCGTCGCCATTGTCAGAGATCAACAGCGAGAAGTCAGGCAGTGTCTGTCGTCGGACGCTGTCGATCGCGCGCTTGAGAAGCGCGGGTCGCTTGAACGTCGGTAGGAGCACCGAGATCCGATTTGATAGATCACCCAAGATTGGTCTTTCAGAGTGCGGGCTGATCGAGCGGGGTGGTTTCTCTCAACCCATATTGGCGAGGATAACCATGCGGCGCCCGGCGAGCCGGGTGGTACGAACAGGTCGAAGTCGGACAGATGGCCGTCCAGAGTGCTCTGGAAGTCGGTCGGTGTTCCGCCCCGGCCGGTGATCCGCTTCAGGCGCGTCTGCGCGCGCGGCACGCGGTCTAGGTCGCGGATGCGGTACAGGTGCCCGGGAAGCGCCTTCAGCGCCCCCTGCAGGACGCAGCTGGTGACCAGCACATGATCACCCGCGAGGCACCGCCGCAGCGGGATCCGTTCAAGCATGCGGCAGCGGAACATGCCGTGCATGGGCGCCAGCTCCTCGCCCATGGTCACGGTCCACAGGTAGCAGTACATCGCTCCGCGGTCCGCCGGAGCCACCCCTTCGGGCCTCTCGTCCTTCAGGATCGCATCTAGCTCGTGGATCACCTAAAAGTAGGTGAAGCTGCCGCAGGCCGTCGGGTGCCACTGCAGGCAGTCCACGTGCCGAGCCACGTAGTCCTAGTGGAGGGTGTCATGGCCTCCGATCCAGGCGAAGAACGGGCTCTCGGAGGCGTCCCGCAGGAAGATGAAGTTGTCGTTGGCGCCCAGGTCGACCGGATGCCGGACGAACACGAATCGCGGATCCTACCGCGCGAACTCCCGATCGATGCGCTCGGTGTCGTCGGTGGCGGCGTTGTCGGAGACCAGCGCCACGAAGTCCCCGTGCGACTGCGCCTGAATAGATCGCAGCGTGCGCTCCAGGAAGCGTCCCTCGTTGTACGCGGGCACCCCCCAGCACCACCAGCGGATGGCGTGCCACGGGCGCGGGTCGCGCGTTCGTGCCCACGTCAGCGGACACGCCGCAGCCATCCATCCGGGGCCACCGTGAGCAGCAGCTTGTGCTGGATGTCACGATCGATCTCGAACTGGGGGTGCGACTTTAGGAACTCCCACACCGCGGTCTTCGGATTGTTGCCAGGGGCCCACGGGCGATCCGGGAACATGTCCGCCGGCATGTCCTCGACCACGGTGTCGAACACCACGCAGTAGCTTCCGGGCGTAACCAGTTGGGCATAAGCCTGTAGCTCTGCAAGCACATGATCGTGCGTATGGTTACTGTCCAGGCAGGCCATTACGCGCTTGAAGCCCTTAGCAAGTTCTCGCACTTGTGCTACGACATCCTCGGCGATGCTGGAGCCTTGGATCATGCGGATTCTTGACGCCATGGGGTGGGACTCGATCGCAGCACGGTTGTGAGCACGGATATCGATGTCGACGCCGAGCACGAGCCGTTCCGACTTCGCGGGATCCAGGGTGCGCCCTTCGGTAATCGCATCGGACATGTCAAGCATCGCGAGCATCGACGCGCTCAGGATCAGCGATCCGCCGTGGGCGATGCCTGTCTCGATGATGAGGTCCGGCCGAACCGCCCAGATCAGCTCCTGCATCGCCGCCATGTCCTGCGGATACTGAATCACTGGCCGCCCCAGCCAGCGGAAGCAGTACGAGTAGCGGGCTCGGATCGACTCTTCCATCCACTGACGGGTTGCCGCAGCGAGCGTTTCACTCGCGCCGTTCGCTGCCGTGATCTGCTGAACTTCGGACAGGAATGATTGATTCATGCTGAGCCTTTGGAGTCTGTCGATCCAATTGCGCGCATGGCGTGGGGATCGTCGATGGTAAGCAGCCGGAGATGGCTTCCGGCGACCTCGGCTATTTCTGGAAGGTAGTTCGAGTTCACGACCCAAGTGTGGGTTCCCTCAGGGATACTGCGCAGTGCCTCGGTCGGCGAGATCACCCGTAGCCCGGTGACCGGGATGTGCCGTCCCTGCTTTGCCGGGTTCACGTCGATGACATGGTTCACCCCATGCCCGAGTCGCTCGCGGACTATCGAGAAGATCACGCCTTTGGAGGAGCCGCCCCAGACCGCGACTGGGCGGCGCGGACCGTCTACGGCGATGCTCCGGTGGAGCGATCCCAGAAAGTCAGCGGGGACCGAAGGCTCGGCTCCGCTGTCCGGTCCCGGCGAACGGAGGGACGCTAGATCGGCGACTAAGCGAATGTACTGCCCACCGAAGCAGTGCCCAAGAGTGCGGATTGAGCCGAACATCCGTCGAAAGTCCTGGACGCGAAAGTAGTTGACGTGCTCGTAGAACACGTCAAACCATGTACGGTGACTACGGATCCAGTCGAAGCAAGGAACCTCGACGTAGATCGTCCCGCTGCCTCCGTTGGCATCGCGGATTGCGGCCAGGAAGGCGACCGGGTCCGGGATGTGCTCCAGCACGTGCCGGAGAACGATTGCGGTAGCGCGAATGCGGACATCCACGCCGAAGAGTTGCGTGCGGATCCGCATGTCGCTGCCCTCGTAGGCCGGATCGAAGCCGATCGCATCGATTCCACGTGCCCAAAGGACCTCGAGGAAACGACCCTTTCCGCAGCCCACCTCGACGACCGCGGCGCAGTCCATCGATGCCGTTAACTCGTCGGCCACCGATTCGAGGTGTCGTCGAAACGCGCTGCTATGGGCCTGCTCGTTCTGGTAGCGCGAGTCATAAACGATCTTCGATGGATCGAACGCGGTGTTCGTCACGATGCCAGTGTGCGGGTCTCGGCGCAGCTCGACCTGCCCGGTGGGGCAGCTGCGTGCTTCCTCCGCCGAGGAGTACGTGGTGTTCTGGAGGACCGGGAGTTCGGCGGTCGAGTAGATGGGGTTGTCTCTCGTCATGGACTCGCGAGCACCTTGTCGAGCCGACTCCGGGATCCCCAGAAGGCGAACGGCTCATGATCAGGATACGGGAATCGACCAAGCTCAAGCTGAATATCCCAGCCGCGCTCGGCGATCCATCGACGAACTGTTTGCTCGAGGGTCCTTCCTTGACCCGAGCAGATGTTCATGACTCCATGGGCGTGTCGGGTCTGAGCAATCCGGACCAGCATCTCGGCCGCCGACTCAATCGGCAGAAAGTCACGCACCTGCTGCCCGCCCGACATGGGAAACACTTTCTCGCCGCGGCGGACATAGTCGCTGAGCTGCCTCCACACCGAGGTCGGTGCCTGTCCGTCGCCGTACAGATAGAAGAGCCGGGTCCATGCGAGGTCGCATCCGTGGTGGGCACATGCCGCCTCCGCATGGCGCCGCAGCGCGTCCTTCGCTTGGCCATAGGGGTTGGCTGGCGCCGGCTCGAGCTGCTCGTGAAGTTCGCCCTCGTACATTCCGTACTCGAAGCAGGTGCCTGCCACGACGATTCGCCGTACGCCGGCACTGAGCACGGCATCGAGGAACGCGCTCTGACGCGGCAACTCGTCGTCAAGGTGCCGTCTGGACCGATAGTTCGGCAGACCCTCCCAGGCGAGGTGCACCAGCGCATCAACGGATCCGAGTGCCTCGAGTTCACGATCGCCAGGCGCGGCGAGGTCGAACGAAACCCATCGCAGGTCGCTCACCTCCTGAAGTGGATGTCGTCCAAGTGCGACGATGCCAACTCCGCGAGCACGAAGTGCGGCCAAGACATGGTGGCCGATGAACCCGGATGCACCGGTCACGGCAATCCACTGCGTCGGTGCGACTCCACTCATGCCGTCACCAAACGGGGAACCGCCACTACGAAACGCGTGCCAAGACGCGCCAGGCCTTTGTGTTGCTCGCGAATCTCGGCGATCAGATTCCATGGCAGAATGAGCAGATCGTCAGGTCGCCGGGCAATGAGTTCATCCCGCCCCACAATGGGAATGCGGCTGCCGGGCATGAATTTGCCCTGTTTGGCTGGGTTCAGATCCACCACACAACGCAACAGTTCCGGCCCCACGCCAGCGAAATTGAGCAGCGTGTTACCCTTCGCTGCGGCGCCGTAAGCGATCACCGTGCGCCCCTCCGCCTTCGCCTGACGCAGGAACTTCAGCAGGTCGTCGCGGATGCGCTCCGCGCGCGGCTGCAGTCCGCGGTAGTAGGCGGCGGTGCGTACGCCGGCCTCGGTCTCGCGGCCCAGCATCTGGCCCACGGCCGGCGTCACCGCGTGTGCGGCGGCGTCGGTCCGCTGGGCGAAGACGCGCAGGCTTCCGCCATGGGTGGGCCATTCCTGCACATCGAACACCTGAAGCCCGACGCGCTCGAACACGGAGCGCACGGCCGTGAGCGACAGATACGAGAAATGCTCGTGGTAGATGGTGTCGAACTGCGCCTCGGCCATTAGCCGCAGCAGATGCGGGAACTCGAAGGTGGCCACGCCACCCGGTTTCAGGAGTGTGGCGAATCCGGCCACGAAGTCGTTGATGTCGGGAACGTGGGCCAGCACGTTGTTGGCCGACATCAGATCGGCCTGCAGCCCGCGGCCCGCCATCGCCTCCGCAAGCCGGCGGCCGAAGAAGTCCTGCACGATCTCGATGCCCTTCGCGCGAGCGGCGGCAGCGGTGCTGGCGGTGGGCTCCACGCCGGTGCAGGGAATGCCTCGGGCCTTCACGTATTGCAGGAGGTAGCCGTCGTTGGCGGCTACTTCGACCACCCGGCTGCGGGCATGCAGACCGAAGCGGGCGATCATGTCGGCCACGTATCGCTCCGCGTGCGCAAGCCACGAGGTGGAGACGCCGCTGAAGTAGGCGTAGTCGGCGTCGAACAGTTCGTCGGCGTCGGTGAAGTCCTCGGTCTGCACGAGCCAACAGCGCTCGCACACCAGCACCCTTAGCGGAAATCGGCGCTCGGGCCGCTGCAATGCCTCGACGGTCAGATAGGCGTTCGATGGCGGGGCCATGCCCAGATCGACGAGCGGCAGCGAGAGTTCGGCCCCGCAATGCCGGCACTTCATGGGTCGATGCCCGTGAACGAGGCTTCGAGCGGCGGATGGCCCTGGTCGCGGGCGGATCGCTCGCTCACCTGCAGCGGCCACTGGATGGCCAGCCGCGGATCCAGCGCGTCCAATCCTCCTTCGCTCGCGGGATGGTGCGCCGCGGTGTGCAGGTACAGCATCTCGCAATCATCGCACAGCGTCTGGAACCCGTGGGCGAAACCGCGCGGCACCAGCAGGGTTCGGTGGTTTTCTGCGGAAAGCACCTCGGCATGCCATCGCAGGAAGGTGGGGGAGCCGCGACGCAGGTCCACCGCCACGTCGAGAACCTCGCCTCGCAGGCACTGCACCACCTTGTCCTCGACATGGGGCGGCCGCTGGAAGTGCAAGCCACGCACCGTGCCGCGTCTGGCGGTGCGGGTGCGGTTCACGGCCTGAATGCGTACCTCACCCAGCAGCGGCCGAAGTTCCTGCTCGCAGTAGAGACGCTCCAAAAATCCGCGCGCATCGCCGATGGGCTTCCGCTGGAGTGCCATCAGGCCCGCGATGCGCGTGGGCACCACGTCGAATCGTTCGCTCATGCCGTGGCCTCATAGGCCTGAAGCTGCTCCAGACACGTGGCCTGCATGCGGGAACCCTTCCGCCACGCCAGATGCCACTCCAGTGTGCGTGCCAGCGCCTGCTCGATCGACCATCGCGGTCTCCAGCCAAGGCGGTCGCGCGCCTGAGCGTTGTCCAGCGAGAGCATGTGCGCCTCATGCGGCTGCGGTGTGCTGGACACGCTCCAGCGAGACCCCGGTACGCCGTCGCACAACCGCTGCACGATCCAGCTCACTGGCTTGACGTCCGAGAGGTGCGGTCCGAAGTTCCACGCGCCGTCGAACGCTTCGCCATCCTCATAAAGACGCTGGGCCAGCGTGAAGTAGCCGGAGATCGGTTCCAGCACATGCTGCCACGGGCGTGTGGCCCCGGGCGATCGGATAACCAGTTCCTGACCCGCGTCGATGGCGCGCAGGAAATCCGGCACCAGTCGATCGGCAGCCCAGTCGCCTCCACCGATCACGTTGCCGGCGCGGGCGGTGGCCACACGTACGCCGCGGGCGGCTAGGAACGATCGGCGATATGCCGCGGTCACCAGTTCCGCGCAACCCTTGCTGCTGGAGTAGGGGTCGTAGCCGCCCATCGCGTCATGCTCGCGATATGGCTGCGGGCGACCGTCATTCTCGTAGCACTTGTCGGTGGTTACGTTGACCACAGCTCGCACGCCGTCAATCATGCGTACCGCTTCAAGCAGGTGCACTGAACCCATGACGTTGGTCGCGTAGGTCTCGACCGGCTCGCGATAGCTCTCGCGCACCAGCGACTGTGCCGCTAGATGAAGCACGATCTCCGCACGCGAGGTACGAAGGGCGTGGGTCAGTGCCATGGCGTCACGCACGTCGGCGATGGTGTTCGAGTTCAGGCATCGGCGCACGTCGGCCACCTCGAAGAGGCTGGGCGCGGTCAGTGGTCGCAGCGCATATCCGTGCACCTCGGCGCCCATGCTCGCCAGCCACATCGCCATCCACCCGCCCTTGAAGCCGGTGTGACCGGTCAGGAAGACACGCTTGCCACGCCAGAAGGACGGATTCACGCCCATCGATTCCAGGGGGCGTTGCGCGACTGCCAGAGCTCCTCGAGGTGGTTCTTGTCGCGCAGCGTGTCCATCGCCTGCCAGAAGCCATCGTGCTCGAACGCCTCCAGCTGTCCGGATTTCGCGAGCCGCATCAACGGTTCACCCTCCCAGCTCGACTGGTCGCCCTCGATCAGGTCGATGCACTTCGGCGAAAGGACGAAGAATCCGCCATTGATGCGGCCGCCGTCGCCACGGGGCTTCTCGGTGAAGCCGTGCACCCGGCTACCGTGGACGTCGAGGGCGCCGTAGCGCCCGGGAGGACGCACGGCGAGCACCGTGGCCAGTTTGCCATGGCGACGATGGAACGCCAGTTCGGCGGCGAGGTCGGCGTCGCACAGACCGTCGCCGTAGGTGAAGAAGAAGGCCTCCTCGTCCCGGACATGCTCGGCGACCCGCTTCAGTCGTCCGCCGGTCAGTGTCTCATCGCCGGTGTCCACCAGCGTTACGCGCCAAGGTTCGCTCTTGCGCTGGTGTACTTCCATGCGATTGTGTTCCATGTCGAAGGTGACATCCGACATGTGCAGGAAGTAGTTGGCGAAATACTCCTTGATCACGTAGCCGCGATAGCCGCAGCAGATCACGAAGTCGTTCACGCCATGAGCTGAGTACAGCTTCAGGATGTGCCACAGGATCGGCTTGCCGCCGATCTCGATCATCGGCTTCGGCTTCAGGTGGGTCTCCTCGGAGATGCGGGTGCCGAGGCCACCGGCCAGAATGACCGCTTTCATACGGCTTGAATGTAGCACCCGGCTGCGGGCAAGGGCATGTCCGCGTTTGTCTTCGCCGCGTCCAGGACGACCCGGAAAGGTCGGTGGGCCTCGCACTTCCAGATAGCATCATCTGCCTCGGTCTTGGACCGCATCCGCCATGGTCGCCATCGGAGCGTGCTTCGAGACGCAGGTGTGCGAACGTTGCCGCAAGGTTCCGAATCAACATGAAACGACTGCTGCGGAAGCTCTTGACGAGATCCGCCCGGAAGCCTCGGGAGGGCTCTTCGGTGCACCCGCTCTGGACGTCGTTTCACGATTACAGTCACCCCTCTATCACCGGGAACGGCAACGCCAGCAGATGCCGGCATGTCTGGAACTACGACGGCTATCGCGTGAATCCCGATCTTTGCAACAACCTGGTGTTCGTGAACACGGACTACATCGACCAGTTCTTCGCGAAAAGGAGACTGGACGAGCCCTTCGTGCTCTTCACCCACAACATCGACTATCCGGTGGATCGGTCCTTGATTCGGCATCTTGACGATCCCCGGGTACTGCTGTGGTTCGCCCAGAACGCCGACGTCAGGCACCCCAAGCTCGGGTCGATTCCGATCGGCATCGCGAACGCCGGATACTCGCATGGCGACATCGATGTCTCCGAACTCCATCTCGACAACTATTGGCGCTGAATCGATCGGGAGATCGATCGATCGACGGTGCGTCCCTGACCCATCCTCTCCGGCGGGCTCTGGCTTGACCGAAGCATGGCTCAGCGTGTCGACTACACGGTGGTCCTACGGTCCAGGGGGGGCCTTCTTTGCATGATGCCCATTGGGCACTCAGGTGGACACTGCTGCGCACCGGAGTCCGTGTTCAGTGCGCGTGAGGCGCTGTGTGACGGTTGCAGCGAACAGGTCCTGACTCTGGCGTGAAATGGCCGGACTCCCTTCGCGATGCCACAGATGCAGCACCGCGGTGCCGGCGGGGGCGCGCAGAAGCCGAAGCCCCGCATGCTGGGCGCGGACGCAGAATTCGCTGTCTTCGAGACCCCAGCCAACGAAGCGCTCATCGAATCCACCAAGACTCTCCAGACAATCTCGGTGGAGAGCGAGATTGCATGTGCGAACACTCTTCCATCGGTCGAGTCGTGCAGCGGTCCAGGCGCTTCGAAACCCATCGAAGAGTCCTCCGATCAATGGAGTGATCTGGTTCAGCTGCCCCTGCCGCCGAAGTCGCCAGAGTGCTTGAGTCGTCAACGTGTGAAGCGGCAACCGGCCGGCAAGCGCGTCCTTCGTGAGTTGCTCCGTCATGAGGACGCGACTGCCACGAGTGAGTCGCCGTGCCTTTGCACATGACGCATGCCCTCGGATGAACGCCGCCCGCGGAACGCAATCGCCATCGAGAAAGATGATCCAAGGCGCCCGGGCCTGTTCGGCAGCGCGGTTACGGATCGCCGCGGCCCGAAAGCCCTTGTCTTCATGCCAGACCCAGTGCAGGCGCGTGATCCCTGCAGCTGCGAACCGTGGCTTGAACGATTCCACGAGCGCCGCAGTCTCAGGTCCGCTGCCGTCATCGGCGACGATGCACTCGAAATCTCGGCGATCCTGCGTCAAAAGTCCCTCGAGTACACAGCGAAGCGCATCGGGTCTGTTGTAGGTGGTCACGATGACCGATGCAGCGGCTTCCGACATACGCCCTCACGATAGTCCCTTGACGCGGGCCATCGGTGGCAGCGGCGGTTCGTCCTTCCTCGCGTACCCTTGTCCACCCATGACGAATGATGCACCGATCCCGCTGGCCCCTGATGGTCCATCTCCCTCTGTTCCACCTTTGTGGGGGCGCGTGCAGGTTTCAGCGGATCCTCACGAAGCCGCTGAAGCGCTCGGCAGTGATTTGATGGAGCAGGCACATGCGTGCGTTGCGAGCATGGGCGACTTTCATCTCGCACTCTCCGGCGGATCGACGCCGTTTCCCTTCTACCAGTCACTGATGACCGATCCGATGTATCGGCGGCTCCCTTGGGATCGAACGCATCTGTGGATCGTCGATGAGCGGCGCGTTCCATTTGATCATCCAAAGAGCAATTGGCGTCAGATTCACGAGATCATCGTCGATCACTCCGGTATCCCGCCCGCTCAGGCGCATCCCATCGAGGCGATGGAGCAAGACGCCGCTGCGCGCTACGAACGCGCACTGCGTGCCGCGTTCAGCCGCCGCGCCGTCACTGAGCAGCGCCTCGACTTCGTATTGCTTGGCATGGGCGACAACGGACATACGGCAAGCCTCTTTCCACAGACTGCGGCACTGCGCGAGAGAAAGTTGCTGGTCTGTGACTGCGATGGTCCGACGGTGACGCCTCCTGCGCGTGTGACCATGACCTATCCATTGCTGAACGCAGCCCGCTCTGTTGCTGTGCTTGCGCTCGGCAGCGAGAAGGCTCCGATGATTCACCGTGTGGCAACGGGCAGCGACGACTTCATCGCGCTGCCAATCAAGAACATTCGGCCCTCCGGCACTCTTGTGTGGCATCTCGACCGCGCGTCTGCCGCTCCGCCCAACGGTTGAATGCCTCATCCGCGCTGAGCGAGGAAGTCCTTCAGCAGTTCACACGCGGCGAGTGCGTCACGGATGCGCCGCTTCTGCGCGTGTGTCCGCCCGCTTCGGTTGAGCGATGTCTCTGCGGCATGGCTGGTGAGGCGTTCATCCTGAAAGTGAACGGGCAGGCGGAAGCGCTCCTCGCAGGCGAGGGCGAAGTCGCGCGTCATCTTCGCACGCGGTCCTTCGGATCCATCCATGTTGAGTGGCAAGCCGATCACCAGTGCGTCGGGAGCGTAGGAGTCGACGGCGTGCGCGAGCGACTGCAGAAGAACCTCGCGCGTCGATGCCTCAATCACTTCGATGGGGGCCGGGATGCGCAGCACATCATCGGCGCACGCAAGGCCCGTCCGTCGATCGCCGAGGTCGATGGCGAGGAAGCGCATATCTGCATCAGCGCCGATCGGCGGGGAGCAGTGCCACCAGTTCCTTCACTCGCTCTGCATCTGCTGCTCTGCACACGAGTGTCGCATCGGCGGTTCGCACAACGATGACGCCTTCGATGCCGATGGTTGCAACCAAGTGCGATGGATCGTCGCTGATACAGACAACGTCGCGTGAATCGAGATGCGTTGCCATCGATGATGTGCGATTTCCTGCCGCATCGCTTGGCAGCAGTGCGGCATAGGCAGGCCAGCTGCCCACATCGCGCCATGCCACAGGCATTGGCACCGCGCAGATTGAAAGAGCGGTATCGCGCGATGCGGGTTCCATCAGTCCGTAGTCAACGCTGATCTTTGTGAGCGACGGATAGACCTCATCGACGACCGCCTGTGCGCGCGCCGTTCCCCATGCGGCGCCGATGCGGCGCAGTCCAGGACCGCACGCGGGCTGGAAGCGATCGATTGCATCGAGCACAGTCGCTGCATGGAAGATGAACATCCCGCTGTTCCATCCAAAAGTGCCGGCGGAAATGAACTGCGTGGCGCGTTCAAGATCCGGCTTCTCCACAAAGCGCTTCGCAGCAAAGGCGCCCGCGAATCCCGCGATCGCATTGCCTTGCTCGACATAGCCGTAGCCCGTGGCGGGGAAGGTGGGCGTGATGGCGAACGTCACCAGTCGGCTCGGGTCTGCCTCCACCAACCGAAAGCCAAGATCAAGTTTCTGTGCGAACACATCTTGCGGTTCGATGATGTGATCGCTCGTGAGTACGGCAAGGGTGGCATTTGGATCGTGCGCAGCGGCGACCGCCGCAGCGAAGCCAACGGCGTTCAAAGTGTCTCTGCCCATCGGTTCGCCGAGAAAACGATCCTGATGCAGTTCAGGGACCGCGGCAAGGATGTCAGCTTTGTAGGCACGCGACGCACAGACGAACTGATGCGCTGACGGCACCACGCCCGTCAAGCGCGCGGCGGCGATCTGAAGCAGCGTTCCGCCATGGGGCATCGGCATGAGTTGCTTCGGGCGTGCGGCGCGGCTCATCGGCCACAGTCGAGTGCCCGATCCACCCGCCATGATGACGGCGTGACGGTGCGTCACCTCGCCACCCCCTTGAGCGAAAGAGCTGCGGCCACGAGCGCATCGGCGCTGCTGATCTCCGGCTCCCGTTCAAGAGCCGAATCGATGAGTGTCCGTGCATCCAGTCGGTTCTCCCCGAGTTGGACAAGCACCTGGACCGCATCGAGAACGGCACTTGCGCTGATCGTTGGTCCCGAAGTCGGCTGCGCTGGCACGGGCGGAGTGGATGCAGCTGTCCCCGAACGCGTGCCCTTGCTCGCGGTGGTGCGAGTGCGCGGCGCGGCAGTTGGCACGGCTGTCGGTGCACCGCCGCTGCGCATGGCATGGCGTTCCACCTTGTCTCGCAGTTCAAGCACCATCGTTTCGGCGGTCTTGCGCCCGATTTCCGGCAGCGCCACAAGCGTGCCGAGATCTTTCCGAACGATCGCCTCTGCCACGCGCGGGAATGGGATCGTCAGCGCCCGAAGCGCCCGGCGTACGCCAATGCCCTTGACGCTGGTGATCAGCTCAAAGAACTCGCGGTCTGCCTCTGTTTGGAATCCGATCAAGCGCGGCCAGAAACTGGATCCTTGCCCCTGCGACTCACAATAGTGCAGCGTGAAGAGCACCACCGCCTCGCCGACCCGTTCTTGCAAACGCTGCACATCCGCTGCTGGGATCGATACTTCGTAACCCAATGCACCGACCGCGAGAAGTACGCGGTCCTCATCGACCCGCTCGAGAATCCCTTCGATGCGGCTGATCATGGCGGCGAGGGTATCCGCTTTGGCGCGTCCTTCGAATCGCACGCAACCGAGGTGGGTACCAACGGCTTCATCCGCTATCCTTTTGCCCGTTTGGACTGAGCGCGCCGTACGTGCGGCACTCAGCACCGACGCGAGCACACACATGCCACGCCGCAGCGACATCCACACGATCCTCATCATCGGTTCAGGACCGATCGTCATTGGGCAGGGCTGCGAGTTCGACTACTCCGGGACGCAGGCATGCAAGGCATTGCGTGAAGATGGATTCCGTGTGGTGCTGATCAACTCCAACCCTGCGACGATCATGACCGATCCCGCCATGAGCGATCGCACCTACATCGAGCCCATCACTCCCGATGCGGTGGAGCGGGTGATCCTGCGAGAGCGCGAACTGGGACATCCGATCGATGCGGTGCTGCCGACCCTCGGCGGGCAGACGGCGTTGAACTGTGCATGCGCGCTCTATGACAGTGGTGTCTTCAAGCGTCATGGAATCGAAATGATCGGCGCATCACGCGAGTCGATCCGGCGCGCCGAGGACCGCGAGGCGTTCCGTGCGATCGTGCAGTCGCTTGGGCTCTCGCAGCCTCACTCGCGGACGGTCACGAATCTCGATGATGCGAAAGCATTTCTCGAGGAGATTGGACTGCCCGCCATCATCCGACCGGCATTCACGCTTGGTGGAACGGGTGGCGGCATCGCTTACAACCTCGAGGAGTTTGAGGACATAGTCCGTCGCGGACTGTCCGCGAGCATGATCGGACAGGTCCTGATCGATCAAAGCGCGCTGGGATGGAAGGAGTACGAACTCGAAGTCGTACGAGACCGCAACGACAACTGCATCATCATCTGTGGCATCGAGAACATCGATGCGATGGGGGTGCACACAGGCGATTCGATCACGGTCGCACCGATCCAGACGCTGACTGACCGCGAGTATCAGCGCATGCGCGATGCATCCTTCGCGATCATGCGCTCGGTTGGGGTCGATACGGGCGGATCGAATGTGCAGTTCGCGATCGATCCGAAGGATGGG
Organism: Planctomycetota bacterium; assembly: GCA_016872915.1. Lineage (GTDB taxonomy): Bacteria > Planctomycetota > Phycisphaerae > Phycisphaerales > SM1A02 > F1-60-MAGs104. The sequence goes on along the minus strand of VGYQ01000025.1, from coordinate 4,009 downwards.
CGCATGGTGGTCGTCGAGATGAACCCGCGCGTCTCCCGGTCGTCGGCACTCGCATCGAAGGCGACGGGCTTTCCGATCGCCCGCATTGCCGCAAAGCTCGCCGTCGGCTACACGCTTGACGAACTGCGCAATGACATCACCGGAACCACCAGTGCGTGCTTCGAACCATCGATCGACTATGTCGTCGTGAAGATGCCGAGATGGACGTTCGAGAAGTTCCCCGAGGCAGATGAGACGCTGACGACCCAGATGAAGAGCGTGGGTGAGGCAATGTCGATCGGGCGCACCTTCAAAGAAGCATTGCAGAAGGCAATTCGGTCGATGGAGGTCAAGCGATTTGGCCTTGGCCTTGATGCAAACGACAAGTGGCTCGCCGGTCAGCGCCGAGCCGACAGGGAGCTTGCCGATGGATCGGCGCCCGTGTGGCCGATTCCCGATGAGTTGCTTCGTCGCAAGCTGAGTGTTCCAAGCCAAGGGCGACTCTTCTTCGTGCGCTATGCGCTGAAGATGGGATGGAGCATCGCAGATGTCGCACGCTCGACCGGGTACGACCCCTGGTATGTCGACCAGATCGCGCAGCTCTGCGAATTCGAGTCGAAGCTGTGTGCGGTCCGCCGACTGGAGGATCTCCCGGCAGAGACGCTTCGCGAGGCGAAGGTGCTCGGCTACAGCGATGCGCAATTGGCGTTTGTGTATCTCGGTGCGATCACCACCAAGAACATTCTCGCCGTGCGAGCACACCGAAAGCGGCTTGGGATCGAACCCGTGTACAAACTGGTCGATACGTGTGCGGCGGAGTTCGAGGCAAAGACTCCGTACTACTACTCCACGTACGAGCACCCGGTGCGGATTGCAGGCAAGCCGATCATCGAAGATGAGATCCGCATCTCGCCGAACCGCAAGATCATTGTGCTGGGCGGTGGTCCGAACCGGATTGGGCAGGGGATCGAGTTTGACTACTGCTGCTGTCAGGCAGCATTCGCCTGCGCCGACATGGGCTTCGAGAGTGTGATGATCAACTCGAACCCCGAGACCGTCTCGACCGACTACGACACCAGCGATCTTCTTTTCTTCGAGCCGCTCACGCTTGAGGATGTGCTGAATGTTGTCGAGCGACTGAACGGCGGAGGCATCGATGTGGCGAATCGAACGGGGGCGGTTGCCGGCGTGATCGTGCAGTTTGGTGGCCAAACGCCGCTCAATCTCGCGCACGGACTCGATGCAGCGGGCGTTCCGCTGATTGGTACAGGCAACGACTCGATCGATCTGGCGGAAGATCGAGATCGTTTCAAGGCGATGATCGATGAACTGGGGCTTCGTCAGCCCGAGAGCGGCATTGCGCGCAGCCTGGAGCAGTCGGTGGAGATCGCCGCCCGCGTTGGGTACCCCGTACTCGTTCGTCCTTCCTATGTGCTTGGTGGCCGCGGCATGGAGACATGCTTCGACGAAGCGAGTTTGCGCCGCTATATGGCCACTGCCGTCGATGCGAGCGAGCTGGCCGATCGCCCTGTGCTGATTGATCGATTCCTTGGCGACGCGATCGAGATCGATGTCGATGTCGTCGCAGACTTCGAGCCCGCAAGCGGGAATCATCGGCCCGATCTGAAGTATGAGCCGGGTACGTCTCGAGCAGTCGTCTGCGGCGTGATGGAGCACATCGAAGAGGCGGGCATCCACTCGGGCGACTCGACCTGCACGGTGCCTCCGTATTCGCTGCCCACGGCGACCGTCTCGCGGATTCGTGAACAGGCGAGGCGACTGGCGCAGCGGCTGCGAGTGCGCGGTCTGATGAACGTCCAGATGGCGTGCAAGGACGATGTGCTGTACATCCTCGAAGTCAATCCGCGCGCCTCGCGCACGGCGCCCTTTGTGAGCAAGGCAAAGGGCGTGTCGTGGCCACGTGTGGCGGCGCAGGTCATGATGGGTGCGTCGCTCGATCGTCTGGGGGTTCAGGAAATCGATGACACAGGCTTCTACGCGGTGAAGGAGTCCGTCTTCCCATTCTCGAAGTTCCCCGGCGTGGATGTGGTGCTCGGACCTGAGATGCGTTCCACGGGTGAAGTGATGGGTGCGGATCAATCGCTCGCGGTCGCCTTCGCCAAGGCGCAGATGGCGGCGGGCGTGATGCTGCCGATCGCGGGCAAAGTCTTCTTGTCAGTCCGTGAGAGCGATAAGGCTGCCGCCGTGGATGTGGCGCGTAGTTTGAAGAGTGCGGGATTCTCGATTGTCTGCTCGCGAGGCACGCATGAGGCACTCACGCGTGCAGGTATCGAGAGTGAACTGCTCCCCAAGATTGCCGAGGGGCAACGACCCAACGTCATCGACCTCATTCGCTCGGGCGAGATCAAACTGATCATCAATACGCCCACACGCAAGGGTTCCAATACCGATGAGGGGCGCATCCGTGCCGCGTCCGTGCGAGCAAGTGTGCCGCTGATGACGACCGTGGCGGGTGCACGTGCGGCCGTGCAGGCGATCCGCGCCTTGCAAACGGGCGCTTGGGATGTGCGTGCGATACAAGATCACTTCCCCCACCTGGCACGATCGCCCTTGGAAGCGCCCGCGCTAGACTTCGCAGCCCATGCTTGATTCGATTCCCCTGGTCCCCGTCACGGGCGGCATTCCGCAGTTGATCGTGAATGCATTGGTCTTGGTGCTCATGCTGCATGTCATTCTTGGCGGCTGCGCCTACGGTGTCATGCTTGAACGCAAATTGAGTGCGTGGATGCAGGATCGCATCGGGCCGAATCGGGTCGGACCGAAGGGCTTGCTGCAGCCCATCGCCGATGGACTGAAGTTCATCTTCAAGGAAGAGCACACGCCCCGTGGTGCAGACTCGATTCTCTTCACGCTTGGTCCCGGTCTCAGCATCGTTCCCGCCATGATGGCGTTCATCATCATCCCGTGGGGAGGCATCCTGGATCTCTCCACGATCTCCTCAAAACTGGTGGAGTGGTTTGGTGCAAGTGCCAGTCTTGGTGACTCGCTGGTGCGGATCACCGGAGCGAACGTGAATGTGGGCATCATTTATCTGATCGCGGCGGCGAGCCTCGGTGTGTACGGCGTGGCACTCGGAGGCTGGGCGAGCAACAGCAAGTTCTCGTTCCTTGGCGGACTGCGAGCGAGCGCGCAGATGATCTCCTATGAGATTCCCATGGGGCTCTGCCTGCTGTGTGTCGTGCTCCTCGCGGGTTCGCTTGATCCGTATGCGATCATCACACATCAGCAGCAGCAAGGCTGGAACATCCTGCAGCAGCCGCTGGCGGCGATCGTTTTCTACACCTGCCTGCTGGCGGAAGCCAATCGTGCGCCATTCGATCTCGCGGAGGCGGAGAGCGAACTGGTCGGTGGATTCCACACCGAGTATTCCTCCATGCGCTTTGCGATGTTCTTCCTGGCCGAGTACTTCCATGTCATCACGGGATCTGCTTTCTTTGCGCTGCTCTTCCTCGGTGGTTGGAGCATCAATCCTGTCGGTGGCTTGACCCCGTCGCAGTGGAACTGGGACTTCCCGTTGGTGGGAGGGTTGGGCGTCGTACTGCTTCAGATGGGGGTCATGATCGGCAAGACCGCATTCATGCTCGCATTTGCCATGGCGATCCGCTGGACACTGCCGCGCTTCCGATTCGATCAGCTCATGAAGTTGGCGTGGCAGGGGATGATCCCCGTGTCGATCCTTCTGCTCGCAGCCGCGGCAACGGTCACGTACTTCGGCGTGGATCGGTACATGTGGCTCGCGTCGATCGGGTGTGCGGTCATCATTTGGGCGGTCTACCCACTGATGCCGAAGCAGGACGGCGTGAACCGCAGAATCCCACTCATTGGCAGCCGTTTCTCGCCGCTGCCGAACGAGCGTGCGGCAACGGCGTCCACACATCCTGTGGCACTCGATGATGCGGCGATTCCTGATCGACGGCAGGGTCCGCTGTCGGTTCATTGAAGCGATGCAGCGATTGACGTTTCTGGCGATTGTGCGAGGCTCGCTTGCGCTGGTTGGTATTGCCATTCA
>VGYQ01000024.1 GCA_016872915.1 Planctomycetota bacterium | reverse complement strand
ACGGTCGTGCCGTCGAGCAGCGATGCGGCGCCCGTCGAGATGACGCCGCCGTAGGTTGGCATGCCGACGAGCGTTCCACGCCGAAGTGTCTTGAACGCATGCGCAGTGATCTCCGCATTCGAGAAGCTCTTCTCATTGCAGAGCATGTTGATTGGTCCGGTGAACCGCTGAATGAACAGGCGATCGGCGGGATAACCATCCGTGTGAGTCGGATCGCCGCCGCGCGGCATTGTGTAGGCGTGCACCGGCGCGCAGATGGACGCGAGCAGTCGATCTGCGGTCCACCCTCCCCCATTGTTGCGGACATCAATGAGAAGTGCATCGCGTCCGTCGCATGCGGCGAAGAGGTCGCGCTCAAACTCATCGAGCGCGGGCTGGCTCATCCCTTGAATGTGGATATAGCCGATGCGCCCGCCCGACCACTCATCCACCAGTTTCGTATTGCGGGCCTGCGTCGCCTCGTAGGCGAGCCGTGTGATTCGCGACTGAGCGACGGGCAACACGACTGTCTCGAACGAGACCGACTTGCCGTCTGGCATCGTGCGTTCCACGCCAACCACCACATCACGACCGATCGTGCCCGCCATGCGCGCTTCGAGCGTGTCGCCAACGCCAATCGGCTGAAAGTCGATGGCCCGGATGACATCGCCGACCGCGAGCGGTGTGCGCGCGAGCGCCGCAGGCGACTGATCGAGGATCTCATCGATGCGCAGTCCACCATCCACTGGACATACGCGCACGCCGATCCGCCCTTGCGGCAGCACCGATCGGCCACCGCCGGCAGGTGAACGCACCCCAAGGTGACTGGCATTGAGTTCGCCGAGCAGTCGATTGGCGACGTGGTCGAACTCCGCTGGAGTCCGCGCGTGCTCCGCAAGCTCCGCGTAGCGCCGCGTGAGCGCTTCCCAGTCGAGCCCCTTCATCGTCGGGTGATAAAAGTATTCGCCCATCAAGCGGGCCGCCTCCGCGAACTTCTGCTGTGCGAGCGCGGCGCGGTCCACCACGATGGTTGCGTCCACTTCGAGCCCGCCGCCTCGCGAACTTTCTCCCTCACCGCCCGATCCGCTGGTTCCTCCCGACGAGCTGCTCGAACCGCCACCCGCAGTCGACTGCAATTGACCCTTGCCGCCGCTGATCGTCACCAGCTTGTCTCCCGTCAGCGAGATGCCCACTACTTCGCAGCGTGCTCCGATTCGCTTCTGACCCGTGCCATCCCAGTTGATGACGAAGAGTCCGCCCTCGTTCTCTCCGCCTGTGAAGAACAGTTTGTCGCCTGCTGGCGCGATCTGAAGGTTGCCCTCACCGCCCGGCATCGTCGTGATTCGCTTGAGCCGCTTGTACGCATCGGCAAGACTGAGTTCGGGCGGGTTCTTCAGGCCCAGCTTGCTCGCATCCTTCGCTTCGTCGTCGGCGGAGTCCTTCTTGTCGGACTTGTCCTCTGACTTGTCCTCAGACTTGCCATCGGACTTCGCCTCGGACTTCGCCTCAGACTTCGCCTCGGACTTCGGCGCCTCCTTCTGCAGGGGCTTTCGCTTCTTTGCCGCTTCGCCTGCTTCCTTGAAGTACTGCTCCATCTCGAACTTCGCGAGTCCTTCCAACGACTTGTCGAGGAACACCAGCCACACATCCGACTCATCGTTGATGCGGGTTGAAGTGAACGCCAAGATGCGGCTATCCGCAGACCAACGCGGTGACGAATCCACATCGGGATGCCGCGTGATGTTCACGGGCGGCGCGGATCCATCCGCGGGCGCGATAAAGATGTCCGTGTTGTAATCGCGGTCCGTTCCGAGGAAAGTGATCCAGCGGCTGTCGGGGCTCCAGACGATCTCCGTCTCAGGGTGCCAACCCTCGTGCACGCGCCGCACTGCATTCGTTGCCAGATCCATCGCCATGATGTCTCCGAGTCCGCGGCGGAACGCCAACTGCTTTCCATCGGGTGATGGCGTTGGCATGCGGTCCTGCGAATCGGAGGTGACCACAGGCTTGATATCGAATCGCACTGCTTCGCCCCAGCGTTCGCTCGCGGGCTTCTCCTTTGGCTTGCGCTTCTCCCTCGCCTTGGGCGCAGGTGCATCCGACGCCGCTGCTGCTGCAGGCGCGGACGCATCCGGGGGACTCGTGGTTGCGGGCGCGGGTTCAGCAGCCGATGCTGGTTCAGGAGCAGGCGCTGGCTCGGCAGCGGGAGCTGGATCGGCAGCAGGCGCAACAGCGGGTGCTGGCTCAAGCACTCGCGCCGATGCGATCACATCGCTGCGCGTTCCAGCAACGGTCGCGACCATGATCGACTCGCCACCGTCGGCATCACTTGTGAAGTACAGCTTTTCGCCATCGGGGCTCCACGCGATCTGCTGTTCGCGCGCCATCGCGGTCGTGACTCGGCGTGCTGGATACTTCCCCTCAACTGGCTTGACCCACACATCACCGAAGGCGATCAATGCAACAGTCTTTCCATCGGGGTTGAGTGCGATCTCTGTCGTCGCCGCAGCGAGCGACTTGGTTTCATCCGCATCGAGCGTGTCATCCGGCGCAGTGATTCGAAGTGCCACAGGCTGCGCGCCCGCGCGGTCAAGATCGAGGCGGTAAAGGGTGTCCCAGGCCGTGAAGAACGCGCGCCGCCCATCGCGGCTCACGGTCAGATCCTTCACATCATTCCCCTCAAACGCCGTCAATCGCCGCGGCTTTGCCCCCTTCGCGACATCCTGAGCAAAGACATTCACCGTGGATAAATCACGGTCCGACAGGAAGAGGAATGTTCCATCCCCGCGCCACTGCGCCCACCCGTCATTTCCAGGGTGATCGGTCAGTTGCGTGAAGCGATCTGCCCCTTTGGCCGACGGATCGAAGAGCCACACATCCACTTGGTCGCTGCCGCGGTAGTTGCGGCGCGACCAGTCACTCCCGCCCCGCTCGAACAACCATCGACGACCATCTGGACTCTGACGCGCACTCCGTCCAAAGGCGTCATGCCGGCGCGTGGGTTCGCCACCTGCCGCAGGGACGAAGTATGGTCGCGGCGATCGGTACAGATCGTCTTCGAGCGCGGCAGCGAAATCAATCTGCAGCGAACCATCCGCAGTACGGGACAGCCCACTGAGTGCAAGAACCTCGTCGCTGTTCGTCGAGCGCCGCATCGAACCGCCCGAAGGGTCCATCAGAAAGATGTTTCGCCCGCCATCGCGAGTGCTCTCAAAGGCGATGAGTGTTCCATCATCACTCCACACACTCGCGGATTCATCGGCAGGGTGGCTCGTCAGTCTGGTCGCCACTCCACCTTCCGCTGACACGCGCCAGAGATCACCGCGCCATGTAAAGGTCACGCTACTCCCATCGGGACTCGCAGCGGGCAGGCGCGGCATGGTGACCTCGGCGGCTGACGAGATCGATGGGAGCAGCAGCGTTCCAGCGACAACTGCGATGACACAACGAATGTGACGCGATAGGTTCATGCAGACAATCTAGACCCTCGGCCGACCGCTATGCTTCGGACCCTCGCTTCACGCTCGCAGTGTGGCGCACTGCACTCTCCCCCAACTCACCATGACCCAAGACCCATCCACGGAAGCACCGATGCGTGCAGAATCCCTCCATTTCTTGCGCGAACTGCTTGATACACCAAGTCCATCCGGTTTCGAGGCTGCGGGGCAGCGTGTGTGGAGCGCTTATGTGCGTGCGCTGGGTGCGCGCTGCTGGAGCGACGCGTATGGAAACCACTTTGCGGAACTCCTGCCGACTTCGGGCGCTGCGCAGCGAACGATCGCAGTCTGCGGTCACGCAGATGAGATCGGACTGATGGTCAATCACATCGATGCCCAGGGTTACATCTACTGCCGCTCGATTGGAGGCATCGACCCCGCCGCAATCATCGGCAAGCGCATCCAGTTCCAGTCATCCGTGGCAGGCATCACAAGTCCCGTGATTGGGCTGGTGGGCGCGACGGCAATCCACTTGCAGGACAAGGATGCTGGCGCGAAGGTGCGAAAGCTGCATGAACTCTTCATCGATATTGGCGCGAAAGATCAGGCGGCCGCTGCAGCACGCCTGAACATTGGCGACCCAGGCGTCTTTCTTGACGCAAGCCTCGTGATGAGTCCAAACATCATCGTGGCGCGTGCGCTCGACAACCGCATCGGTACTTTTGTCGCGGCGGAGACGCTTCGGCTCGTGGCTGCACAGCGTGCGAAGCTGCGGGTCCGTGTGGTTGCAGTCAGTACGGTGCAGGAAGAGGTAGGTCTGCACGGCGCATCGATGATTGCGGAGAGCGTTCACCCGGATATCGCGCTCGTCACAGATGTCGGCCATGCAACAGACAGCCCCGGCATCTCACACGCACAGCATGGGCATTTCAAGCTCGGCGCCGGACCGAAGATTGCCGTGGGCGGTGCGATGCACCCCGAAGTCGTGGCGCGGCTGGCTGCATCGGCGGCCGCACAGTCGATCCCGCTGCAAAGGTCTGCGACGCCTGGCCGCAGCGGCACGGACACGGATGCGATCTTTACCCGAGCCGGTGGTATTCCAAGCGCGCTGATGAGCCTGCCGATCCGTTACATGCACACGACCGTCGAGATGGCACATCTGCAGGATTTGAGGCAGATTTCTGAAGTCTTTACGGAGATGATTTTGGCGCTTGGTGGCGACGAGCGGTTCGGCGCACACGCATGATGCAGGACGACCTCCGAGCGCTGCCGCCGTAAACTTGTCTGCGCCACCTTCGGCTGCTGTTCCCATGCTGCACTTTTTTCACGAAGCAATTCGCAATATGCGGAACACGGGGTCGATGATGCCGTCTTCGCCCACACTTGCAAACGCCATGACGCACGCCATCCGTGCGCATACCGGTTGCAAGCGGATTCTGGAAGTTGGGCCTGGCACGGGGCCATTCACGGCGGCGGTCTTGCCGACGCTCCACAAGGGCGACGTATTCGATATCGTGGAATTGAATCCAACGTTCTGTTCGCATCTGGAGGAGAAGCATCTGCGCGCGTTCCGTGTGGATCACCCTGCGATCACGGTTCGGCTGCATGAATCGGCGATCGAAGACTCCGCACTCGACGGTGGGTATGACTTCATCGTGTGTGGACTGCCATTCAACAACTTTCCCCTGCCGCTGACAGAGTCGATCTTCAAGCAAATGCTCGATCTGCTCCGAGTGGGGGGCGTGCTGACCTTCTTTGAGTACGTCGGTGCGCGCGAGATGAAGCGCCCATTTGTCGGCAAGACGCATCGACTTGCGATCGATGGACTGAAGTCATTCCACGAGCGGACGGCGCGCGCCCACAGTGTTCGTCGGGAAATCGTCATGGCAAATATTCCGCCCGCCTGCGCAGTTCACATCACAAAGTCCGACGGCGGTGCGCGCACGGAGGCTGCATGTTCCACATCAACGACAACTATCTGAAGTTGGCTGCGGGCTACTTGTTCCCGGAAATTTCGCGGCGTGTGCAGGCTTTCAAAGAGGCGAACCCGACGCTGGCTTCGCGCATCATCCGCTGCGGCATCGGTGATGTCACCGAACCGCTGCCCGCCGCTGCGGTCACGGCGATGCACAAGGCGGTCGATGAGTTGTCGACGCATGATGGCTTCCGCGGCTATCCGCCTGCCACCGGCTACGACTTCGTGCGGCGCGCGATCGCCGATGGCGACTTCCGTTCGCGAGGGTGCACCGTGGCGGACGACGAAGTCTTTCTGAGCGATGGATCGAAGCCCGATGCAAGTGCAATCCTGGAGATCCTCGGCCCCGGCAATCGCATTGCAATCAGCGATCCCGTCTATCCGGTGTATGCCGATACGAACGTGATGGCGGGCAATTCGGGCAGTGCGCTTCGCGGCGGCGGATATGAGGGGTTTGTGTATCTGCCTTGTACCGAAGAAAACGCCTTCGCGCCATGTCCTCCGAAGGAGCACGCCGATGTCGTGTACCTCTGCTCGCCCAATAATCCAACTGGATCGGTACTCGACCGCACGGCGATGACCCAGTGGGTTGAATGGGCGCACGCGCACGAAGCGCTGCTCCTCTTCGATGCCGCCTATGCGGACTTCATCCGCGATCCATCGCTGCCGCAGTCGATCTATGAAATTGAGGGCGCGCGCCGCTGCGCGATCGAGTTCCGCTCGTTCTCCAAAGTCGGCGGATTTACTGGTGTTCGCTGCGGCTACACCGTTGTCCCGAAGGAGCTGGTGGGCGCTGCGGCAGATGGAACGCGTGTCGCGCTGCACGATCTTTGGATGCGTCGATGGGCAACTTGTTCGAATGGCGTTTCGTGGCCGGTGCAGTGTGCAGCAGCGGCGCTGTACTCCGCAGAAGGTCGCCGCCAGACCCGTGCCCTGACCGACTTCTATCTCGCGAATGCGTCGATCTTGGCGCGGGCATGCACCGCGCTTGGGCTGCGAGCTTTCGGAGCTGCGAACTCACCCTATGTGTGGGTGAGCTGTCCTCATGGGCTTGGGTCATGGGAGGCATTCGATCTACTGCTTCAGCAAGCCCAGGTGGTCACGACGCCGGGTGCGGGGTTCGGGCGGTGCGGTGAAGGATTCATCCGCATCAGTGCGTTCAACTCGCGAGCGAATGTGGAGGAAGTCGCGCGGCGCCTTGGCGTACTCGTGCCCGCAGGCGTTTGAGGGGCGCTGCCCTGCTTCCACGCTCACGCAGCACCACTGCCATTTCCACGCTGCTGCCTATACTCGGCGCATGTCCACTGCAATCATCAAGACCGAAAAGGGCGACATGCATGTCGACTTCTACGACGCCGAGGCGCCCAACACCGTTGCCAACTTCCGCAAGCTCGCCAAGCAAGGCTTCTACAAAGGGCTCACCTTTCACCGAGTGATTCCAAACTTCGTGATTCAGGGTGGATGCCCAACAGGAACGGGCACGGGCGGACCTGGCTACAAGATCAAGTGCGAAACCAAGGGCGGCAAGCAGCGGCATGACCGCGGCGTGCTGTCGATGGCGCATGCGGGGAAGGACACGGGTGGATCGCAGTTCTTCATCTGCCACAGTCGCGACAACACATCGCATCTCGATGGCGGTCATACATGCTTCGGTATCGTGACCAAGGGTCTTCCCGTGATCGACAAGATCGTGGCGGGCGACAAGATCATCAACATTGAACTTGGCGCTGACGACGCCGACTGAGGTCGCGATCAGCTCGTGATCGAGATGGTGGCTGTGGAGTCACCGAAGGCGCTCATCGGAGCGCCCGCGGCTGCTGCCATACCAAGATGGAGGTTGCACAGCGGCGTGCCAGGCGCATGCCGCACGATGCGGCCACCACGGTGACCGCGCGCACCGCCACCCGCGATCAAAATCGGCAGATCGCTGTGGTTGTGCGCGTTGCCATCGGTGATCGCGCTGCCGTACAGCACGAGCGTCGTGTCGAGCAGCGATCGACCGCCCTCGCGCGCCTTCGAGAGCGCGGTGAGCAGCGCCGCCAGCCGCTCCGACTGGAATGTGTTGATGCGGGTGAACGCCTCCATCTTGGCGGCATCGTTCCCGTGATGGGACACATCGTGGTGCCCCTGCGAGATGCCGATCTCGTGGTAGGGCCTGTTCGACCCTTCGTTGGCGAGCATGAAGGTGATGACTCGCGTGGAGTCCGTCTGCAGCGCCAGCGCGAGTACTTGCGAGAGCAGATCCGTTCGCCGCGCGAGATCCATCGGACCGCCCTCGAACTCGGGCAGGTCCTTCGCATCGATCTCGGCGAGCGCATCGCTGTCGATCTGGCGCTCGAGGTCGCGCACGGCGCCGAGATACTCGTCGAGTCGTTCGCGGTCGCTCCGCCCGACGATGCCCGCCAGCCGTTTCGCCTGTGCCGCAGCGCCGTCGAGCACGGATCGGCGCGATTTCACCTGCGCCGCAGCTTCCTCGGGGCTCAGGTTCGCGCGACCGAACAAGCGTTCAAACGCTGCCTTCGGATCGGTCTCCTTGCCGTTGGGCAGACTCTCCGATCGCCATGAGATGTTCGCGCTGTATGCGCAGGAGTAGCCGCTGTCGCAGTTGCCCGCGGTCATCGCAGGCTCGGTGCCAAGTTCAAGCGAACGCAGCCGCGTGCCCTTGCCCGCGGTACCGAGCGCATCCGCCATCGCCTGATCGATCGACTGCCCAGCACGGATGTCATCGCCCGCCGTCTTGCGCGGCTGCACGCCGGTGAGGAAGCACGCGGCGCTGCGCGCGTGATCGCCCGGACCATCGCCGTTCGCTTCCGCGCGCTGGTGGCGCAGACCCGTATGAATGGTGATGTCGCGTTCGAACCCCTTGAGCGGGAGCAGGGACGTCGATGGAACCCACGCGCCGTTCGCCGCTGCGGTCGGGCGCCAGGTCGCCGGGTTCATGCCGTTGGGGAAGAACACAAACACACTCCGCGTGCTGCGATCGGGCGCGAGTGCCGATGATGTGGCGGCGAGCGCTGCAGGACCGATGCCGCGCGGCAGCATCGCCTCCAACCACGGCAGCGCGATCGTCGCGCCAATGCCGCGGAGCATGGTGCGGCGATGGACCAGCGGCTCACGCATAAGTGCACTGTAACGCCGTATTCGCACGAGGCAAGGAAAACGGCTGCTGATTCGCCTCAGTTGCCCGCGAGCTGGCCTCTCTCACGGCGCATGCGGAACGCGTCGCTGAGCACGATGCCACGAACAAGTGATTCAAAATTGCCATCGGCGCGCGCATCACGGGCAAGTTGATGGATGAGCCGATCATCGGCGGCCGCGGTGCCTCGGCCGAGTGCGTAGATCATCAGTCGCCGCGCGAGCGAGCGCTCAAGCGCGTCGCCACTGAGCACATGTTCGGCCACCCCTTGCGCGCCATCGATCTGTGCGCCCCCTGGGAGTTCGCTGCGATCGTCGATCGGCATGCCATCCACTTCGCTGCGCAGCCGACCATCCGCATCAAGTCGCTCGAACGCAAGCCCGATCGCATCCATGCGCGTGTGGCATGATGCGCAGTCAGGGTTTGCTCGGTGCTGCTCCATCAGTTGCCGAATCGAGAGATGCTGCTGATTTGCAGAGCCTTCAGGCAGCTGCGGTACTCCCGGCGGCGGTGGCGGCGGGGTCTGATCGAGGATGACATCGAGAACCCACTTGCCCCGCTTCACAGGACTCGTGCGGTTTGGATTGCTCGTTGCCGCGAGCACGCTGCCGTGACCGAGAACGCCCGATGGCCGAGTGGGCGGCAGTTCGAATGCGCTCAGCTCGCCCACGGTGGTGGCGCCAGGCACTGCTGCGAGTCCATAGTGCTGCGCCAGTTCCGTGCTGCACATCGTCTCACGGCTCGTGACAAGCGCACGCAGCGGCAGTTCGCCGCGCACTACGCGCAGGCACAGCGCTGCGGTTTCTGCCTGCATCGCGCGAAGCGTTCTGCTGCTGAGAGCTGGATATCCGCGCGGATCGAATGAGCGCGCATCGAGTCCGTCGATGCCGAGCCACTGCGCGAAGAAGCGGTCGGCGAGCGCCGATGCGCGTTCATCTGCGAGCATGCGAGTCACCTGCTTGGTGAGTCCGTCCTTCGTGCTGAGTTCTCCCGCCTCTGCGGCGCGGCGAAGTGCGTCATCGGGCACACTTGCCCAGAGGAAGAACGAGAGACGCGAAGCGAGTTCACTGCCCACAAGCGGGCGAACGCCCGGCTGCTGCCCAAGATCCGTCGTCTTGACCGGCGGCTCGATGCGCAGCAAGAAGCGTGGATCGACGAGTATTGCAGTGATGAGCGATCGGAGCTGCGCATCCGAGGTGGACTTCGCTCCGCCCGCCGCTGCTCGCGCAGTCTGCACAAGCTGCGAGCACTCCTTCTCGTCGACCGTACGCCGAAAGAGCCGCGGTGCGAGCGCCGCCGCAACGCGCCGCAACCGCGCGGTGTCCGCGCTCTTGCCCGAACCCGCAGCCGCATCGAGCGCAAGTTCGCAGGGCGTTCGCGTGATGCCGCCGATTGGGCCCTCCACCTCGATCGATCTACAGCCGAAATTACGGTCGCGTGCGGAGGGATTCGGGTCGGAGGGTTTGTAGTAGTCGTTGAGGAACGCGACAGTGATGCGCTGCTCGCCCGCGGCGAGGTCCCCTGTCCAGTCGAAGGTGCCTGGGTTGCCTCGAGTATTCGGCACGGCAAACGTGCTGACGGACTTGCCGTTCACTCGGATCTCGGCGCGCGCATCTTCGGAGCCAGCCTTCATCTGCTCGATCACTGCACGCACCGTGTATCTGCCGCTACGCGGAATTTTGATGGTGGTGCCCACTTCACCCACGGTGAAGAGCCACGCCGTACCGTCGATGACCTGCCCCTTGCCAGCGCGCACAAGTTCAGGTCCGTGGATGGTGCGGCGCGTGTCGCTTGCCGCGGGCGGAACCGCAGCAAGCGCAATCGCTTCCGCGGCGGTGAGGTACTTGTCCATCAGCAGCGGTGGCAGGGCGAGCGTATCGCCCGTTGTGTCGAAACCCTCGCCGACATCGTCGGGCGGCAGAACCGCGAGCGCGACTGCGCGAAGCGACTGCGCGAAGGCGCGCGTCTGCGCAGTGACGTCCGCGGCCGAATCGTTGGCGCGGTCATCCGCTCCGAAGAGACCAATCGCGTCGCGAACGCTGTTGGCGTACTGCCAGCGGTTGAGCCGCATGACAAGAGGGACTTCGCGCCGTGCGGGCGGGACGACCTCGTCGACCGCTTCGATCGCGGCCGCGTACTCGGCGGGCGTTGGACGCTCATCGACGGAGTCGGGCGGCATGTCCTCGCGTGCAAGCCGTGCACGCAGCGAGGCGAGCAGCGTTGGCGATGCGGTCTTCGCCTGCAGGCGCTCCGCGAGATCGAGCTTCCCCTTGCTGCGCGGACCAGTATGGCAGTCGAGGCAGTGTGCGCGCAGCAGCGCATCGACTGCGGCGGGTACCACAACGTCCGCCTCGGGCGGCGGCGGCGCAGCGCCGTGCGCCAACGCCCCTATGCACACGCACACGAACCAACCCCAGATATCGCTTGCGCGCCTCATGACCCGCCCGATGACAGTTGCCACTTCCATGCGTCGCGGCACATGTCGTCGAGGGTGCGCTCCGTTTTCCAACCGAGCCGCTGCAGCGCGAGCGCAGGATCCGCCCAACATGCAGCGATGTCACCGGGGCGTCGATCCTTCAGCGTGTATGGCACGCGGACGGCGTTCACACGCTCGAACGCCTTCACCACATCGAGCACGCTGCTGCCCTGCCCCGTACCGAGGTTGATCGCCTCGCACCGCATGTCGCCAAGGCGTTCCATCGCGCGCAGATGACCGACCGCGAGATCGACGACATGGATGTAGTCGCGCACGCCCGTGCCGTCGGGCGTTGGATAGTCGCTGCCCCAGACGCCGAGTTCCTTGAACTGCCCCGCCGCGACTTTCAATACGAACGGCATGAGGTTGTTGGGAATCCCGTTGGGATCCTCGCCGATCAGGCCGCTCTCATGCGCGCCAACGGGATTGAAGTAGCGCAGGAGACAGATGTGCCAGCGGTCGTCGCTGCGAGCGAGGTCGCGCAGCATGAGTTCGATCGTCAGCTTCGTTTGCCCATAGGGATTGGCAGAACTGAGCGGATGGGATTCGGTGAGCGGCAGCCGCTGCGGATCGCCGTACACCGTGCAGGAACTGCTGAATACGATCGACCGCACGCCGCAGTCGTTCATCGCTTCAAGCAGGCGCAGTGTGCCGACGACATTGTTGTCGTAGTACGCCAGTGGCATGCTCATCGACTCCCCCACCGCCTTCAGGCCGGCCAGATGAATCACGCGGGTGATGCCAAAGTCGCGGATTACCTTGCGGACGACTGCGCCATCGCGGATGTCGCCCTGCACGAAATCGATCGGGCGGCCGATGATCCGCGCGAGCCGCTCGATCACGCCGGCCTTGCTGTTGCAGAGGTTGTCCAGCACCACAGGACGGTGACCGGCGCGGGCCACCTCGACCGCAATGTGGCTGCCGATGAAGCCGGAGCCGCCAGTGAGCAGGATGGAGTCAGGCATGAACGGCGAGAGTATCGCCGTGGAGGCGATAGACAGCGCCCGTGTGGGGGCACCGGTACTCGCCCGCGCCCGCGAGCGGCAGCGGCACCCGCTCGCCGAACTTGCTCATCCAGCCTATCTGTCGCGCGGGCACGCCGGCCATCAGGGCGAACGGCTTGACATCGCGGTTTATCACTGCACCTGCGGCAACGAAGGCGTGCTCGCCAATGGTGATACCGCAGACCACGGTGCAGTTCGCGCCAAGCGTCGCGCCACGGCGCACCAATGTGTCGCGGTACTCGTCCTTGCGGGTGACCGCCGAGCGGGGGTTGTACACGTTCGTGAAGACCATGCTCGGCCCGCAGAAGACGTCGTCCTCTAGCGTCACGTTGTCGTAGACAGAAACGTTGTTCTGGATCTTCACGTTGTTCCCGATCGTCACGCGGTTGCCCACGAAGACGTTCTGCCCGAGCGAGCACCGCTCGCCGATGCGCGCACCGCCGCATACATGCACGAAGTGCCAGACGCGGCTGCCAGCTCCGATCTGCGCACCGGGATCCACGATCGCGCTCGGATGAACCGCGTAGTCAGTACCGCCGCTCAACAACGCACCGCCTCGACGAGACGGCACATTGGGTGGTACTCACCTGTAAGTGGAGCAAGCGGCGCATCGCGAATGACTTGCACCATCTCGATCGATGGCTTCGCATCGCGGAGCCCGTAGCCGCGACCTGCGAGAATCTCTTGATAAGTCACCGTGTGTAGATCACCGAAGCCCTCACTGAACTCAATCTCCTGGCCCTCCACTGTGATCGAGCGATAGGTGCGCTGCCCTCTTTCGCGCTGGACATTCGGCAGGTGCTCACCATTCACTGAGAGGAACCACCGAACGTGGGCGCGCTCCAGCTCTAGCACGCCTGCCGCGCAGTCGTCCTGACGCATGTGCACCACCGATGACTTCAGGCCACCGAAGATCCAGCCCAGCATGTCGAAGAAGTGCACGCCGATATTGGTAGCCACACCGCCAGCCTTGTCCAGATCTCCCTTCCAACTGCGGTGATACCACTTGCCGCGTGATGTGATGTAGGTCACATCGATATCGATCTTTCGATCCCTCACGCCGACATACTTCTCACGTAGCACAATGATCGCGGGGTGGTGCCGCAACTGAAGAACGGTGTGGATCCTACGTCCACTTTCTGCCTCGATGGCGGTAAGACCGTCAATATTCCACGGATTCAGAACGATGGGCTTCTCGCAGATCGCATGCGCGCCGTTGCGCAGGGCCATCCGGATATGCGCATCGTGCAAGTAATTCGGTGAACAAATCGACACAAAGTCGATGGGGTGTCCGCTCCTACACAGCTTGTCAAGGTGACGATCGAACCGCTCGGATTCAAGGAAGAAATCCGCATCGGGGAAGTAGGAATCGATAATTCCCACACTATCCCTTGGATCAAGCGCCGCAAGAAGCGAGTTGCCAGTCTCCCTGATCGCCTTGAGATGGCGTGGCGCGATGAAGCCGGCAGCGCCAACAAGTGCGAAAGACCTGCTCCGCTGCGTAGAGACTTTCATGCAGCAGGAGATTACCGCACACGGTGTTGTCCTGCCGCGGCAGTCCCGAAGTCAGGGTGCCCGACTGGGCAAAGACGGTCCGGGACTGGGGGGCGATAAGCCCGTCCCATTCGTCATAGACCGGATCGAGAATGAGATACTGACCAGACCCCAGATCAAACACGCAAAGAGCAGATTGTTGAGCAGGTACTGAAGAAGGTTTCCGTGAACACCATCAATGACGACGGTGACAAGGTAGATCGAGTACAGGACGCAAATGGTCTGATTGCGTGCCGAGGACACAATTGCCATGCTCAGCGCAAGCGCCGGACTAACAACTAGCCCTGCGAGAAAGCAGGCTGGTAGCCCGCCGATGACAAACGGATAACCGAAGCAAATCGCTCCTGCGAGCGTCGACTCATAACCGCCAGAGAAGTAGGCGCTTCCGATGTAGCTATCCGCAGTGAGGGGTGAGGGTTGCCAAACAAAGGCGTAGGAAGGAATCGCCTCGCGCCAGCCGATCTCGCCCTGCGCTGTGGCAAACACATAGGTCGATGTCACCTCGAGAGGCGTCGCGAACAGACGCTCAACGATCCCTCCCCACAACCTCTTGGCAAGCTCCCCCGTCAAGGAAATGTCTGTCCAAAGATCGGGTTGGGTCACAAGGAACATGGAGATGACCGCCAAAGTCAAGAAACCGCCGAGCTTGCAGGCTTGGCGGAAGAATCCCCTCGTGAATTCCGCTCGCCAAATGATGAGCCCCAGCAGCGTGACCGCAAGCGGCGACTTCTGCCCGGTCCAAGTCAGCGCGACAATCGACAACACCACCAGGAATAATGCGAAAGGTGCTCGAATGAATTTTGCGCTCCAAAGGGAAGCGCTGAGAATGAAGAGAACAGGCGCTACAACATCGCGCATGAAGCTCAGCGTCCGAACGACAAGCTTGTCCTCATTGAGTTTCGCAATGTTTTCTCGCGCCATCACCAAGTCCTGCGAGCTCGCACCAGCGACAGCAGACAGGAGAACTGGCGTAGCGCCAGAGAGAACGAGATAACCCATCAGCAGCAGCACAACGATCATCACCCGTCGCAGCGCGCCACGGGCAACCGATCGCGACAGAGAGGCTGTTGCATAACACCGAATGGGACTGCTCAGACCTCCTGCCCAAAGGCCGGCAAGAAAGAGGCAGCAGGCCGCGAGCACTTCTCCCGCTACATGAGCTCCGCGATCAACGTTTTGAAAGGGGCCGCCAAAGATGACCCAAAGTGCCGGGAGGGCACACTGGATCAAGAGCATGACCGTTATGGTCAAAAAGATCTTTCTGGTGGTCAGCATTCTTGTACCAATGAGGCCGAATTGGTTGAGGGGGTCGCCCGCATCGGACGATCAACGTGGGAACTTACCCATGTTAGTTGCCCGACGTATGCCTGCAGGTTCCGTAAGACGGTTCGCTAGAGCGGGACGGCGGCGTTCGACCACCGCGACCTCGTCAGAGTGGCCGAGGGTTGCGAACGGCATAGATTATCACAGCGAGGTACAGGAGATAGAGGCAACTGTTGATCACTGCAAAGCGGTGCAGTATTTCCTGCGGATCACAGCCAGTCGCTATAGAGAGAAAGAAGGAAATCGTGACAAGAAATGCGAGCACTTTCCAAACGAAGGCGAGCCGATTGTTGCCCGTTGCACAGCATGTTGAACTAAGCGTAGAGGCGATAAACTGTATCGCGATCGACGGCATCATGATGGCGACGTACTCGCCTGCGACCTGCCAGTCCGACCCAAAAATCTTCGAGAACAGCACAGGGCCCCACCCGACCATGAGCACCGTCGGTATGAGTGCGATCCCGGTCAAGGCTGCCAATGAGCGCATCAGATATAGCAGTGCGCTCTGACCAGACCTCACGAACTCTGAGACCCTGTTGAGGTGGACCTGCGAAACGGCGTTCGATAGAAGGGCTAACGGAGCCCATCCCACACGCATGGCGAGGCCAAAGAAGCCAATGGTGTCAGAGCCACAGAGATGCGAGAGGAAGAAAACTGGCAGAGCTAAACCAACGGCATTTACTATGGAACTTGAGGCGTTGTATGTGGGGAAATCTCGATAGCGATAGGCAGTGCTCCAGAGGGTTCCGCGCCTCATTTGGCACCACTGGACAAAGTCAGCCCGCGTCAAAGTAGCGAGCAAGCCCGCGCCGAGAGCAACCGACACGAGATTCGCTACGAGCAGCCCAACTGCCCCAATGCCAAATAGTCCCATCAACAGGCTGACGAGGGCTGCAGATATCGCCTGCAGGACGGTAGAGCTCGCAATCCACCCGAATGCTGTGCGTCGATTTGCGAGATGTGCACAGACCGCAGTCACCGCACCCAACCACACCAGAAATGGAGCTACAGCCAGCCATCCGCCTAACTGCGGACATCCAAGCCAGTCGTTGACGGGCTGCTCAAACGCGACTGCCACCAAAGTCAAAACAATCGACAAAGCCCCGGAGATCAAGATGCATAGAGCAGCCAAATCGCGCGCCTCATGCTCGCTTTGCGCGACGACAATTGCCGTCTCGTACTTACCGCAAATGAATGGCAAAGCGGCACTCACGGTCGTTACAAATACCGTGAGAACTGCAAAGTCTGAGGGCTCGAAAAGGCGAGTAAGCGCAGGCAGAGCGGCAAAGGTGATCACCTGAGCCAGCCCAACACCAGACGCGAGGATGGTAATGCTCCGAATCACCAACCCTCCTTCAAGCCAGGGGAATACCGCTCGCTTCCGGGGGCATCGTGGGCTCTGATTGAAGACGGGGGATGCTGTTGACGACGCGCACCGTCGATAGAAAATCGAGCCCAACCGCGTCAAGGTACCACTTGATGTTCGGATACCGCGGCCGATTCTCGTCTTCCACGAGACGAAGAGCCTCCTCACGTGTCAGATCGCCCTCTCGAATCTGGTTGCTCCTGAAAGTGTCGTGCTCTGAGAACCCGGCGACCGTGTAGTAGATGTAGTTGTAGAACGCCGCAGTTCCGTCGCCAATGCGCCAGGTCGTGTTGGTGTCCGGCGCCTTCTCCCAGTCGTAATGGGCCAAGGTGTCGTCGACAACCCGCTCATCCCATCGCCAGTAGTCAAAAATGTGAAAGTAATCCTCCTTTGCCGTGAAGCTGCGGTAATACTCGCCCGAGATGGTGTCCCACATCGATCGATTGAAGTATCCCGGGCTCCGAAGCATGGCTCGCAGGCGGAGCCACTGATACCGAAGCTGCTTCATGACGCCGTGGGTGTAGACCCGCTTTTCTTCGAAGTTTGGGGGGATCCCAAGGAATCCTGCCTTGAAGTGCGTCACTTCAAGCGGATTCACGCCCCAAAGATTGAGCTTGACCCCCGTCTGCTCCTTGACTGTTTCGACATACCTGAAGAAGTGCTTGTCACCAGCCGTGAGGATGCTCACCATCCCCAGATGCGGCGACCGCAGCCATGCCTTCAGATTCATCCGGATGTACTCCCGCTTCTTGGAGATGTCCTCCGCGACGATGATGTTTTCGACGCCCAACTCCCCGCACATCCTGCTGATGTTGCGGCGACCCAGATCCGTCACCATGCCCCAGTCATAGGTATAGGTCACTGGTCGCATCTTGAGTTCGTTCACGATCAGGTGCAGCCCGTAACAACTGTCCCGACCGCCGGAAAACGGAACGATGCACTCCGTTCCGCTGGGTCGGCGATACGACTCGACCAAGCGAAACAATTCCTCCTTGGGTCGCGGGATGTTCCGAGGTCGGTAATGCCGACAGTAGTTGCAAACGCCGCTCTCGTCGAAGGTGATGAACGGCATGGTGTGTGGCAAGATGCACTTGGTGCATCGCCGCAACTCATACTTCGGGTACACCAGCATCCGCTCTTCAAGTGATGCGGAGGAGCCAAGCGCAGGGATCAGGTCCATGCGTCGCTCGCTGATGTCTGTCACCGCGAGTTCGCAGTCCAACTTGGGGATATCAACAACTTCCCCTTCCCGAACCTGACGGATCTCAGCACATTCGCACTGCCGAAGCGAGTGCTCCTCCGAGGCAAACAGGGTGGAGCCAGCCTTCGTGCCGATGTAAAGACTCCCATTGTTAGAAAACAGACAGAGCTTTCCGTAGTTAGGAATTGCGAGCGCGCACGCCACGACTCCATGGCACAAGGCCAGGACGCGCGCAGGGATTCCATGAACGTCGCCGCCGTCGGCAAGGTGTCGGGATGCGATCGCTGCGATCACCTCCGTGTCGATCTGCTGGCGCGGGCACGCTCCAATGTCGCCCCAAATCTCGGTATGGTTCACGACGATGCCGTTGTGGAACACACACACACCGTCTCGAACTACCGGCTGATTGTCGGCAAGTCCGTTGGTGATGAGGCGGCTGTGACCAAGCACAGCCCAACTCTCAGCCCACTGAGAAGTGCGCAAGAGTCGAGTGATCGAGTGATCGGCACGATAGACCCGCCCAAAGCCAGGCCGAAGGCAAAGAAGGCCGCTTGAGTCGCGCCCACGCTGCTGGGCGTGCACGGCAAGCGCCTTAAACTCCCTAGTAGGCAGCTTGCTTGTAGAGATAATCCCAAAGATCCCGCACATGGACTATGACGTTCCCATTGAATTGGGCGTGACCGGTTTGCGTTCGGAAAGAAGAGTACGGTATGCACTTTTTAGTCTCGCCGCCTGTGCGCCCCAAGACAGTTCGGCGAGTTTGCCTTTGGGGGCCTGAATCCCCTCACGCTCGACCTTGCGCACCGCTGCCTCAATGCTGCCAGCGTCACTGTCGCAGCAGATTCCAAGGCCGTACTCCCCGACCACCCTTGAAATCTCAGGGAGCCGAGATGCAAGGACCGGCACGCCAGCAAAGGCGTACTCAAACAACTTGTTAGGCAAGCACAGGCGATCGCTCAAAGACACGTCTTCGATGAGACAGAGACCGCAATCTGCCTCACTGATGAGCGGCACCATCCTCTCATGTGATACTGCGGGGTGCAAGTGGATGTTGGCATGTCGACATGCCCAGTCGGACACGCCGACTTGATCGCCGTACCCCATGAAAATCACATGGGAATTGATCCCGGATCTGCTGAATACCTCGAGCAGCCGCTCAATGCCGCGTCCTGATACCAGAAGGCCGACGTAAATGAAGACAATCGTGCGAGCTTCAAGACCGTATAGCCGATGAAAGTAGCGCTGCCCGACGGCCGACACCATCGGACGATTGACTCCATCCGACCAGTGTTGCGATACAATTGGGGTGTTGAGTACCACAATGGAACGCCGCACACCGAAGCGCTGGTGGTACCAGTCGACAATCGCGGGGCTCACCGAAATGAATAATGCGATTCGACTCCAGCACAAACGCTCAACAAGTTCCGTTCCCCACGATAGCAACTTGGACTGACCTGACTTGTGGGACTCCAGTTCGTGAGCGTCGTACACCAGTACGCTCCCGACGGCAAGACTGACCATCGCACCAAGCGGCAGCATCATGGTGTCATGGCAGTGCACCACTGCCGGCCGATGCCGAATCGCGATCGGCAGGACCCTGCACATCAGTTCAACGAGGTTGAGCAGATATCGAAGAGGCCGCGGCACGTACCTGAATCGCTTTGAGCGAAGTTGTACGGTTTGAATCTGAAAGTCCGAGGCACTGGCTCCCTCTGAAGCATCCTCATCAAGCTCAACGCCGATTGCGGACACAGTCGTGTCGGGTAGCTCTTGCAACGCCTGAATCTGGCGGAGAATTCGGGCATCACGACGAATGTCCGTGTGCGAGAGATGGAGAAGGCATTGAGTCCCTGTCATCAGGACATCGTTTCCACAGTGGACAATTAGCGGGCGCACTACCCGCACTATGTACCTCGCCGCGCCGTTATGCTTCCAATTGCGATCAATTGTAGCAAACTCCCGTAGGGTACTCTCCTTTTTCGCCCTGAAGTCACGCAGTTGATCTATCAGGAAGATACCGGACGAAATGAACACAGCAACTTGTACAAGCCAAATCACGCCGATTCGTGGAGTTTCGCTCGGTACAGCTGCGCTCCTGCTGCTGCTCCTTGCCGGTTGTGAGCGTTCCGCTGTCGGGACGCCTCGACCGCCCAGCACGCCGCTCGGCACTGCTACGGTGATCGAAACATCTGGAGTCTCGGCAGTCGTCCTCCATGAGGACGAGTTCTGGCGACTCACGCGCCTTGCTGGAACCGGATATCTCGACGTCTACCACCGACATCGACAAGATGCGCCATGGAAATACGTTGATCTGGCTCTTGACTGGCGTCGAAACACCTATCCGATGGCAGTCTTTCCGACAGCTGAACACTTGGTGGTTGTCGGATATAACGTGGTCGCAAATGTCCCATCGGGTCGACGTCTTGAAAACGTGCGGGATGGCGTCGATGTGGATGAGATTCATCCTGATACGAACGGACATCCGCTCCGACTCGCGGAGGGGATACCCATCGGAGCAATCGATACCAACTTTGTGATCGCCGCAGCCGGCGATGCCCTCCTCGTCGCCGGCGAAAACCGCATCATGCAAATCTCACGCGGCCAACCGGCTCTGGAGTGGGACACCTCTGCGATTCGAGACTATGAGATCGTTGAGATTGAATTCAACGGGATCGCAGCTGCAGCGATTGTTCGTCGGTGTCATGATGACCGTACCGACGGTCCCTTGACGCAGACGTTTGCTCGCTACCACGCTGCTTCACTTGATCCAAGCGGTTCAGCGATTACCGCCGTTGAAGAAGAAGGAGTGCCATGGCGGGTTCGATGGACTCCGAACGGGCCCAGATTCCAAGTGGCACGAAGGCCCGCAGAACTGGCAGCAGTGTTTCTCCACGATCTCCACCGGATGCGGCATGGTGGCATCCTGGACCTTGGGGGCAACAATCTCGAAGGGAGAGTGGCTTGGTCGCAGGCCTACTACCTGCATGGACTATTGAGCATGTTGTCTGGACCGCTCCTCAAGCACACCCCGGAAGCCGAATCGGTGCTGCGGAAGCGGATTGCGATTGAGACACAACTGCTGGCGCAACTCGTCGTCTCCGACTGGCCGGGACTGATGTGCCAGCGTTACTCCGTGGGCCGTGAACCTCTCTACTTTGCCCTCCATGTTGGCCGGACACTTGAGCTGCTGCTTCGAGCCGAAAGCGTGCTTGGATCAAACGAGATCGTTTCGGCTGCCATCGGCAAACTACAACACTCCCTTGCCGAGCCCACGGCGTGCGTTGAGGTACCCGGAAGTGACTCAGAGCGAGGACAAACCTTTCAGACCCTGGCCTATCACCGGGGCTTTCCTTTCTGGGCCGATGGCGGCAATGTTCCCTTCAACTATTTGAGTGGCATCGTCTGTGGCCTGCTTGGAGGAACACCGAGCGATGAGGCGATCAAGCGCAGTGAAAGTCTCATGCAACCTCTGCTGCAACTTGAATTGAGTGATCCAACCAAGTTCACATGGCGATATTGGTGGGGCCGCGGAGACACGGGATGGAGTCGCGACGATACTGTTTCTGTCAACACACCAAGTTGGTGTGGCAACAAGAGTGAGATTGCTGATATCTCGTATCGCACCATCGACGCGATGGCGGTCCTTGCGCTGGCGCGCTGCCGACCTGGCTCGGTCTCGGCAGCCACCGTCTCGAAGTTACAAAACCTGACCTCCAACGGCTGGCTTTGGCCGCATGTCAATCAGGAACTGGAACTCACGAGCAGCCCTGCCCCTTTATCGCGGAATGCCGCGATGCGATTTTCGCGATCATCTACGGCAGCCGGACTTCAGTCTCAGCCGTGGGCACTTGCCGACTTGGCGAGACGGTCGCAGCCGTGATCACACAGGGACGTGCACTTGACCTGTGGCTTCAGACACTCGGGCAAGACCGTGCTTTCCTAGTCTCCAAGCTTGAACCTCGCATCTGAAACAAATCCACAGAACTCGCCACTCACACCATCGCCCCACCTGATCCGGACTGCCTTCTTGATGTTCTCGAAGCTCCCCTTAGCAACCGCGACCACACTCCCGTTTTGAAGCACCTCGGCTCGATCACACCAAATACGAAACACCAAGTTCACTCGTTGGCCCCAGCGAAAATGCCAATCGAGCTGATTTGCGACTTTGAAATAAGTCACACTTCCATACTCAACCTCCGCATCGCTAACAGCAACAGCACCATCACTCAATCCAGTTTTGTTCATTGTCGAGACAAATAGGTCGCCCTGAAAGCCCACGATCGAGTTGATCCGCTGACCCCAGTTATTATCCTCCACACCGAGGGAACTATCGCTTGCCTTATAGGGGCTCGAAACTGGCTTGACGGTTGGACCGCTAAACACACGCCCAAGACCTGTCCATGAAACCCCGTCAAATCCGAACAACTGCCCCCAGGGCCAAACTCCAGCCACTAATCGCCCCCTGAAAAATCCAAAGCATTGAAGTTCCCAAATCCAAGCGGTATCAAGTGGCAATCTCTCCGGACACTGCTGGACAGTGAGTCCATCCGTCGAGAAGCACTGTCCCGTCGGGTACTGGCCAACGAGGAGCGATCCGCGGTAGCGGACCATTCCATACCCCTGCCAACTCTCAGGACCGCTGAATTCCCAAATGGGTTTGAACCCAGACGCGTCGAGTGTGTAGATGCGTTTCGTGGAGTTAGTCGAAAATACAATTCGATCACCGATTCGGCCAAAACACAAGGGATAATCAGTATCAAGTTCTTCTGATGCGAACGGAAGGCCCGCGTCCACTTCTGGATCGCCTGGAGCCCAGTGATACGCAAAAACACGACTTAAGACCCCGCTATCCGTGTCCCCATAGCGATAGGCGATTAGAGTTCCGCTTGAGTAATAATAGAAGTACTTTTGCGCCAAGTCAGGCTCTGGGCGAAACACCCAAGCTCCCCCCCACTCAACGCCTGAATCTGATGCAACAAGAGCCTTTCCCTGGACACTAACGACGAACTGCAGTCCCTTGCGAATCAGTTCGGGCCGGTTGTTCACTGGTCGCCATCCCGTCTTGTCAAGAACCATCAATCCACATCCCAGTTTGGGCCGAGTCACCGCATACAGAGAATCTTCGAGCGTGAACAGCGTGGACGCCGGAACATCGGCGAATGGTCTGGGCAATCGCTGCGCGGGGAGAATCTCAACCGAGTCAGGCTCGACGTAGAACTGGGCTCGGCGACCATCGCTTCGACCAAACAACGAGCTCGACTCAGGAGCAAATGCGCCGGCGATCGGTCGCCCACTGACGTCAATCACCTCGAACAACGAGCCCAGTGGTTGGGCGACATCTTTCGGCAAGGTGACGGTCATCTGTATCTCACAAACTGGCTTGTCTACCGGCGAACACGTTGACAGCGTGCAACTCCAAAGGGGCAGGACCAGCCAGATCAGACGTCCTCGTAAGCCCGCCGTGACTCGTGATATTGGAGGTCGTACTTGAATGAGAGATCTCATTGCAGCTCCTTGAGCAACGATAGATACTCAGAACCAAGCACTTGATAGTTGCGATTTGCGATCACCCATTGGCGGGCACGATATCCAAGCCGCGCACATGCCGCAGACCCCAGCCCTTCGAAGCGCAACAACTCACCACGCAACGCGCTGACATCTCCCGCCGGTACGACCGTGCCACAATCCGCTTCATTAATCATCGTCAGATGACCTGTAAAGGATCCAAGAATGGGCTTGCCGGCAAGCATGTAGTCAATGATCTTGTTCAACGACTGACCGAACCGCCAAACCGTAGAAGCTTGGGTTGCGAAGTACAGGAGATCGCACCGATCAAGGAACGCTGACACCTCTCGACGACTCACCGGTTCAAGAAAGCTCACATTCGACAGGTGTCCGAAACGGGACTTGTAATACTCTCTCAGGTCGCCCTCGCCCAATAGAGCAATGTGGATTTTGTCATGCTCGACGAGTCCTTCCGCACACAGGAGGAGGGTATCAAGCGCATTCGAAACTCCCATTGAGCCCGCGTAGCCAACCACGAACTTCCCACTCGGGACACTGAACGAAGATCGGTGTGGATTGGCTTTTGTCTCGGCTTTGTCATTACTGATCTCACGATATCCAATCGGAATACAGCGCACCGGCGGTGCGACGGAAACAACTGAACCTACGTGCTCGACGAGATTAGGCATGGTGCCGACCACGGCATCCGAGTATCGGTAGCCAAGGCGCTCTATGCAGGCCAAGACCATGATCAATGGATTCCACTTGCTGAATCCCCCTTCCTCCACCAACGTCAGGGGCCAGATGTCCCGGACTTCAAACACAAGTTTGCACCGATATCGCATGCGGAGCAGCAGTCCGCTGATAATCGTGAGCAGAGACAGACTTGATGCAATGATCACATCCGGCTTAGGAAAGTTGGCTTTTGGCATAGCCAGCAACCGCAACTCAAAATCGATCCAACTGAGAACTCGGCGTATTGACCGCTGCCTCGTGTACTTCAGCGTTCGCACGCGAATGAGGCGCATACCATTCACATTCATCGTTTCTGCGTAGCGCTGCTCACCAAGTCCTTCACTGCCGAAGAAGTGGTGGCCGGCGTCTGATGACAAAATTGTCACTTTAAGACCACGGCGCGCAAACTCATCCATGAGGTGGTAGCCGCGCGCACCAGGATCAGTTGCAGTTGGTTCAGAGAGGTACTTGGAGATATACCAGACGCTGTCCCAGTGATTGTTGCTAAAAGTTTCCATCGATGTCAATCAGGTTAGATGCTGATGTCCTTGTAGGTGCCACCTTCGCCTCTAGCGCGCCCTGCCCGTATGCATAGCCGATGTAACAAATCCATTAAATCTTGTTTCGGGCGACTATTATTGATAAACCTGCGTCCAACAGTTTTACCATTCCTGATCGACTGAAGCAATTGCGACAATCTCGATGTCACTCCTTTTCCGCCAAACCCGCATCGGCCTCCACGGCAGGACCTTCGCGCTGTACAAGTTCAAGACGAAGCGTGATCCCCGGCCCGGCGAGGACCCGCTGGCGACTGATGCCGTTCGCCTCACGCGCTTCGGCCGGTTCCTCCGCGCGACCAGCCTCGACGAGCTGCCCACGCTCTGGAATGTCGCCAAGGGCGACATGCGCCTCGTCGGCCCGCGCCCTCTGCTCCCCGAGTACCTGCCGCTGTACACGCCCGAGCAGATGCGACGCCATGAGGTAAAGCCCGGCATCACGGGATGGGCGCAAGTCAACAGTCGCAACGCCATCAGCTGGGAGGAGAAGTTCAGGCTCGATGTGTGGTACGTGGACAACCGATCCTTCTGGCTTGACTTGAAGATCCTGTGGCTCACCGCTTGGCAGGTGCTGGCCCGCAAGGACGTGTCCGCCGCAGGCCACGCCACCATGCCGCCGTTTCAAGGCCCTTGTTCACCAAAGACGGCGCCGTAGAATCGTCGGAGCGATGACCACTCCCCTGATCATTGTGGGTGCTGGAGGTCACGCGCGCGAGACTGCCTATGCGCATCTTCTGGGAGCCCCCCGCGCTTCATTCCTTGGCTTTCTCGACGATCACGACACTGGTTCCACGCCTGAGGGATGGCCGATTCTTGGCACGATCGACACGGCGAGCAGTCATCGACATGCAGCTTTTGTGATCGCCATCAATGACCCTCGCACGCGCCGATCCGTCGCGGACCGCCTTGCGCGCAGCGGTGTTTCGCGGTGGGGTTCCGTCGTTCACCCGGATGTGCGCGTGCATGACTCCGTGCATCGCGGCGTTGGGTGCTCGATTCTTGGAGGTTGTCAGTTGACCACCAACATTCGCTTGGGCGATCACTGCATCCTGAATCGAGGCTGTCAGGTAAGTCACGACTGCGTGATCGGGTCCTACTGCTCGCTGAACCCCGCAGCCTGTCTGGCTGGAAGCGTGACGGTGGGCGATGGCTGCGAGATTGGAAGCGCGTGCGCGATCCGTCAAGGCACACGCGTGGGGCGCGGATGCACACTCGGGCTGGCGTGCGCCGTGGTTTCTGACGTGTCTGATGATGCTGTGATGGTGGGAAACCCTGCCCGCCTGCTACGATCAAACATTCCTTGGTAAGCCCCCTGCGAATCGCCAAGTGGCCCGTGTTCGAAGCCGACGAACTCGCTGCAGTCGATGCCGTGCTGCGCTCCGGCCGGGTGAACTACTGGACCGGCACCGCGTGCCGAGACTTTGCGGCTGCATGGTCCGCTGCCCATGGCGGTGTTCACTCGCTGAGCATGGCCAACGGCTCCCTCACCATGGACGCCGCGCTGCGCGCACTTGGCATCGGCCCCGGGGATGAGGTGATCGTGTCGCCGCGCAGCTACGTTGCGAGCGCCATGTGCGTGGTGCTCGCGGGTGCCACGCCTGTCTTCGCCGACGTGGACCCAGAGAGCGGGTGCATCACTCCTGCCACCGCCGAAGCCGTGCGCAGCCCTCGTACACGCGCTGTGATCCCGGTGCACATCGGTGGCTGGCCCTGCGACATGCCGGGCTTTGTGCACTGGGCAGGCCAACACAACTTGTGGATTCTTGAAGACTGCGCCCAGTCGCACGGCGGGCACATCGGCGGCCGCGCGCTCGGCACCTTCGGCACCCTCGCGAGCTGGAGCTTCTGTCAGGACAAGATCATGACCACAGGCGGCGAGGGGGGCATGCTGTGCACACCCGATGAGTCCCTTTACAAGCGCTGCTGGTCCTACTCACAGCACGGCAAGGATCATGATGCCTCGCTTGGTCGAGGTGTGGCATCAAATGGCGAGCCAGGCGATTTTCGTTGGCTTGTGGATCACGCGGGCACCAATCTGCGCATGACCGAGATGCAGGCGGCGATCGGGCTGTGCCAACTTCGCAAGTTGCCCACTTGGATCGCTGCGCGTCGCCGCAACAGTCTGATCATGCAAGATGCGCTTCGCGATGTCGGGTTCCTGCGCGTTCCCGCCACACCCGAGGGTCATGCCCACTATCGCTGCGTCGCGTTCGTACGGGGTGAGGCTGCCGCGGCAAGACGAAACGCGATCCTGCGGTCACTGCACGCAGCAGGCCTGCCTGGCATGTACGGCTCTTGCGCCGAGATCTACCGTGAACGGCTGTTTGAGCAGCGTGGGTTCACGCCCGCCACCATTGGCCGTGGCGCGCTGGATGCAGACGGTCGCCTGCCGAATGCTCGATTGCTTGGTGAAACTTCGCTGACCTTCCTCTGCCACCACACGATCGACGAGTCTTCGATGCGCGCCTACGCGGATGCCGTTCGCAGTTGCCTGCTCGCGTGCAGCAAAGAGACTTGTTTTCCGCTGCCAGCACATGCTCCGTGAACTGCTGACACTGCTGGTGATGCCGGTGCCGATCGTGCTGGTGTTGCTGGTGATCGCGGTATGGCGAAGGAGCTGGCGCATGGTCGCGGTTGCTGCAGTACTGATGTGGCTGACGTCAACGCCACTCGTGAGTGGACGATTGGTGAAGATCGCCGAGGGTTGGCGTGATCGACTGCCGATCGATGCGATTGCCCATGGTGATGCGGTGTTGGTGCTGAGTGGCGGATACAGCGATGTGCCTGGCACATCGGGCGCGAGCGAGTTCGACGACTTTGACCGAGCGCTCGCCGGCTACGACCTCTACCGCGCGGGCAAGGCGCCGCGGATCATGTTCACGGGCGGGTGGTCGGCACTGCGCCCCGAGCTGGAAACAGTCGGCGCGGCGCTGCGCGAGCGCGCGCTTTCCCTTGGAGTTCCTGACAGCGACATCATCGTCGTCGGCCGTGCGTCGAATACCGAGGAAGAGGCACGCGCAGTGCGCGAGCATTTCGCCGCCAATCCCGTGATCGATACTGCCACGGGCCAGCCGCGAGCACCGCGCATCATTCTGGTCACCTCCGCGTTCCACATGACTCGCGCAGAGTCGCTCTTTCGCGCGGCTGGGCTTGATGTGACGCCCTTCCCTGTGGACTTTCGCAGCCCTACACGCATCACGCTGCGGTCGTTCATCCCGTCGGGCATTGCCCTTGCCCAGACCGAACTTGCTTTGCACGAGATCTACGGGCGCGTGTACTACTGGCTCCGCGGGCTGGTGGTAGGGTCTTCCATCTGATGCACTCCCAAGCGCCAGTGCCGCAGCCACACGCGCTCGCGCCGATTGACGCGCGCGCACGCGTGCAAGGCATCGACATCGCGCGCGGCATTGCGCTGCTTGGCATCATCTTGGTGAACGCGCGCTTCTTCTTCGGGCTGATGATTGCGATTGGTCTCGTGCACGGGCTGCTCGTGTGGTACGGCGACATCCTGTCGGTGTACGCAGTGATCGGCGTTGTCGTGGTCGCATGCATACGCCTGAGTGATCGCTGGTTGCGCCGCGTCGTGATCGGCCTCGCGTGCATCATGCTGACGCTGACCATGCTGATCGCAACGCTGCAGTTCGCGTTCAGCGGGCGATTGGGGACGGGGACTTCGGCGGTGGAAATCACACCGCCTGCAGCAACAGTGGAGCCCGCGGACACGGCACCGCCGACAACGGATGCACCGCCGCGCGGGTTCGACGCAATGCTGCGCGCACAGTTCAAACCGACATCACAGGTCTGGATCGATGCGGAGATCGCCGCGCAGCAGCAAGGACCGTGGCTCGATGCGTTTGTATTTCGCGCTACTGGGTATGCGTTCAAGGCTGTCGCGGCGGCGTTCAGCTATGGGTGGCATGTGCTGCTGATGATGCTGATCGGCGTGTGGATGCAGCGCAGCGGGCTGTTCGGCGCGGATGCGTCGTCGCGTCGATGGCGGCTGGCGCGCTGGGGGCTCGCGATCGGGCTGCCGTGCGCGATCGGCGGCGTGCTGCCGTACTGGCTGCTTGGGCGCGAGAGCGGGATCGCGGTGTTCGCGCATTCGGTTCTGCTGACTGGATCTGCGTTGATGCTGCCGCTGGCTTACGCGCCGCTGATCGTGGAACTGGGACCGCGGTTGCCCGCGTTTGTGCGCGAGCCGCTCGCGGCAACGGGGCGCATGGCGCTGACCGTGTACCTCTGCGAGTCGCTGGTGTGTACGGCGTTGGCTTCGTGGTGGGGACTGGGCTTGTTCGCCACGCTCAGCGACGCGCAGTTCACGCTCGTTGCTGCGGCGGTGTGGACCGCGCTTGTGTGCGCGGCGTGTGCGTGGCGGCGGTTCGTGGGCGACGGTCCGATGGAACGGCTCTGGCGCGCGGGGACGTATGGGGGGCGCGGGTGACCGAGTGCGCTCGGCGCAGCTTTGGTTTGATCTATCGCTGCGGGCTTCGACGGCCACCAACAGATAGGCGGGTTCTGTTTCGTGGCGCCATCACTCTCGTGATGGCGTGTCGAACCACCCCGACCATCCGCCTCACAGACTGATCGGCTCTCGCCCCGAAGATCGTGCGCGCAGTCCAGTGGATGTTCCCTGTGTAGTCACCTTGTCCACAGAAGCCTGCTGCGACGAGGGCCCTGGCGAACCTTTGAGGCGATCAGAACTGAAACCATTAAGTTCTTCGACCAACCCGGATGACCTCAGGGCGAGGACTCCTACGAGCAGCATGGTGAGCACCCAAAGCCCGAGTCCAGCGGTCAGGGCAGTCTTCGTTGACATGAATGGCGTAGAAAAAACCACCGCCTCTTCATCGAGGCGGTACGCAGCGGCGGCCGAATTGAAGTTGCGCTGCGCCAAGAGGCCCATCACGACCGCCGTTCGGTTGCCTAGCTCAGCCGTCTGCTCGGTCAGCAACTTGATCTCTTGGCTCGAACTCCCTGATACTACGTCTGCGTCAGTCTGTTCATTCACAGATTTATCGAGCCAATTTTCAAACTCCAGTGCTGAGACAAGCTCAACAACTGCAAGTTCCGCTTGCAGACGCTTCTCGGTCAACTCACGGCGATAGGACACATCGCGGCTCGAAACTGCCTGATCGATGACGCGGTCGATGAAGGTGCCATCGACATTCGCGATAAGACCTGCTTGCTGCTCTTTGTTCTGTCCATCCGAGAACGGGGTTCGCCTGGTACCGCTGTTTGTGACTTCCATAAAATCATCAAACACCTGCTTGAGAACGAGTGCCCGCTCCTTCGCTACATCGTACTGCGACTCCTGCAGTTGCATGCGCGCAGCTCGAAGCGCCTGATATCCCCTTGGATCCTTGCGCTTGGCAATAGCGAGCGCCTCGATATATGCAGGGATCACCATGTTGCGCGACATGGCACGCACCTCTTGCACGAGATCTGTCAGCGAAGCCCCTCTGCCATCACGCACTGCGTCCGATCCCGGCAACTTCGAGAGCGACGCCAACGTGACTGCCAGTGTGTCATTGAAATCCTTCAGTCTCTCGAAATGCCGGACAACCGCACCCGCGAGCACCGTCGTGCCTGCTTCCACAGACAACTGCGATTCGCTTGCGCGAAGTTCCGCTCCTGACGGTAGCGGGTAGTCGTAGGTGCGTGCTCCGAGCGCGTCCGACCATGTTGCCCAAACTTTCGGGAGCACGCTGAGGAACTGTGTGATCTGCTCGTCAGAGAGTCTGTTCTTGGAATCAGCCAGGGTCAGCAGCACGGTCGAACCATTCAGTGCAGCAATCCCCGCACGCCACTCCTTTTCGATTGCGTCTCGCTCTAGAACGGTGAGCTTGGGGTTGGACAGTTTGCTCTGATACAACTCGGACAGCGCGCGCGCCTCCCTGCCTCCGCGCATAGCGGTGAGAGATCGAAGCAGGTCAGCGATCGGAATTGCTGTTTCGAGCCCTTGTGAACGCCAAATCGGTTCTACAACGGGCGCTGAACTTATCTCGAGAAAATTAAAAGGCGTACCGTTTGGGAGTTTGCCATCGGAAGCGCCCGGGAACGTCAGAGTGACTTCGATCCTGCCTTGGCGATTCTCCGCCGGCAACAACCAAATGATGGCAAGCCCAACGACTGCAAGAAGCCCCGCTGCCACGGTTGAAACAAAGAACCAGCGCCAATGCCGCGCCAATGCGCTGAGAACATCGACTCTGGGAGCTTCATCAGCGATAGCACGATCGGAAGATATTGTTGTGTCCATAAAGCAGGTGTCCTTACAGATGATCGTACCGCAAAGAAGGCAGCAAAATCAAAGGAGTGGGAGCGTTCGCAACGCTCCCACTACCGCGCGATAACCGCGCGTGCGGCGGCGAATGACAGTGCGCTGAGGAGCGTGGTGACCGCAATCGCAGCCGCCATCTTCACCAGTGCTGGTGCGTCCCAGCCCCTCATCAGTATCACGACCGCGATGCACAGCGGTAGGTGCACGAGGTAAATCCAGTACGACGCGTCGCACCACCAGCGAACCCATCTGCGCGGCGCGCGGAAGATGCGTTCCGCAACGCCAATGCTGCCAAAGGTGATCAGCCACATCGCTGCGGCACATGCGATTTGCGCCACGA
>VGYQ01000023.1 GCA_016872915.1 Planctomycetota bacterium | reverse complement strand
TCTGCATCTGCAGCAGTTCCCATGCATGGCGGAAGATCCATGGGGTACGAAGTGCGCCGCGACCAATCATTACGCCATCACAACCTGTCTCACGCAACATCGAGATGACATGCATTGGTTCAGTGATGTCGCCGTTGCCGATGACGGGAATATCGCGGACGGCATTGACGACTTCACCGATGCGCGCCCAGTCGGCTTTCCCAGAGAAGAATTGAACCGTCCACCGTCCGTGCACAGTGACTGCTTGGATGCCGATGGACTCGAGATCGCGTGCAAGTCTTGGTGCGACGAAGTGCTCTGGATCCCAGCCCAGCCGCATCTTGGCCGTCACAGGCACGCGCCCGCCCGAGTGGCGCTCGACTGCCTTCACAATGCGTTCGGCAAGAAGCGTGGTGGCGCTGCAATCTCGTAACAGCAACGATCCCCCGTGCTTCTTGGCGACCTTGTCGACGGGGCAACCCATATTGATGTCGATCAGGTGTGCACCATGATCGACTGCCCAGCACGCGGCTTCGGGAAGGGGATCATCGCCGTTGCCATACAGTTGCATGCCACAGGGATCGTCGGCAGCGCAGGTTGCCGCAAGTTCAAGGGTCTTGGCAGAACCGTTCAGAATCGCGCGTGAGTTCAGCAGATCAGTACTCGCGAGTCCAACACCACCTTGTTCGCGGCAGAGCAGGCGAAACGGGAGGTCACAGTGCCCGGCGATTGGTGCGAGCAGCAGCGGCGTCTTGAGCGTGAGCGGTCCAATGCGGAGCACAGCAGCATTGTCCCCTACGATGCGCGAATGCCAAGCGTCTTTCGCCTCGAAATACTCACCTTGAGCCTCCTTTCACTCCTGCTCGTCGGCTGCTCCAATGAGTTCCTCAGCAGTTATCAGGGCGATCGGTTCCCGGCAACAGCAAGTGTTCAGGTCGTCGCCGCCCAGCCGCAAGGCAGTGGACTGATCGGAACATCCTCCTTCTCGGCGGGCGCAGGCTTCGGTGAACCCGAGGCGGTTGCCGCTGCGTGTGCAGTCGGTGCCAACAGTGTGCAGTGGGGCAAGGGACTCGACAATGGACGACGGCCAGCGGGTGAGGGAATGGTGTCCTCTTCGCTCACGCCGATGCCGCCCACATCCTCTTGGTCACCCGCGCAACCCGGAGGTCAGCTCTACCGCTATGTCGCGCGTTTTTACCGCGCCGGTGTTCCCAACTCGCCCAACGCGATGCCAACTGCAGAAGTGCCGAAGAGTGGCGACGCCAGTCAGTTCATTGAAGATTCAACGGCGGCGACCAAGGAAGCATCGGGTCGCTGAGGGAATCGCAGGCGAAGACACGATCTCGCTTGCGCCCTGTGACTTCACGCAGGGAACCCTGTGATACGAACTTTTCGATGATCGCCTGTGCCGCTCGAAAGGTGATATCGAGCGTCTGTGCCGCATCGCTGACGGTGATCTGTGGTCGTTCGACAAGCGTGTGCGCGAGAAGTACGCAGTGTCTTGGTGCTCGCATCGCTTCCGCAGCGTGGACGAGTTTTGTGCGAGCTGCATCAAGCCGCAGCAGCAATGCCTGAAGCTGCTGGGCTTCGCTCGCAACGAGCTTCAGCCAGAATCGATGCCAGCGTTCGAAGCGGTGGCGGTCGAGTGTTGTGCCGAGGAGTGTTCGATACTCGGCGCACGCCGTGTCATCGGCGGGAGTACCCGCGACCATCGAAACCGCGGTTGCCGCCGTACTGCTCACCATGGATGCAGCGTGAGCGCGAGCAACGGCGAGGGATGATTCCCCGTATGGCTGCAATAGTGTGAAGAGCCAGATCGTCCATGATGCGCTGCATAGTTTGCGGTGCAGCAGCGTGCCATCGCCCTTGTCATCTTGCTGAATCCCGCGGAGTGTTCGTTCCCATTGGGGCATGAGCGTGGCGAGCCATGCCGGTGGCGCAGGTACATGTGCGATGCCTGACTCGCCACCTGCTGCTGCACCAAGCCAGGCCTGAGTGGTACGAATGGGAGGAGTGGGAACGGGGAGCGAGTACCGAAGCTGCAATCTCGCCTTTGCGGCGGCGCGCCACTCCGCCGCATCAAGCCATCCCGCGAGCCGTCCAAGAGCGAGGAGCGCATTCGCCGTTTCATGGCAGGGCTCGATTTGCGGGACTTCCATGTTCGGTCGCAATGCCCAAGTCGTCACTGGCAGTCGTCGCACGATCTCAAACGCACCCAGATCACTGATCGGTTGACGGTCGGATGTCCGAGGGGCGATGGGGTGGGGAGTGAGGGTCATTGCAGGGAAGGGGGGGAAAGTACATCAGCGGCCAAAGCCGTCGACTGTCCCTTCTTCAATGCGGTAAAGCGCCAGTAGAAATCGCCCGACACGGAAGGGTTCTATGCGCATTCTGCCCCGAATGGTTCCATACGAGATGAGGTGGCGCCCGCGCACTGATACGGATTGGCTGAGCGCCACTTCGATGCAGTCGAACGCTGTGGGTGGCGTTCCAATACAGCATCCATCCCATCTGTTTCGCATCACGAGCAACTCCGAAGTCTGATCGACCGCGACAGGTGGGGCGAGGTAACCGCTGATTTCGACGTGTGTTCCGTCATATCTGGCGATGTTGGATGGAACAGTGATATCTCCATCCGCGCCAACACTCCGCTCTGCCGCCATCAGGATCGGCCAGTTCAGTCGGTATGGATCGCGCTCGGAACCTGTGCCGCGCGGATCGACTGCCGTCGTGTCCGACGTATCTCGTGTGGGCGGAACCAGAGCGGCTGACGGAGGTGGCGCGGTTGCTGGGTTTGGTGGCGCCACAGCAACTTCGCGTGCCGATGATTCGATGGTTGCACGTTGCAGGAACAAAAGTGCAGTCGCTGTTGCCACCAAGAGGAGAACAGGTATCCAGAATCGCCGCACGTGACTTTCCTACTTCGTCATGATGGCGCGGATCGCATCGACACACTGCCGAACGTTCGCATGATCCGTTCGAAGATGAAGTGCGGGTGCAGTTGGTGGCTCGTAGGGTGCACTGACGCCTGTGAATGATGGGAGATCGCCGCTGCGCGCGCGCGCGTAATGCCCTTTGGGATCGCGCGCCTCTGCGACAGGCACGGGTGCATCCACGAACACTTCGTGGAACGCCAGCGATGCATCTGCGTGACGGTTGCGCACACGCATCCGATCTGCAGCCAGGGGACTCACCATGCTCACAATCGCAGCAGAGCCACTCTCGGCAATCAGCAGCGCAGCCTCACCGGCACGACGTACCGCTTCGGCACGACCTGCGTCAGAAAAATCAAGTCCTGCATTCAAGCCATGGCGGAGCGTGTCGCCATCGAGCACGATGCACGACGTGCCAGCGGTGAGAAGTGCGTCCTCGAGCGCGAGAGCGATCGTGGTCTTGCCTGCGGCGGGGATGCCCGTCAGCCAGATCGTGCAACCTTTCCGCCCAAGCAGAGCGAAGCGATCAACGGCAGTACGTTTCGCATGAGGGACGGCATTTGGAGTTGGGCGGGGTGCGTTCATGGACCGATGCTCTTGAGTGTGCCGACAAAGACCAAGGCAGCGTAGTCCAACCGCTACGCTTCTCGCACATGCACGATCGGTCCTGGACCCATTTGGATGATCTCGAATCGGAGGCGATCCACATCCTTCGAGAAGCGGCTGCGTGCTTTGAGCGGCCTGTCCTGATGTACTCGATCGGCAAGGATTCGACCGTGCTTCTGCATCTCGCGCTGAAAGCGTTTTGGCCCGCGAAGCCGCCCTTTCCACTTCTGCACATCGATACGAAGTGGAAGTTCCGAGAGATGATTTCTTTCCGTGACGAGACGGCGCGCAAGTTCGGACTCGATCTCCGTGTCCACACCAACCCGGAGGGGCTTCGACAGGGCATTTCACCGATCACGCATGGGAGCCGCGTACATACGGACGTCATGAAGACGCAGGCACTGCGTCAGGCGCTCGAAGCGGGAAGGTATGACGCGGCAATCGGTGGCGCACGGCGTGACGAGGAACGCAGCCGTGCGAAGGAGCGCATTTTCAGCTTCCGTGATCGCAGCCATCGTTGGGATCCGAAGCAGCAGCGTCCCGAGTTGTGGAATATTCCCAACACGCGCGTGCATGAA
The DNA here is from genome assembly GCA_016872915.1 of Planctomycetota bacterium. Classification (GTDB taxonomy): domain Bacteria; phylum Planctomycetota; class Phycisphaerae; order Phycisphaerales; family SM1A02; genus F1-60-MAGs104. Next base: position 29,590 of record VGYQ01000023.1, on the reverse strand, counting down.
GGCGAAAGCATGCGTGTGTTCCCGCTGTCGAACTGGACAGAGCTCGATGTCTGGCTCTATGTGCTGCAGCACCGATTGCCAGTCGTACCGCTGTATCTCGCACAGCCCAGGCCGGTGGTCGAGCGTGATGGGCTGTTGATCATGCGAGATGATGATCGGCTCGCTCTGCGACCAGGCGAGCACGTGCAAGAGCGGATGGTGCGTTTTCGAACGCTTGGCTGCTATCCGCTGAGTGGGGCCGTCGAGAGTCGTGCGGACACGATCGAGAAGGTTGTGGAGGAAATGTTGCGTGCACGCACGAGCGAGCGGCAGGGCCGACTGATCGACCATGATCAGTCAGGCAGCATGGAAGAGAAGAAGCGCGAGGGCTACTTTTGATGTCCTCGATGTTGAACGAAGGCGAGACGCTCGGCGCATTTCTCGATCGATATCGGTCGTTGGAGTTGCTGCGTTTTCTGACGTGCGGTTCTGTCGATGATGGCAAGAGCACACTGATTGGACGCCTCCTGTACGACACCGATCGTGTGTACGACGATCATCGCAAGGCGCTCGAAGAAGACAGCAAGATCCATGGCACGCAGGGTGGCAATGTGGATCTGGCACTGTTGGTGGACGGCCTGAAAGCGGAACGTGAACAGGGCATCACCATTGATGTGGCGTGGCGCTACTTCGCGACGTTGCATCGAAGTTTCATCATTGCGGATTGCCCAGGGCACGAGCAGTACACACGCAATATGGCGACAGGCGCGAGCCACTGTCAGTTGGCGATCACGCTCATCGATGCGCGCCATGGCATGACGCGGCAGACGCGGCGTCACGCATTCATTGCGGCACTTCTTGGCTTGCCGCAGATGGTTGCCGCCGTCAACAAGATGGATTTGGTTGGTTGGGATGAAGCGCGTTTTCGTTCCGTCGAGCGTGAGTTTCTTGCATGGTGTGCACGGCTTGGGACTCCTGAGCCAACGGTGATCCCAATCAGCGCGCTGCACGGTGACTGCATCGTTCACCCGAGTACCCATGCCCCGTGGTATCGGGGACCCACGATCCTTCAGTTGCTCGAGAGCGTGCCCGTGATGAGGCCGGCAGCCGATGCGCCACTGCGTCTGCCTGTGCAGCAAGTGCTTCGCCCCTCGCCAGACTTCCGAGGATTTGCAGGGCGCATCGAATCGGGGAGCGTGACGGTTGGCGACCGCGTGCAGGTGCTGCCGTCAGGTCGGGAGACCCGCATCGCACGCATCGCCTGTGCCGAGGCGGATGGTGGCGATAGGAAGTCTGTCGCCGCACCGGGAAGTGTTCTTGTGACGTTTACCGATGAGGTCGACTGCAGCCGAGGTGATGTGATTACGTGTGTCGGCGGCTCACAGCAACCCATCCCTTGTCACTCGATCGAGGCGGACCTCGTATGGATGGATGAGACGCCGCTGATGGCTGGGGCGTCCTTCCTGATGCGAATTGGAACGCGCACCGTGCCGGCAACGGTTGTTCGAATTCGTCATGTCGTGGATGTGGACACATTGGCGCAGCACGCGCGCGATTCAATTGAGTGGAATGAAGTCGGGCGCGTGGACATCGTCACCCAGCAGACCATTGTTGTGGAGCCCTATCGGCAGATGCGTGCACTTGGTGCGCTCATTCTGATCGATCGTGTGACGCATGCCACGGCTGCAGCGGGCATGGTGCGCAGTGGCGATCCACACGAGCCGAATCCGCGCCGTGCCCACTGGGCGACGCAGCCGGCACCAACCATTGAACCGCCTGCGGATCGGAGTGCAACAGAATCCGTTGCGCGTGCGGCTCGATGGCGGCAGCGACCTGCCGCGATCCTGCTTTTTGGCCCCCCAAAGTCTGGGAAGACGCGACGTGCATTTGCACTCGAGCGCCACCTGTGGCAGCAGGGGCACGCGGCGCTCGTGCTGGACGGACAAGCGTTGCGGGGAGGACTCAGTCGCGATCTGACCTTCAGTGATGAGGACCGAAGCGAGAATCTCCGCCGTGCTGCAGAGGTCACTCGACTTCTGCTTGATCAGGGGATGGTCGTCATTCTCAGTATGGTCGCGCCGCAGACGGCAGCGCGCGAACTCGCGCGTGACTTGATCGGAGCTGATCGGTTTCTCGCCATCGATTGCGCTCAGAGAGGCACCGATGATGCGGCACTGTTCCGAGATGTCGAGTCGTTCATCCGTCCCGACCAAACACCTGGCGCAGGATGAATGGCAGCACTTGATGTGCCGGTACTTCGAGCTCGTCGGAGTCCGTGTCATCCACCATGAGGACAGGGCGAAGCGCGTGCGCGCCCTCCACACGTCCATGCGATCCACGTACAAGTGATGCATCGAGCGGAATGACATCCAAGAGCGCCCGCTGGCCGAGTCGCCGCTGCAGCAGACGCAGCGCAATTCGTGCCTTCGGAAGCGTGAGTTTGGGATCGAGGAACAGTTCGCACGGGTCGTAGCCCGGCTTGCGGTGGATATCGACGGTTCGCGCGTAGTCGGGTGCGAGCGCATCGTCGTTCCACCACGGATAGGCGAACCAACTGTCCTCTGCGGCGATGGCCACGAGATCTCCCGCGCGGCGGTGCGCGAGGCCTGCCGCTTGTTTGGCGCTTTCATCGAGAACTTCTCCCACGCCAGGCGTGGCACGTAGGAGTTCGGCCACGGCGCCTCTATCGTCGGCACCTGTCACACGGATATGCGCGACCTGATGATCGCATACGGCAAACGCCCGCGATGCACCGACATCGGCATGCTCACGTCCGAGTTCGTTTCGTAGAGCGATAAGCCCAGCGCCGCGCAGTACGCGGTTCAAATACACGGGGCGTTTCACGGATGCGATGCCATACTCGCTCAACACCATCACTCGAATGCCACGGTCATCAAAGAAGCGCAGCAGTACGCCGAAGACTTCATCCATCTCGCGGAGGTCGGCACGCAGATGTGGGTTTGCGGCATCGCCTCCCAGACGCTGCAGCGGGTAGTCCAAGTGGGGGAGGTAGACGAGCGTAATGGTCGGATCATGCCGCGCGACAGTCAGCATGGCCGCGCGCGCGATCCACTGCGTCGATCGGATATCCGCGGCGGGACCCCAAAAGTGGAAGAGCGGGAATGCGCCGAGTTCAGACTGCAACTCATCACGCCATGCGGACGGAGTGGTCCAAATGTCCGGCACCTTTCGACCATCCGCACAGTAGACGGGGCGTGGGGTGACGGTGATATCCGCCCCAGAATGCATTGCGTTCCACCAGAAGAGATTCGCCGTGGAGACCCGCGGATCACGGCGCCGTGCGATCTCCCAAAGTCTTGGTCGCTGCACAAGAGCAGACGACTGCTTCCAGAAGTGCACCTCATTCAGATCTCGGTCAAACCATCCATTGCCGACGATGCCATGTTCGCTTGGCCGCGTGCCTGTCAGGATGCTCGCTTGAACAGTGCTTGTGACCGCAGGTAGGTCGGGCACCAACGATCGGATTCCTCCGCAGCGCCTCGCAAAGGCGACAAGATTTGGAGTCGCTGCGCCAAGAAGGTGCGGCGTCAGGCCGACCACATTGAGAATCGCAAGTCGCTTTGCCACGGCTGTGAGAGGGTAGGGCAGGCGATCGTGACGTGATCAGCTCCCCGCGGTTCTGCGTTGCAAGGTGCGCGTGATGAACCAAAGTGCGGCGCATACGCCAAGCAACAGCGGCTGACCAAGCAGGGCACACAGACATGCATCGAGCAGCGCAAGTGCGGCGATAAGCGCCGCGACTCCTGTGGGGCGACGCGATGGATGATTCAGTGCTGCAGCGAGGCCGCGCAGGGAGATCCACACGAAGCACAATGCAGCGACACAAGCGAGCGCGATGAGCACGAGGTGCATGACGCTGCCTGTGGCGGCACCTGCGCGCATCAGTCCGAGAGACTCACGTATGGAGACCGCGGACAGCACAAGTGCCGGAAGCAGTCCGACCGCCGCCAGGAATGGGAGCCAAACACGGAGTGCAGGTGGAATCGGATGGCTACAGATAGGCGGTCGTGCGGTGAGGTCGCAGCCACATTCACTGCAGCGGATGGCAGATGGATTGAGCAGTCGATATCCACAGTGTGGGCATCGTGCCTCGGTGAAATGCTGATCCGCTTCGCGCCGAGCCACGATCGAAAGCATGAGTGTGTGAAGTGCAATGGCGAGTGGTGGGAGCAGCAGTACTGCGAGAACGCTGCCCGCGTTCATCGAGAGCAGTCTTGTGTCGAGCGAGCCAGTTCGCGCAAGGAGTGCGAGGCAGACTGAAACGGGTACGAAAAACCGGCACGCCGCGAGCAGTATCACAGACCATGCAGTGCGCTTGTGGAGAAGGTTGTACGAGATTGCGGCGAGGGAAAGCAGCAGCACAGGCATGGTCGTTGCCCGCCAGCCAATGCGAATCTGTTGTGCGCGATCCTCTTCGAAGCCGGTGAGATCGAAAGGATCCGTCATCAGCATCACAGCGAGCCATGCCGCCGCTCCAAGGAGCGATACGGCGATCCACATCCGCCCGATGCGGTGCAGCATGATCGACTGGGATCGGCGAGCTTTGTCAAGGGTCCACACACCGATGAGTGCGGCAGCAGCCAATGGCACGAATCCGGTGGTCATGCCAATGCCAAACGACAAGCCAATGGTGAGGAGTGCGATAAATGCCGTCCAGGCGGCAGGGAGACGGATTCGTCCGCTTGCCACGGGACGAGTGGGGCGTTCAATGGCATCGATGTCGCGATCGACGATTGCGTTCAACACCATTCCTGCGAAGTACAGGGCGCACATCGCGCACACGACCTCGAAGAGCCCGTCAAAGACCAAGCCGGGGTAGGACAAGCTCGCACGAATGGCGGCGACCATCGCAATGCCGACTGCGCAGTCCGCCAACACTGTCGGCGTATTGGATGCGCGGAGCAGTGCCAGCCACTGCCAAAGTCCACTCGTCCGTGCGCTGCGGTCGGGGGTCATGTGCGTCGGAGGGCATTCAACCGTTGCTGTGTCCATGCCAGTTCATCGGCAATGCCATGGGCCAAACTATCGCGGCGGAGATCAATCGGCAGAGCCTCCCAGGCATACGTCTCGACCTCAAAGAGTCGGATTCCATCTCCAGGCTCGATCGCCTCGAAGCAGGCTTCAATGTCGTGGCGGGTGGTGCTGAGCGGGCCGACGAATTCCAGATCGACAGGGACATGGAAATGGACACGCCAGACGCCATTGGGTGCTTCATCGAATGCGCTTCCAAGGTCCTCAAAGAAATGCACCTTGGCGGCCCCATCGAGTACGCATGTCTGGTGGAGAAAACGAGGTTCATCGAAGTTCCGCAGCGCGCGAAACGCGCGTTCGGAACCATCGCACGCGAGGGCATTTGACACCTGCACCTTGCCGATTCGGATTCCTGCGCGCCGATAGTTCGCCAGCACATCCACCTGTGATTCGAACATCACCGCGGCATGGCAGATGTCATGGCAGACGCGCACGTGGCGCATCGGATCGGGAAGAGCTGCGCTCGGACGGAGTGCTTGCGTGAAGAAGTCGATGACATCCTGTGACGTATCGAGCATGCAGCCCGGTTCGGGCTCGATGTCGAGGTGAATGCAGAGCCCTGTGCGGTCCTCGATCACACGGAGATGACGCGCCACTTGATCGATATGCGCCGCCGCAAGCGCCGCATCCTGTCCACAGCCATTCTGGGAGAACCCATCGCGCCAACCGATCGGAAGGGTGGAGATCGACGCCTCGTGAATCGGCGTTCCGTTGGAGACAGAGACGCCGCCGCCACCACAAAGCACAGCGAGAATGTCTGCGAGCGCAGTCGTGTACTTCACCCGCCGTGGGTCACGCCAATCAGGTTGGTAGACGGACTTCTTGACTGTTGCTGCACGGAAATCACCAAAGGGGAAACCGTTGAGCGTGAAAACGGAAAGCGCCCGCTCCCCGAGCCAATCACGCAGTCGAGCAGCTCCATCGTCGGCCGTGAGTATCTCCTGCGCCGCTTGGGCGCTGAGCCATAGTCCAATCGGCAAGGGCGCACCACGGCCGTGCAATCGGCGTACCGCAACGGCGTGACGTTCGAGACCGTCCAGCGTCTGTGCAAGCGACGGACCGCCATGCACATTCGTGCAATAGCCAAGTGTCAGTGCAGTCATTGCATGACCGAAGTGTTGGCGTGCTCGCGTGCGGCGTGTACCAACTGGGCAACAATGCCATCGCCCATGGTGGCATCTGCCGTCCGTTCAGGGTGCCACTGCACGCCCACATAGAAGGGGCGCTTTGGGGATCGGATCGCTTCGAGAACGCCGTCATCACTCCACCCGATCGCATCAAACGGTCCAGGGGCTGCGAGGGCCTGATGATGCCAACTCGCGACTGGACCACTGCCGAGTGCACTTTCGACCGTGTGGATATGGTCGAACCTGTGACGGTCGGCATCAGGCTTGACGTCGTGCAAATGCTGGATCAGTGGACAGCCCGCGTGCACACCCATGAGTTGCATGCCAAGGCAGATGCCAAGCACGGGTCGTTCTGGTTGCGCGTCGAGTGCGCGAAGCAGCGCGAACTCCGCCTCCTGCCGTGCCGGTTCCATCACTTGTGCCTCTGGATGGAGAGCGACACCAAAGGGACGGACATCGATGTCATCACCACCTGTGATCACGATGCCATCGCAGCGCTTCAGCAGCGTGGCGCGGATCTCAGCGATTGCGGGCAGAAGAATGGGAACGCCACCCGTTCGGATGATCGCATCGAGATAGGTCTGCTTCACTTCATGGCGCAGTCGTCCCTGTGGATCGCGCACCAAGTTGGCGGTAATACCGATGACAGGCGGGTGCATCCGACCATTATGGTCGATCATCGCCCTCCGCACCCGCCCGTCATCGATGTGGGCTGAAATCACTGGGCGATCGCGTAGCGGAGCGAAACGGTGGCACGGACGCTCTTTCGGATCGCGGTGGTGTCGCTGTAGCCATAGTCACTGACACTTGTGGATCCCTGCGGCACGATTTGAAAGACCCCTTGCGAAGCATCGAGCAGTGCGCCAACTCCCTTGCTTGATCCTGCCGCCAACAACCTTGCCCGCTCGGCAGCGTTCTCGGTTGCCTCACGAAGCAGTTGAAGTTTGAGCGTTTCAAGCGATGACACCCAGAACGATGGCGAGTGAGATTCGATCTCGATGCCATTCTTGATGAGGTTCGTGCAGCCGCGGGATATCTCGGCAATAGCGTTCACGTTGTCGCTCAAGACGCGGACGCGTTGGTTCAACACATACGACTCGACCGTATTAGTGTCCTTGCCGTCAGCAGTCTTTTGGTAGATGCGCGTCGTGTCGATTTCGGAGATTTCGATCGTGTCCTTTGCGAGCACCGATGCGGTCAGCACTGAAGTCAACGCAGCCGTGGAACGCTGCTGAATCTCAAACGCCTCGGGAAGCGTCTTGCCACGAGCAAAGATTGTGGCGTTCCACGATGCCCGGTCTGAAACCACATCGCGCGCCGCGACACCGCGCACATCAATCGGCGCAGCCGTGTCATTGAAGTGCGCGATCGCATTACCGAGTGATTGAGATGCCAGCACAAGTCCGACAGCAAGCGATCCGCCGAGCAGGAACATTCCCCACCCGATGCCCTGCGACTTTGTTGGTGCGATCGATTCCTTCGTGGACGGCGAAGCGGACGATGAGGGGAGCGATGTCATGATGAGCCTCCGTGCTGCAGGATCATTCTGCAGGTTGTGCGAATGGCGCGGGCTTCCGTGCACCGCGCTGGACCGATGAGGCTAGAAGTGGCTTTGCGCTTGTAAAGTGTCGACGTGCGAATTTTTCGTCTTTTGCTCGGCATTGCGCTCGGCTACGCGGCAGTCGTTGTGACGGTGATGTTTCTCTCAACGCTCGTGGATCTCACGCTCGGGCCAAGGTTCTGGGACATACGCGCGAATGATGCGTCGTCGCTTTCGCAGGTCGTCGTCGTTCTCGTGGTCTCAGCAGCAAGCGCATGGTGCGGCGGATTCGCAGCCGTCTGGTGGGGTGGCGGTCGGGTGTGCGGTTATCTGCTCGCAGGCCTGCTGTTTTCGACGGCTGCCATCGGGCTCCTTGCTGCGCGCACAAGTGGCGCGATCAGCGCAACACCGTTTTGGATTGCAGTGCTCGCATCAATCGTGGGCGGCATATCGGCAGTCGTTGGGACGCACTCGCCGCGTGCGTTGCATCGACGCACCAACACAGTGAAGCCAGCTCATTCGGAGTCGGCGTGAACACACACCCGCAATCAGATGTGGTCATTGTCGGTGCAGGACACAATGGGTTGGTGGCTGCAACGATGCTCGCTCGGGCCGGACTCCGGGTGCATGTGATCGAGGGGCGAGCGATCATCGGTGGTGCGACGAGAACGGAACGGCCCTTTCGCAAGGTCCCTCGTCTTGCGACATCAACGGCCTCGTATCTGCTTGGTCTGATGCCTCCCGAGATCGAGCAGCGCACGGGGGTGAAATTGGAGGTCATCCGACGCGACCCGCACTATTTCTTGCCGATGCTGGATGGTCGCTTTCTGCTCTTCGGCACCGACCACGATGCGATGCGCAGCCAGTTCCTGGCCATGTTCTCGGAAGCGGATTGGCGGGCGAACCGTGCGCTTGCCGAGGAGATCAGTCAACTGCGCGACGATCTCGCGCCAAGTTGGCTGGAGGAACCGCTCTCGGCGGAGGCGACTGCGGCACGGTGGATACGACCATCGCTGCAGCACGTGTTCTTGGACCTTGTCCACGGAAAGGTTGAGGACTACCTCGCTCGCTTCGGGTTCCAGAGTCAGTTGCTCATGGCGATGTATGCAGTGACCGATGGGTTCTCGGGTCTTTGCGGAAGTTTCGGCACGCCCGGTACGGGGATGAACTTTCTTGTTCACAACATGTGTCGATGGCCAGGCAGTGACGGCACATGGATGGTCGCTCGTGGCGGGATGGGAGCGATCGCACGGGCGTTCGCCAACGCGGCGCAAGCGCACGGTGCAACGATCGAGACGGGCACGCCCGTGGAACGTATCTCGCTGCAGAGTGGCCTTGTTGATGGAGTGGTGTTGGCGGATGGTCGGCACATTCGTACGCGCTGCGTAATCAGTGGCGCAGATCCCTTTCGCCTTCGGGCGCTCGTCGGCCGGGCAGCGATTCCCGATGCGCTGAATACTCGTATCGATGGATTTGAGCGACCTGGCACGACCATGAAGATCAATATGGCACTGCGTGGCCTGCCTGTGTTTCGCTGTCTGCCAGAAGAACGCGGTCAGCACCGCGGCACCATGCACTTGCTGCCGCAGGGGAGCGATCCCATCGCGGAGATTCGCGCTGGCTTCGATCAGGCGATGCGCGGTGAGCTGCCTGAATTCCCGACCATCGAGTGGTACATCCACACACAGGTGGACCCATCGCTGCGCGATCCGGAGGGACATCACAATGCCGCATTTTTCATCCAATGGGTTCCCAATCGTCTGCGAAACGGATCGTGGGCGGATCATGAGGAGTCCTATGTGCGCCATCTGATTTCTGTTGCCGAACGATTCTGCCCAGGACTTTCAGCGCAGGTCGTGGATACCGCAGTACTGACTCCGCCGAAGATCGAGCAGGAGATCGGGATCACGCACGGCCACATCCATCATGTCGACAATACGTTTGGCTTCGATCAGCGCATGCCGTACTCCGCCGGCGTTCAAGGTCTGTATGCATGCAGTGCCGGATGTCATCCTGCGGGCTCCGTGATCGGAGCAGCGGGACATAACTGTGCCGTGCGCGTCCTGAAGGATCTTGGCGTGCAGTGACCTAGAGGTCAGCGGCCTGTCGAGAAGCGACCAGACTGCGAGAGAAATCGAAAGGGGTTTTCGAATGAGACCTTGCGGACAGCCGCCTCCAGATGTCCGCGCCCGCGCATCTCTTGTTGGCACTTGGGGACGGCCAGTGGATCGCTCACCCCCCAGTCAGCGGCCGAGTTGATCCAGAGTCGCTCCGTGCCATGCATCTCAAAGATGTCGACTGCGCGCTGCGGCGTGCACTTCGTGTCCGGGTACAGCGTCATGCCCGCCCAGAAACCGCGCCGCAGTACTTCGCCAACCGTGTGTTCCTCGACATGATCGATGAGCACTCGGCCTGGGTCGATGCCATGTTCACGAATCGCATCCATGATGAGGCGCGTTCCCTTCAACTTGTCCTCCAAATGCGGCGTATGAACGAGAATCATCAGTTGATGCTTTGCTGCAAGTGCGATGTGCTCATGCAGCACCGTCAATTCGTTGCGCGAGTTTTTGTTCAGTCCAATCTCCCCGATGCCGAGCACATTTGGACGATCAAGGAAAGAGGGAATCTCTGCAAGTACCTCACGCGCGAGACCAATGTCTTCACTTTCCTTCGGATTGATGCAGAGCCACGTGTGATGGCGGATGCCGAATTGAGCAGCGCGGCGAGGTTCGGTATCCGTGAGCAGGCGGAAGTAGTCAACGAAGCCTTGTGCGCTTGATCGGTCGTACCCAGCCCAGAAGGCGGGCTCTGTGATCGCCACGCAACCTGCGAGCGCCATCGCCCGATAGTCGTCGGTTGTGCGCGAGACCATGTGGATGTGCGGATCGATGTACATGCGTCAGCGGTCCTGGAGTGGGGCAGCTCCGATGGCACCCTTCATGGGCGCCCGGTCAATCGGTTCCGTCGAATGATCGCTCCACAGTTCGAGCACGCGGCGTGCTCGATCGGGCTGGCCATCCACGAGCTGGCGAATCGCGGCCACCATGGCGCGCATCCGAACATCTTCACTGCGATCGGTGGTGGGTTCACCGCCCGCCTGCGCAGCTCGGTCGTAACGGTCAAGAAATGCGGCAAGATCAAGCACCTTTGCGCGGTGCTCAAGGAAGTAGCGGTCTGCGACTTCGCGTGCCTTCAGCGGGATCGACATGCCATGCATCCTATGGAGCGAGCGAACGCACTGCTGCACGAAGTACGGCCGCATCCATCTCGTGGACATCGACCGATGCACCGATGGCCGTGAGCTGCGTGATGGTGAGCACCCCACCAAGGTGCTCGCGGAAATCTTCCAGTCCACGCAGGAGCCCATCGATGTTCTCGAGCAGCGGGTGCCAAGTAGGCAGAGACAGTGCGCGCAGGCATGCCGTCACACGCACCGCGTCGTCCTCCTGCAGCAAGCCGATGCGCTGCGCATACGCACAGTCGAGTGCGATACCGATGGACACAGCCTCACCGTGGGGTATGGTGAATCCACTCAGCGACTCCAGCTTGTGTGCGGACCAATGCCCAAAGTCCAGTGGGCGCGCCTCACGAAGTTCGAAGGGATCGCCTCCACGCGTGATGTGTTCCAGATGCAGTTGTGCGCATCGAACGATGGTCGGCATCGACACACGGATGTCTCTCGCAGCAATCCGTGCCGCATCGCGTTCCATCTGTGTCAGGAGGGATGGATCTCGCAGACAGGCAATCTTGACCGCCTCACTGAAGCCTGCTCGGAAGTCGCGACTGCTGAGTGTCTCCAGATAGGTCTCGTCGCACAGGACGGCCCACGGTACGGCGAACGCACCGACATAGTTCTTCTTTCCAAATCGGTTGATGCCATTTTTCACACCCATCGCAGCATCGTCCATGGCGAGGGTGGTGGTTGGAATGCGTACAAGTCGCACACCGCGGTGTGCCAGCGTTGCACCAAGGCCGACCGCATCCAGCATCGCGCCACCACCAATGGCGATGACAAAGCTCCTGCGATCGATGGAGTGCCGCTCCGTCGCGGCAATGACCTGGTCGACAACAGTGGAGTCGTTCTTGGCTCCCTCGCCTCCCGGAACGACGTCGACGCTGCAGAGGTCGGGCAGCATGTGGCCGGCAGACGCTTGTGCATGGAACCACGCTTGCAGTGCACGCGCACCTTGTGGATGAGCGCTCTCCACACCGGCATCCACGAATGCGATCGCTCTTCGCGCGCCGCTTCCTGCCAATACATCCCGCAGCACACGGTTCGATGGATCGAGAAGCGCCGCGGAAAAGATCACTCGGTGATGAAGCGGCAGTTGGAATGACTCGTCAAACTGCATCGGACCTCAAAGCATAGGTCGATGCAAAGACCGCCGTCGCCCCCATCTCTGTCGTGCGAATTGAAAAAGAAGACCACGGCAGAGGGCGTTCTGCCGTGGTTGGTGCCCGCGAAAACGCTTCGCAGGTTCCCCGCTCGTTCGGAGCGGGGGAAAGATGTTCGTTCTCAGGGCATGGGCTTCACCATCGTGAAGCGTGTTTTGCCCTCTCGTTCGACAAGGATCCGAATCATTGCACGCGACCCCGCGCGCTCGAGCATCGATTGCAGCTGAGCCACAGTACGCACCGCCGATCCATTCACTTCACGGATCACATCGCCTGGCTGCACTCCAGCCTGTGCGGCAGGACCGCCATCAAGCGTCGAGGCGATCACCACGCCAGGCTGCTGTGTCTGCAGCGCTGCAGCTGTGTCTGCATCGAGATCGAGCACATCGATACCCAGTTTCTCCGCGGCACTTGGGATGACCACTGGTTCCTCGGCAGGCTCCACACGTCCCTGATTGGGGCGTTCACCGAGCACGGCCTGCACCTCCACTCGCTCACCTTCGCGCAGGAGGGCCAAGGTGATCCGCGCCTGAGGCTCACGACTTGCGATCATGCGCATCATCGTCGATGGCGTGGCTGCCGTCGTGCCGTCGATGGCAATGATGATGTCGCCACTTTCAATGCCTGCACGCGAGGCGGGCGTCCCTGGCAACACCGCTGCAACAAGGACGCCGTTGTTGGATCCATGTCCGAAACTCTTGGCAAGTTCGCGGTCGAGTTCCTGCATCGATACGCCCAGCCATCCACGGCGGACCTGCGTACCAGTGGCGAGTGCTGAAGCGACGCGCTGCACAACATGCGCCGGGATCGCAAAGCCGACACCCATGTTGCCGCCATCACGTGATGCGATACCGCTGTTGATGCCAACGACCTTGCCATCGAGGTTGACCAGCGGTCCACCCGAGTTGCCGGGGTTGATCGCAGCGTCCGTTTGGATGTACTCCTCCAGCGTTGAAAGCCCGACGCCATCGCGTCCCTTCGCACTCACGATGCCCGCGGTCACAGTCTGCCGAAGTCCAAATGGGCATCCGAGTGCAAGCACCCAATCACCCGTGTCGGTTGAGTCGCTCGTATCAAACTGCGCTGCCTTCAGCCCAGTTTCATCGACACGCACAACCGCAAGATCCGTTTCAGGATCAGTTCCAACGACGCGTGCAACACGCTCGCGGCCATCATCGAGGGTCACGAGGACCTCATCGGCGCCATCGATGACATGGTGGTTGGTGATGATCAGTCCATCTGCCGTGTAAATGACACCCGTCCCTTGTCCACTCCGCGGGGCGCGCTGTGGACTGAGCGGCGAGGGCATGCTGGGCTGACCAGTGCTGCGCCCGAAACTCGGGGAGAAGGGAGGTCGGTCAATGCAGGTGATGGATACCACGCTTGCTTGTGCCGCACGTGCCACCTCGCGGAATGCGCGCGACAGATTGCGCGCATACTGCAATTCCCCGCGGACAGTGGTTTGCCCTGTGCTTGTGTCGGTGTTGGCAGCTGCTGCCGCACGCGGCGACTGTGCGGTACCGAAAAGACAGGTAAGAAGCAGCGCGCGTGCAAGTGATCGTTGCCATGGAGCGTGGCGTTTTCCGGGGATCAAGCAACCCCTGATCCCAGTGGGTGCATCCCAGATTGAGGTCCCATCCATCCCTTTTTCGTCGCCGCCCTCGAATCGCATTGCCTTCTCCTTTCGACCTGTGCAGTACGCCGGGGCCGGGAGGGCGGTTCGGAAAAGTATTTGGTCATTTCTGAGCGATTTGCGACAGTCGGTGCAGGCAGATCCCCGCTGCCACACCTGCGTTCAAGGAATCGACGCCCGGAGCAATGGGGATTCGCACACATGCATTCGCCCCATCGCGTACTGCAGCAGAAACGCCCGCAAACTCCGCACCGATCACGAGGACGGTTGGTGGTGGATGACCGTCCTGCCCACCACAAGCGCGCTGAGCGCACGCATCGTCGATGGATGTCGCATCTGGACTCGCATCGGCGGCAAGAACATGCAGGGTAGGACGCGCGGCGCGCAAGTCACAGAGTGATGAGGCCAAGTCATCGCACCATGTGAAAGGCACGGTCAACGCATGGCCCATCGACACGCGAAGTGCCTTTCGATAAAGCGGGTCATGCGAGTGGCGAGAGAGAAGAACGCCATCGACGCCGAACGCCGCACAGCTTCGAAAGATGGAGCCGACATTGTCCATGTTGCTCACGTCATCCAGGGCGACGAGCAGCGTTCCCCGAAGGAACGGATCACTCCGCAGTTGGTGTCGCTCGATCGCGCTCCGTACGCCGATCGCCAATGCGCCACGGTGCACGTGAAAACCCGCCAGCGAAGCGAGCGTGGATTCTTCCGCGACGAAGTGCGGCGTATGGGGATGTCTCGATGCGGCAATCGCCGCCGCTGTGCGTTCGGCAAGACGTGGGGACGTAAGCACGCTGCGGGTGAGATTTGGGATGCCCAGCATGATGTCGATGATGGGAAGTGTTTCACCGACGAGAAGACCCTCTGCTCGGCGCGCTCCGCTGAGATCGCGGTCCCGAAGGAATCGATAGTCGTCGAGTCGAGGATCGCTCGGATCAGCGATGCGTTGGCCCATGCCACTGGTCATGCGTGGTCGTGGCGCTTTGGCCAGTCAGGTGCGCGCCGCGTCAGGAAATGAACTCGTCTGGGTGCTCGAGGAGCCGTACGACTTCGCCGAGGAAGCGAACTGCCGTTGCGCCATCGACGACACGGTGGTCACACGAGATCGACAGGGGCAGAACGACACCGGCATAGAACTTGCCATCCTTGACGAGCACACGCTCACGCCCGCGACCCACTGCAAGGATGCCGACTTCGGGGTAGTTGATGATCGGCGTTGCGAAAAGTCCGCCATGCGATCCGACATTGGAGATCGTGAAGGTGCCACCGAGCGACTCTTCACGCGTGATGGATCGATCGCGGCAGCGTGCAGCAAGATCCGAGATGCTGCGGCGCAGTTCAAGAAGGGACTTGCGATCCGCATCGCGAATGACGGGGACCATAAGCCCAACGTCAGTATCGACGGCAAGTCCCATGTTGATGACACCCTTCAGCAGTATCTCGCTCGCGGCGTCATCGACGTTCGCATTCAACGCAGGGAAGGTCCGCAGCGCACGGCATGTTGCCATGATCACAAAGGGAAGCAACGACAGCTTCTCACCCGTGACTCGCGAATACTCGCGCTTCTTCGCCTCGAGCGCAGTGACATCTGCCTCGTCTGTCGCGGTGAAGTGCACCGCTGTCTGCACGGAACGGGCAAGAGCTTCGGCGATCTTTCGGCGGACACCACGGAAGGGGATTCGCTGCGCGATGCCATCGCGGTCGACAGGGGGGGCACCGGTCGGAACCGGGACCGCACGGGCAGAGACGGCGAGTGGTGCGGCGGTTTGCACTCCACCCTTGGCTCCGCGCGCGAAACCCTCGACATCGCTTGCCGTCACACGACCCCCGCGACCCGTTCCCTGAACATGATTGATATCGATCGACAACTCACGTGCGATGCGACGCACGGCGGGTGTGGCAAGCGACTTTCCATTCTGCTGCGGGACGAGATGCTCGGCGCTGCGGCGCGTAAAGCGGCTCGATACGTCAAGCGTTCCCTGGACGCTCCCGACCACCGTTCCTTGATCTTCGCTGCTCACACCTGCAGCAACTTGTGCGGACATGCAAGCGGGGGCTGCCGCCGGTTCAGAATTCGGCTGCGCTTTCGCGCCCGAGGTGCCGTAGCGAATGAGAACACTCGCCACTTTGATGATCTCGCCCTCTTTGCCGCAGAGTTCGCTGATTGTGCCAGCCCACGGACTTGGTACTTCCACAAGCGCCTTATCCGTCTGCATTTCGGCAATCGGCTGAGACTCCTTGACTTGGTCGCCCACACGCACCAGCCATCGGATCAATTCTGCCTCGACCAGACCTTCACCGAGGTCTGGCAGAAGGAAGTAGCTCTTATCTGCAGGTTGTTTGAGTCCGGCCATGTTGGGTGGTGGAAGGTGTTGGGATCAGACAGGCGGGCAGGATAGGGTGGCGTTGGGCACGGCTTCAGAAGGTCAGCGCGTCTTCGATCGCACCACTGATGCGTGAGGCGTCCGGCATATACGACAGTTCAAGTTTGTAGTACGGCATGATCGTGTCGAAACCGCTGACACGCTGTACCGGCGCTTCCAGATGGAGGAAGCAGTGTTCCATGATCGTGGCCGCAACCTCCGCACCGAGGCCGCATGTTCGAGGCGCCTCGTGCACGATGACGCAGCGACCGGTTTTCTGGACACTTTCTGTCACGGCGTCGATATCCATTGGATAGATCGTGCGAAGATCAATCAGTTCGATCGAACGGTTCGATTTCTCGATGGCCTGCATGCACTGGATCACGCTCGCGCCCCAGCTGACAATCGTCAGATCTGTGCCTTCGCAAACGGTGCGTGCCTTGCCGATCGGGATCGTGTACTCGTCTTCGGGGACTTCCTCGCGGAAGGCACGGTAGATGCGCTTGGGTTCGAAGTAGATCACGGGGTCAGGATCACGAATGGCGCTGATGAGCAGCCCCTTCGCGTCGTAGGGCGAACTGGGCATGACAACCTTGATGCCAGGTTGATGCGCATAGATCGCCTCGGGCGAATCGCTGTGCAGTTCGGGTGCGTGAATGCCGCCACCGACCGGAACGCGAATCGTGAGCGGCACGGTGAACGCACTGCGTGTGCGGGTTCGCATGCGCGCTGCATGGCTGCAGATCTGGTCGTAGGCGGGCCCAAGGAAGCCCTCGAACTGAATCTCGGGGACCGGCCGCAGCCCACCCATCGCCAGACCGATCGAAGTTCCGATGATGCCGCTCTCGGCGAGCGGTGTGTCAACGACGCGGCGAGCGCCGAAGCGCGCCTGCAGTCCCTCGGTCACACGAAACACGCCACCGTTGATACCGACGTCTTCGCCGAGCAGCAGCACTCGTTCATCACGCTCCATCTCTTGGATGAGCGCAAGATTGATGGCTTGCACAAGATTCAGGTTTGCCATGGGTCAGTGTCCCTCCGTATGTACGGCCTGTTCGCCGGCAAGCGAATGCGTCTGGAGTGAATCGCGCTGACGCACCAGATCCGGCGGAAGTTGCGCGAAGGTGTGATCGAAGACATCGCTCGTTGGCGGCGCAGCAATCTCCTCCGCGCGCGCAACGGCGGCGTTCACGCTGACTTCGATGCGCTGGCGCATCGCATCCTCTTTGGAGGAATCCCAAAGCCGCTTGGTCTCGAGGAGCTTTCGTGTTCGGATCAGCGGATCACGAAGCTTCCAGAGATCGACTTCCGCCTGGTCGCGGTAGCGGCGCGCATCATCCGCCGTGGTGTGATCGCCGAGGCGGTAGGTGACGAGTTCGATGAAGGTGGGGCGCGATTCTTCACGCGCACGCTTGGCGGCCGCCTTGACTGCATAGACGCAGGCGAAGATGTCGTTCCCATCGACCTGCATGCACGGCATGCCGTAGGCCATGCCACGCTGCGCGACCGTTGGCGCGCTGCACTGGATGCGCTGTGGAACGCTGATCGCCCATGAATTGCTCTGGCAGCAGAAGATGACGGGAATGTCAAGATTTGCCGCGAAGTTCGCAGCCTCGTGAAAATCCCCCTCGCTCGACGCGCCGTCTCCAAAGAAAGTGCATGCAATGCGCGATTCGCCGCGATACTTGCTCGCCCATGCGAGACCGGTCGCATGCAGCATTTGAGTACCGATCGGCACGGCGATCGGCGTCGCATAATGCGCCGCGGGCATCGCATTGCCTCGCTCATCACCCATCCAGTGCAGCAGGATCGACTCCATTGGAACGCCGCGCCAGAACAACCCACAGTTTTCTCGGTAGCAAGTGACAAGCCAATCATCACTGTTCAGTGCATACGCGGCACCGAGGCTCGTGGCCTCTTGCCCCATGTTCTGCGGATAGGTGCCCATACGACCCGAGCGCTGCAACTTGAAGGCGACTTCGTCGAGGTATCGGCACGAGGACATCGCCTCGTACAGGCGCACGAGATCCTCGTCGGAGATGAGGCCTGCGCCCAGCTTCTCATCGAACTGGTTGTGCTCGTCGAGGATCGAGATGCGCTCGATTTCCGCCTTGAAAACCGTCTGAATAGGCATGGAGGAAGTGTAGCGCGGCGCATTCAGCGCGCACACACGCATCCATCGGCTCGAAGGTCACTCGCACCAGCAAATCCATCGGCGACTGCAAGAATCGCCTGTCCGCGACCAAAGGCGACGCTGCGTTCTCCGGCGATCGTGATGCGATGTCCGCGTTCGCGCAACGATTGGATTGTCGCTTCAGGCCAATTCGGTTCCATCTGCACATCCAGTCCGCGCATCCACTGCCAGCGAGGAGCATCCAGTGCAGCCTGCGGGTTTTGTTTGTGATCTGCCATGCGCGTGAGGACTTGCAGGTGTCCCTGCGGCTGCATGAAGCCGCCCATCACACCAAATGCCATCGCAGGCACATCACCCTCGGGAGTGCTGCGCGTGATGAATCCCGGCATGATCGTGTGATACGGGCGCTTGGACGGCGCCGCCTCATTTGGATGACCGGCTGCGAGTGTGAAGCATGCGCCTCGATTTTGCATGGCGATGCCTGTTTGTGGAATGACGACACCCGACCCAAACCCCATGTAGTTGCTTTGGATGAGCGAGACCATCTGGCCGCGCGAATCAGCCGCGCACAGGTAGACCGTTCCGCCTGGCCGTGGGGTATCCGCGCAGAAGTCTTGTGCGCGACTGGGCGAGATGCGTGCCGCGAGTTCACGCAGTCGCTCTGGCGCAAGCAGTGTCGCGGCTGACGTGCGCATGAACCGCGGATCGGCGACATGCGCATGTGCATCAGCAAATCCAAGCTTCACTGCTTCAAGCGACGCGTGAACAGTGTCCGCACAGTCGGGGTCTGCCGCCGCAAGGTTGAAGTGCGAAAGGATTCCGACGGCGATGAGTGCGGCGATCCCCTGGTTGTTTCCGCCGATTTCGTGGAGGCGCAGCCCTCGGTAGGGGATCGAAATGGTGTCTCCCCACTCTGTGGTGTGTGCGGCCAGATCGCTGGAGCGGAGGAGGCCGCCCGCACTCAAAGAGGCGCGGCTGATCTGATCCGCGAGATCTCCTCGGTAGAAGTGCGCCCCTTTCGAGGCGGCAAGCAATTCGAGCGTGCGCGCATGATCGGGCAGGCGCACACGCTGACCCGCATAGGGCGCGGCACCGTCCACGAGGAACGTCGAGCGCCACGCGTCCACATGGGTGCGCTTGGCATACGTGGCTGCAGCACGCGACCAGAGTTGCGCGGTCAGTGGTGCAACATGGAATCCATCACGCGCGATGTCGACGGCTGGTCCGAGGAGTTCCGCGAATGTGAGCCGTCCAAATCGGGCATGCATATCCGCCCACAGAGCGATTTGCCCTGGGACTGTGATGGGCACCCATCCATCGGTTGGCATTCGATCGCCCGTCAGGGATGCGCGTGTCAGCAGTGCAGGTGAACATCCACTGCCGTTCGCAGCATGAAGTCGCGAACCATCCCACACGATCGCGAACGCATCGCCGCCGAGGCCATTGGTCGTCGGCTCCGTGACGGTGAGGGTTGCTGCGGCCGCGATCGCTGCATCGACGGCAGAACCGCCTGCGCGGAGGACAGCGAGTCCTGCCTCCGAAGCGAGCGGTTGGCTTGTGGCAATCATCTCGCGACCGAACACCAGCTGTCGCTGCGATGGATAGTTGAGTGCACCAGAGCAGTCGATACGAGCACCGACTATCGCATCCGACTGTTCCATACCACTCATGGCTTGTGCAGCGGAGCCGGATCGGCCGGCACTTCATCGGAAAACTGAACAATCACGGTCACGTCGGAGCCTGTGGTCTGTGAAAAGAGCCCACCGAAGAATGTGCGCGCGGTGTTTCGAGCTTCGAGCCGAACTTCAGCGAGCGCCGGGCGCGATCCACCGGCTTCGATGACTGCGGCACGGATCAATGCCTTTGCCTTGTCGATGTCCCCGCCGCTTGGAATGATGTGTTCCATCCAGTCATTGTCGATGGTCACGCGAATGCGCGAGGGGTCGGACTGCACTTCGACGACACGATCATTCACGGCGGGTGGCGGTACGGTCAGCAGGATGGTCTTCGCGTCGAGCGCAGAGGCGCTCCATCCGTCGCCTTCTGGCAGCAGATATTGCACGCGATTTCCCGGCACATCCAGTTCAATACGGACGGATCCGAGAGGCACCTGAACGCCAAAGACGCCAATGGATGTCGTTCGATCTGTGAAGACTCGCGCCTGCACTTCACGCCAGCCGACCACCAGGCCGCCGTCTGGTCGCAGATCACCGAGTGCAGTGAGGAGCGATTGCTGCACGGTGCTCTGCATCAGATTGAACGTCAGTGCATCCCGAACGAGCGCACGAAGGCGCTGGGCTGTCCCGATGAGATCGCAGCGGACGGCAAAGATCACCACAGCGATCAGCGCCACCACAGCCACAACGCCTGTGCAGCCACAACAGCCGCCGCCTCTGCTTCGAGCGGGCTTCATGCCGCAAAGGTCTCAGCGACCTGCGCCGACGGTGGCCGCACCCTTGGTGTGGCGTGCCGCGTCAATCTTCCGGCGGGCATAGGAAATCGCAGCATCCGAAGTGCTTTGTGCATGAGTGGACTCATGGAGCACAGTGAGCGTTGTCTCTTCGATCGCCGCAACTTTGCGATCGATCTCCGCCTCCGTCAAACCGAGGTGAAGTCCGCCAAGGCGGATCACACCACCTGCGTTGGCGATGAAATCAGGCGAGTAGAGGATGCCGCGCTTCTTGAGATCCGCGCCCTCCTGCTGTGGACTGAGCAGTTGATTGTTGGCGGTTCCACAGATGATTTCACAGCGCAGGTTGGCGACTGTGTTGTGGTCCAGAACGCCTCCCATGGCACAGGGTGCAAGGATGTCGAGTTTCTCGTGGAAGAGATTTCGGTCGTTGCCGATTGCCACACAACCAAGCTCCTCGACAGCGCGCTTCATGGTGGGAATATGCACGTCGGTCACCATGACTGCCGCACCGGCGGCGCGCAGCAGCTTCGCCAGCTTGTAGCCCGTGGCACCGCATCCCTGCACGCCGACTGAGAGATTGGAGAAGTCAGCCTTCCGCCCGAGATGACGGAGACATGCCTTCATGGAGTTGAAGCACCCGAGCGCTGTCCAGGGCGAGGGATCGCCGCCGTGTGAGACCGCCTCGCCTCCCATGATGTGGCGCGACTCCTGCGCCATCCAGTCGCAAAACTGCGGACTGACGCCGACATCCTCGGCGGCGATGTACGAGCCGTTGAAGCTTTCCACAAAGCGACCCATCGCACGTCCCTGAGCTTCCGTGGGCTGGTCGCCCTGCTTCTTCAGCAAGATCACGCTCTTGCCGCCGCCGAGAGCGAGATCTGCTGCGGCGTTCTTGAAAGTCATCCCCTCCGAGAGGCGCAGCACATCAAAGATCGCGTCGTTGTCGTTCGAATAAAAGAAACGGCGCGTTCCACCGAGGGCGTTTCCGAGCACCGTCGAGTGGACGGCGATGATGGCGCGAAGTCCCGTTGCCGGGTCATTGCAGATGGCGACGCGCTCATGACCGTGCTGAACCATGCTCTCCAAAATGTGCATGCGATGCTCCAGATAGGGGGGGTGAAAGAAGATCCAGGATCAGGTGAAACTGTGCGGTCTTTGACCCGCGAGGGGTGGAGGGTACCGACAGACCTTGGTCTGATCCAAATCGCGAACGCTGTCCCCGCGCCAAACGTCTGTGGCGGGGCGACTTGGGTATTACACCTTGCTGCCGTGGAACGCTGATCCACTGCCGAATTGCTTGATGCCATCGGTAGGTACAGGCCGACCGGTACCGCGCGCAGCGACGACGGGGGTTCGCTCGGGGATGGAGTAGTCCGCGTTGCTCAGCAGGTCCGCACGATCCAGCACGGAATCTGCACAGCTTCGGTCGATTGCATCGTGATTCCAGCGCAGAGCGCGAGTCTCTTCGTCGATGCGTGCGGTGGCGATGGCACAGAGTTCGTCAACGACCTTCAGCTCATGGACAAGATCGGCGCCTTGCAGTCCCGCGCGGATGTTTGCATCGCAGCGGCTCAGGGTGCAGGTCATCGCGTGAATCCAAAGGGCGCAGTTGGAGAGTCGTGCCTGGATGAACTGGTTATTGATGAGCGACTCCTGATGCTCCAGATTCATCATCTTGGCGTTGTAGGAGTGGTCACGAATACGGAACATCAGTTCTTGCGCATGTCGCTGCAATTTTGGATGCACCTTGGTGCACTTGGGTACCGAGCGTCGCATGGACATAAAGAGTTCGCCTCCGAGTCGCGCCGCAGCACCGAGTTGGCGGATCGGATTCTTCTTGATGCCAAGCATCCACTCACCAAGCTGCTTCGATCCCCACGCCCAGAGGAAGGTGTGCATGACTTCGTTCGCGCCCTCCACGATGGTGTTGATGCGCGAGTCACGCCAGATGCGCTCGACATGATTTTCCGTCATGTACGACTCCCCGCCCATGATTTGGAGAGCGTCGTTCACGGTCTGGTAGCCGTACTCGCTGCAGAACACCTTGCACATCGCCGTCTCCAGCATGATGTCGCTGTCCCCACGATCGAGGAAGCCCGTGGTCATGTAGAGCATCGCATCCATCGCGTAGACATAGGCCGCGCAGCGCGCGAGCCTTTCCTTCACGAGATCGAATTCACCGAGCGAACGATCGAACTGATGGCGGTACTTCGCCCACTTCGTTGCTTGCTCGAAGGCAAATCGCGCGCCTCCGAGCATGCCGGCGGAGAGCGTGCAGCGTCCATAGTTCAGACAGGTGAGTGCAACATTCAGTCCACGCCCCTCCTTGTGCAGAAGATTTGCACGCGGCACCCGTACGTTCGTGAATTTCACGCGTGCTTGCCAGGTGCCCCGAATGCCGCACTTGGAGCGATTGCGGCTGAAGATGTCGATTCCCTCCATGTCTGGCGTGCAGATCAGCGCCGTGACCGATTCCTTTGTCTTGCCGGTCTTTGGGTCTGTGACGCGCTGTTTCGCCATGACTGTGAAGAGTCCGCTGAGTGCGCCCGATGTTGCCCATTTCTTTTCGCCGTTGAGCACGAAGTACTGGCCATCTTCACTGACTTCACAGCGCGTTTCCTGTCCGCCCGCATCGCAGCCGACGTTCGGCTCACTCAGGCAGAACGCGCTGAGCGTGTCCTTCGCCAGACGCGGCAGGAACCGCTGCTTCTGATCGGGTGTGCCGAAGAGCATGAGCGCCTTGCATCCAATGGACTGGTGCGCGGATACGAGCACTGCCGTTGATCCGCATGTACGACCGATGCGCTCGAGTGCTCGGTTGTAACTGGTGATGCCAAAGCCGCCGCCACCGAAATCACGGCTGATCGTCATGCCGAGCACCCCCAGATCAAACAACTTCTGCACGACCCATTCAGGAATGTGCTGTTCCTGATCGATCAGATGGGTCGGATGCTCGGTGCGCAAGTACTGGTCGAGTCTGCGAAGCAGTTCGTTGCAGCGCTCCGTCTCTTCGTGTGCAAGAGTTGGGTAGGGCAGCACCACATCTTCGCGGAAGTTGCCCCAGAAATAGTTCTTCACGAGGCCCATCGTCTCGGGATCCGGGCCAAGCATTTCCTGCGCCGCTTCGATTTGCTTGCGGTCTTTCTCCGAGATGTTCTTGAGATCGCTGGAAAGTGACGATGGTCCTTGATGAGTGGTCATGGGTTTGATCGAAGAGGTGCGTGAAGGTGGGTCTATCGGGGCGGACATCTAACGATAGCCCAAATGTGGGCTCCAATAGTGGAATCACGGATTGGGGGATCGGGCTAGGCGGCTCACTCGCGAGATAGACGCACTGCCCGCGATCCGATTGTTCAGCCGCGCAGGAACTGCTCGAGCTTTCCTCGAGCAAAGGGTGTATGGCGAAGGGCGATAAGTTTTGCGCGTTCGAGCGCAAGGGCCGCTTTCCAGCCTGAAGCACAGCCCGCTTCGATGCAGTCGAACACGGCGTTCGCAGCGTCGGATGCGGGAACCGATGCTCGCGCCTGCGCGAGCGCCGCACGGATACGTGGGGCATCTGCCGGTGTGATGGAGCGCGGATGTGCGAGGGGTTGCGTTCGCGGATGTGCGGCGAGCCACGCGCAGGCGGCGGGCAGCGCATCGGCGAGGGTGTTCACGGTTCCATCCAAAAGTCCATGCGCTGCTTCGCCGATCAAAGATGTTGTGCCACTTGCCGTGACGGCAATCGCCGTGGCGGGATCCATGCGTGCAGGCAGCATCTGCGTTCCGCCCCACCCTGGGCAAATACCAAGACTCGCCTCGGGAAGTCCGATGCGCCACGGTTTCTCGGTGGCACTTGGCAAGACGCCGAGTATGCCATCGCAGTGCATGGCGACTTCGAGGCCACCGCCGAGTGCGGTCTTCTGAACAATGGCGATCGACGGGCAGCGTGTGGAGTGCAACTTGGTGAACGCTGCCGTGCCCGCCTGCAGGTAGACGTCGAGTGCCGCATCATCAAGTGCATCAATCTCCGCAAGGTCAGCGCCCGCAATGAAGACGCGCTCGCTCGATGAGCGCAGGATCAATCCTCGTGGTGCCGACGCAGCGACTGCATCAAGCGTTTCCGACATCTGTGCGATGAGCCAACTGTCGAGCACCACGACGCCGCCGCGCGGTTTGGTGGGGTTTGGTGTCAGGGTGACGATGGCGATGCCGTCGTTGGTTGTTTCAATGGGGAGCATCGGGGGGTATCTCGGGATGTGTTGGTGAGTCGTCAGCGTGCAGGATTCGTTGCAGCGCTTTCCTTCGGCTTTGGCGCGTAGAGACGCGCGAGTGAGGCCTGTGCTTCGGGCCCCGCGATGACGCGTGCGGAGAGTTCTGCCGCATCTGCTGCGATCTTCTCATCGAGCGAGCCGTCGAGTTCATTCAGCATGCGCTTGGTGCACGCGAGCGCCTCCGCGCCACCGGTCGCAAGCCGCTTCGCAAGTGCGGCAACTTCAGCATCAAGATCCGCGGCGGGAACGCAACGTGTCACGAGTCCGCGCGCAGCGGCCTCTTCACCGCCCATCGTTCCACCTGCAAGCAGCATCGCGCGTGCGGGCCCTGCACCAATGCGGCGCACAAGCCAAGGCGCAACAACGGCAGGGCAAACCCCGAGGTCGACCTCCGGGTAACCGAGCTTCGCTTCGGGGTGCGTGATTGCGAAATCGCAGACCACCGCAAGGCCGCAGCCACCGCCGATCGCCGCGCCTTGCACGCGTGCGATCGTTGGCACAGGAAGCCGTCGCAGTGCAAGGAGTGCCAACGAAAGTCCGCGCAGCATGTCGCCCATGCGAACGGCATCATGCAGAACGCCCTTCAGATCCATTCCTGCGCAGAAACTCTTGCCTTCACCAGCAAGCACGAGCGATCGAATGTTGCCTGGTGTGTGGTTGCACTGGGTCGTCGCCGCATCGATGCACGCGCGCAGCGCATGGATGGTGTCGCAGTCGAGCGCATTCCGAGACTCGCCTCGGCGCAGCACAATCGTGGCGCAGCCGTCCGCGATGGTGAGGGAAGCGCGCTCGTTCATGGTGCGGTGAAGGGTAGTGCAGCGATCGAAGCTGGCGTCTGTGGCGAGGTGCGGCAGATCATGGGCGCGAACGTCGTTGGCTCCAGAATGACTCCAGCATGTTGCGCGCTTCGGTGGTGCGGCACACATCGATCGTTGCTTGCGCCGCGCGGCCCGCGGCCGATCCGAGCGAACCAGTCGGGTCCGTGCCGTCCACCCGATTGAGCCAATCCTTCGTGGTCCGCAAGGCGTGTGGATTCTTCACACAGAGGGACTCGGCCAATGTCGCGACAGCGCTGCGAAGCGTGTGTTCATCGGCATGCACGTCCTGCACCATGCCAAGCGATTTGGCTTGCGATGCCTGGATGATCTCCCCCGAGAGCGCAATGCGTCGAGCCCCGCCGAGGCCCGCCGTAGCAAGCAGCATGGGAATATTCACCGCGGGCGAAACTCCGATGCGATGAACGGGATAGCCGAAGGTGGCGTCTGCTGCCGCATGCACGATGTCGCAGGACATTGCGAGCGCACACCCGCCCGCGAGCGCGGCTCCCTGCACCTGTGCGATGACGACCGCTGGCAGTGCACGGATCCGCGTGGTGAGTTGTCCGAGCCGCTCGACAAAGATTGGCAGCAGATCAGGATCCTGCACACATGCTTCGAGATCGAATCCGGCACAAAATGCGCTGCCATGGGCGCCGAGAACGATGACGGAGGGTGCGTCGTCGGTGACCCTTGGAGTCACCGTGTCAAGCGCGGCTTCAAGCTGATCGAAGAGCGCCGTCCCGAGGGCGTTTCGGCGATGGGGGTCGTTCAGCGTGAGCGTCAGCAGACGACCCGAGCGCTGCGAGATGACCTGTGGTCGTTGATCCGTCGTCATGAGGTCCCATGCGCGAAACGCTCGCGTGGTGCGCAGGGTAATGTGCACAGAGAAGCCATGCCCTCCCGAGCGAAACAGATTTGGTTGGTACGACATGCAGAGACCGAGTGGAGTGTCAACGGGCGCCACACGGGTCGGAGCGATATCGCATTGACAGCGGCGGGTGTTGCAAGAGCGAACGAACTTGGCCCCGCTTTGGCTGCCGAGCGTTTCGACTTGGTGCTGTCGAGTCCGCGCAGCCGTGCGCTTGAAACGGCGCGCCATGCCGGGTTCGGCGCAACGGTCGAGGTGGAAGAGGGGCTCGCCGAGTGGGATTACGGCGACTACGAAGGGCTGACTTCAGCAGAGATCGCCGCGCGGAGTCCCGGATGGGACCTCTGGCGTGTGGGCTGCCCCGGGGGCGAGAGCATTGATGCGGTTGCTGCTCGTGCTGAACGCGTGATCAAACGCTGCCTTGCAACGCCCGGGAATGTGCTGCTGTTTTCGCATGGTCACTTCACGCGCATGCTCGCAGCCGTGTGGCTTGAGCTGGTGCCGACGCGTGGGCGGAGTTTTGGATTGAAAGCAGGATCGATCAGCGTGCTTGGGTTCGAGCATGAAAATCGTGTGATTTGGCAGTGGGACCGCGTCGATGCTTTCGAGGGGCATTGATCATGGCACCCGAGGAGAAGCCTGACAGTCACGGCATCGTTGATCCGACCATCGAGAGTGCAGAGGATGTGCGAGTCGATGATCTGATTGAATCCGATGCGTCGGCGGAGCAAATCGCCGAGGCGGTGGAAGCACAGGAAGCAGCGGATGCTGCGGACACTCTTGAAACGCTGCCAGAGGATGAAGCATCCGATGTTGTCAGCGAGATGGATGTCGATGCCGCGGCTGATGCGCTGAGCCACATGGTGACGCCGCTTGCGGTCAGCGTGCTTGAGGATCTCATCGATGATGACCCCGGCTATGCAGGGCGCGTGTTGGCGGAGATGGCGCCGGATGATGCGACCGATCTCTTGCAGGCGATGCCCAAGGCGGACCGCGATCGCCTGCTGTCCCTGATGGGCCCAGATACTGCGTCTCGCATCCGCGAGTTGATGGTCTACCCGAAGGAGAGTGCGGGCGGCATGATGACGACGCAGTACCTCTCGGTACGCGAGCAGGAGACGGTGAGTGAAGCGATCGAACACATCCGCCGCGGGGAGCCTGTCGAAAGTGCGCAGCAGGCTTTCGTGACGGACCGGAAGGGCAGACTGCTCGGCACAATCGGTCTGCAACGACTCTTGGTCTCGCGGAGTCACGAGCGAATCGGTGAAATCTGCGAGCGTCGGGTGGATGCAGTGCAGCCAGAAATGGACCGTGAACTGGTTGCGCGCGAGTTCGAGCGTTACGACTATCTCGAGTTGCCCGTGGTGGACGCCTCCAAGCGGCTCTTGGGCATCGTGACAGTGGATGATGTGATCGACATCATTCGTGCAGAGGGCACCGAAGATGCGCAGCGCATGGTGGGTGCGGGCAAGGAGGAGGGCGTGTACTCCACGGTCCGCCAGAAGCTGCGAGGGCGTTTCCCATGGTTGATTGTCAACCTTTTTACGAGCGCGATCGCGGCCATTGTGGTGTTCCAATTCGAGGGGATGATTGCGGAGATCGCTCTGCTCGCGGTTCTGATGCCGATCATCGCCAATCAGTCGGGAAACGCGGGACAGCAATCGCTCGCCGTCACACTTCGTGGCATTGTGCTGGACGAGCTCTCCAGTGGGAGGGCGTTCACGCATGTCAGACGTGAACTGACCGCGGGTCTGATCAATGGCATGTTCTGCGGACTGCTTGTGGGCGGTTTGGTCGCAACGATCCGAGTGGCCACGGGGTCTTCGTGGCATCTTGGCGCGGTGATCGCAGCCAGCATGAGTGTGACTCTCATGATCGGCTGTACCACCGGCAGCACGATGCCGATCATCGTTCGACGGCTTGGGTTTGACCCAGCCACGGCATCGACGATCTTTCTCACGATGGTGACCGATAGCGTCAGTTTCTTGGTGTTCCTTGGGCTCGCAAGCCTCTTCAGCGCCTGGATCATGCCATGACACCCGGCGCATGGTTCGACACGTTGGTGAAGCCCTCGTGGAATCCCCCTGGGTGGGTCTTCGGGCCAGTCTGGACGATCCTCTACATCATGATCGCCATCGCTGCGGTTCGACTGATCCACGATGCCGGATGGTCCCGTGGACGGTGGGCGATCATCTTGTTCGCGCTTCAGTTGGCGCTCAACTTGATTTGGCCATGGATCTTTTTCTCCCGGCAAGCCATCGGGTGGGCATTCGTGGACATTGTGCTGTTGTGGGCAGCACTCGGTGTCACCATTGTGCTTTGCTGGCGTGTCTCGCTGGGAAGTGCACTGCTTCTGTTGCCGTACTTCGCGTGGGTGTCATTCGCGTCAGTTCTGAACGGCACCTTTTGGTGGTTGAACCGAGGGGGCCCGGCGGGAACATAATCTCCAACTCCAGAGCGCCTCGATGTCCGGACCATTCGATCCTCCACCGCTTCCAACGAACGCTGCCACCGTGCAGGGCGCGGCACATTCGCGCATCTACCTCGCACTTGATGGGCGGCAACTTGGATCGTTCGACATTGCCCAAGTGAACGCCAAACTGCGCACAGGGGAACTGCCCGCGCTTGGCACCTTGGCTTGGTATCCAGGGCAGCGAGAATGGATTGCGCTCGACCGCATCCCTGGAGTGCATGTGCCTCTGACGCCGCCGCAGTTCGGTGAGCCTTCGATGCAGAGCAGTGTGCCGATTGCCACGGGCGATGCGACAGGGGGAATCATCCCGTACAAGAATCTCCCGGCGCTGGTCGGCTACTACTTTGGCATCGCGAGTTTGATTCCCGTTGTGGGATTGGTCACGGGCCCGATCGCACTCTTGCTTGGCATCATCGGTCTGGTTCGGCGTGCAAAGCAGCCGGCGATTCGCGGTGCGGCCCACGCCTGGGTCGCGATGATTGTCGGCGGCGGATCGTTCATCGTGCAACTCACCCTCGGTGTCATATGGCTGATAGGCA